>CACMUH010000008.1:0-47953 GCA_902616875.1 uncultured Pelagibacteraceae bacterium
GGAGAAAATTTATTAGGTTACAAGATTTTTGAAAGCAGAATTTCAGGTTTTTTTGGAAAAGAAATAGTTTTGGGAAGTTTTCTTATAAAAATTTTACCTATTTTGACGTGGTTAATATTTTATTCAAATTTTGACCTAAAAAAAACTAAAAAAAATTTAATAATTTTTTTTAGTTTTTACATTATTTGCATTTTCCTAACAACAGAAAGAACGTCATTCGGATTGACCATTATCTTTTACATCCTGATTATTTTTTTTATAAAACCTTTAAGAAGAATTTTTTTTATACCGTTACCGGTACTTTTAGTTTTTATAATGTTGATATCTTATTTTGATATTGGCAAAATAGATGTAACAAATCAAGTTTTTAAAAAAACCTTCAATCAAATTACAAACCAATATTTTGCTAAAAATGATGATAAGGAACAGACGGATATAGACTTTAAATCAAAAAAAGATGATATTAAGAAAAATATTTTAATATTTTCAAAAAATCACACTGGGCATTATCAGCTATCATTCGAATTATTTAAAAAGAACCCAGTATTTGGTGTTGGACCAAAGGGTTTTAGGCATTATTGTAGAGGTGTTGATTATGATCCTGATATAGGTATATGTTCAACCCATCCACATAATTTTTTAGTTCAAATAACCTCAGAAACCGGTCTAATAGGTTTATTTTGTTATTGTCTTTTTATTATTTTTATTATTGTTAAACTTTTTAGATCTTACAAAATTAACAATTTATCAAATGATAAGTTTTCCCTAATGATAATTTCAATAGGTTTACTGATAAACTTGTTTCCATTTCTACCAAGTGGCAATTTTTTTAATAATTGGATATCTATTATAAATTATTATTTCTTTGGAATATATTTTTATAATTATAATAAAGTTTTTAACAAATGACATATATTTTTATAATTTTATCAATTATAAATTTTTTGATTTTTTACAATTTAAAAAAATTTTCAAAAATTATTGGTATTTATGATATACCAGATAAAAAATTAAAACTTCACGAAAAAAAAATACCAATTTTAGGAGGTCCTATCTTATTTATCAATTTAATAATTTTTTTTTCTTATCAAATTTTTTTTTTAAATGAATTATTATCAATCAAATTAAGTCAACTTAACTTAATAGAAATATTTTCAACTTTAATAATGATTTTAAGCTGTTTCTTCTTAGGTATATATGATGATAAATTTCGTTTAAATCCAAATAAAAAAGTTATTATTTTAATCGCAATAATTCTTTTATCAATATTTTTGAATAAAAATTTAATAATTACTAATTTTAGTTTAACATTTTTTGAGAATAGAATTTTTTTTGAAAATTTCTCAATAATATTCACTATTTTTTGTATTTTGATTTTAATAAATTCTTTAAATTTTTATGATGGAATCAATGGACAATCATGCATAATTTTTTTTGTTTTTTTCAGTTATTTATTTCTTATAAGTGATTTGAATTTATTCTATCTAATTAGCATTATATTAATTTTGATGGTTATGATTTTAAATTTTAAGAATGTCCTTTTTTTAGGTGATAGTGGGATTTATTTATTAAGTATTATTTTATCTATATCATTAATTTTTGAACACAATATCCAGAAAAATATTTCTTATGCAGATGAAATTTTCTTTTTACTTTTACTGCCTGGCTTTGATTTAGTGAGATTAACAATAACTAGAATCCTTAACAAAAAAAATCCTTTCTTTGGTGACAGAGAACATATACATCATTTATTAATAAGAAGGTTTTCATTATTTTCTTCGAATGCTATTCTTTTTTTTCTATCTATTTTACCAATAACTATATTTTTATTTGTTAAATTAAATTTTTTTTGGATTTTTTCTATTTTTTCAATTATCTATATTTTTTTAATTCAATTTCTTAAATCAAATGTTAAAAAATAAAAATGATAAGTAATAAAAAAATTTTAGTGGTGGGAGCTGGTGGATTTATTGGCGGTCATTTAGTAAAAAAATTACTTGAGCACAAAAATTCTATTGTTGCAGTTGATATAAAACCCAAAGAGTATTGGTTTCAAGATTATGAGAATGTAAATAATCATTATTCAACAGACATGAAAGAAATAAATAATTGTCGAAAAGTAACAAAAAATATCGATTATGTTTTTAACATGGCTTGTAATATGGGTGGCATGGGTTTTATTGAAAATAATAAAGCTGAATGTATGCAATCAGTCTTAATCAATACAAATTTATTAATTGCTTGTAAAGAAGAGGGTATAAAAAGATATTTTTTTTCTTCCAGTGCATGTGCGTATAATAAAACTAAACAAAAAGATGTATTTGTAGAGGGTTTAAAGGAGAATACCGATGCCTATCCAGCAGATCCTGAAGATGGTTATGGTTGGGAAAAATTATTTAGTGAGAGAATGTGCAGACATTTCATGGAAGATTATGGTATTGAGGTAAGAATTGCCAGGTATCATAATATATATGGTCCTTATGGAACATACGATGGTGGAAGAGAAAAAGCACCAGCAGCATTGTGTAGAAAAATTATTAACGCAAAAAAAAATAATGAGGATAAGATTTATGTTTGGGGTGACGGAAAACAAACAAGAAGTTTTTTATATATTGATGATTGTATAGAAGGTACTTTAAGATTATTTGAGTCTAATTATTCTCAGCCTGTTAATATAGGAAGTGATGAACAAGTTTCTATAAATCAGATGATAGATATAATTGAAAGTATTTCTGACATAAAACAATTAAAACGTGAATATCAATTAGATAAGCCAAAAGGTGTTAGGGGCAGATCCAGCAATAATGATTTAGTTAAGAAAATCTTAAATTGGAATTTTAAGATTAAATTAAATGATGGTCTAAAAAGTACTTATAACTGGATTGAAAATGAAATAAATAAGCGTGGTTCAAATATAAGTAGATTTACAAAATCCTAAATTTTTCTAAATTATATAAAAAATTGTTTAATTTTTGATAAGTTTTTGAACAGTATGGTCTTTATCGGATTTAAATTAAATTTATTCATAATTTGAAAATCTTCTTTCATTTTTAATAGAATATTTTTTAAATTTTTATTACTCATACCTCCACTTCTCATTTTAATAGTAAATTTATCTAAATAAAAAAATTTAATTTTTTGATTTCTAAATAATCTAATTATAAAATCATAATCTGATGAAATTTTAAAATTTTCATCATAGTTTCCTATTTCATTTAGCAGATCTTTCTTAAAAAATATACTTGTATGAGGAGGCATCCATCCCTTATTTATAAGATTGTTTAATTCTTGATTAGATTGGATGCCTTCTTTGAAATCATTTTTCCATTTTCTAATTATTCTATTTGTATCATTTTTTTTCGTATAATAAATATTTGAAAATAAAATATCAAAATTTTTCTCAAAAAACTTTGATACAATTTCTGATATTATTTCTTGATTTATAAATTCGTCATCTGAGTGCAGTATTCCGATTATCTTACCATTACAAAGTTTCATACCTTCATTAAGCGCATTGTAAATACCAAAACCTTTTTGATTATATATTTTTATATTTTTAAATTTGTATTGTTTTACAATTGAAATTGTTTTGTCTTGAGAATCTTTATCTATTATAATATGTTCGATATCATTATAATTTTGAGAATGAACTGATTGACAACATTTCTTTATAGTTTTTTCACTATTGCTTGTACATGTTATAAGACTTACTTGCATTATATGTTTAAAATGAATACAGAATATATAAATTAATAATTATTCCAAATGAAAAAAAAAGTTGCACTAATATTTGGCGTTACTGGACAGGATGGTGCTTATTTATCCAAATTTTTGCTTAAAAAAAGATATAAAGTTTTTGGTGTCAAGAGAAGATCCTCTATTATTAATACACAAAGGGTGGATGATATTTATAAAGATATTAATTTAAAATCAGATTTTGTTCTATTTTATGGGGATTTGACTGACTCCTCGAGTATTTTAGATATTATAAAAAAAACAAAGCCCAATGAAATTTATAACCTTGCTGCGCAATCACATGTTCAAGTTTCTTTTGAAGTTCCGGAATATTCTGCTGAGGTAAATGGTCTTGGAACATTAAGAATTTTAGAGGCAATAAGGAATTTAAACTTTGGAAAAAAAATAAAATTTTACCAGGCTGGAACATCTGAAATGTTTGGAAGAACTAAAGAAAAATTTCAAAACGAAAAAACACCCTTTTATCCAGCAAGTCCTTATGGAGTTTCCAAATGTTTTGCGCACTGGATAACAATTAATTATAGGGAAGCTTATAATATATATGCTTGTAATGGAGTCTTGTTTAACCATGAAAGTCCAATTAGAGGTGAAACGTTTGTAACAAGAAAAATAATACAAGGTTTAATAAAAATAAAAAATAATAAACAAAAAAAACTTTTCTTAGGAAATCTTTATTCTAAAAGAGATTGGGGGCATGCAAAAGATTATGTAGAAGCAATGTGGAAGATGTTACAACAAAAAAAACCTAGCGATTATGTGATTGCAACTGGTAGAACTTATACAATTAAGGAATTTGTAAATAAAGCTGCCAAAAAAATAGGCTTCAGGATTAAATGGGTTGGTAAAGGTATTAAGGAAAAAGGAATAAATGCTAAGAACGGAAAAGTTTTAATTGAGTGTAAAGACAGATATTTTAGGCCTGTTGAGGTTGATTATTTAAAAGGAAACGCAATTAAAGCAAGAAAATTACTTAAATGGTCTCCAAAAATTTCTATAGATCAGTTAATTGATGAAATGATAGAATATGAATTAAATATTTATAATGATAAATAATCAAAGTAAGATATTTGTAGCTGGCCACAAAGGTATGCTTGGCTCTTCCATCATCAGAGTTTTTAAAAAAAAAGGGTACAAAAAATTAATCACAATTGATAAAAAAAAACTTGATTTAAGAAATCAAACCTCTGTAGAAAAATTCCTTTCACGTAAAAAAATAGATGCAGTGATTATTGCAGCTGCGAAAGTTGGTGGAATAAAAGCCAACATCAAATATCCTGCTAACTTTATAAGTGACAACTTACAAATTCAAACAAATTTAATTTCCTCAAGTTATTTTTGCAAAGTAAAGAAATTAATCTTATTTGGTTCAAGCTGTATATATCCAAAAAAATACAACAAGCCAATCAAAGAAAACCAAATAATGAATGGAGTATTGGAAGAAACAAATGAAAGTTATGCAATTGCTAAAATTGCTGGAATTAAAATGATCGAGGCTTTCAATAAGCAATATAATACAGATTATATATGTCTTATGCCATGTAATCTGTTTGGTCCAAATGATAATTATGATACACAAAACTCACATTTTTTGCCAGCCCTTGTAAAAAAAATTTATATCGCTAGTAAAAAAAAAGGAAAAAAAAAAATTGTGAAATTATGGGGTACAGGAAAACCTTTGAGAGAAGTTCTACACGTGGATGAAGTTGCAAATGCTTGTGAATTTTTTCTAAGAAAAAAGACTAAAAAATCTTTAATAAATATTGGTTCTTCAACAGAGATGAGTATTAAAAATTATGCCAATTTAATTAAAAAAAAAATTGACCCTGAAATTTCAATAGAATTTGATAATGATAAAAAATTAGATGGTGTAATGAGAAAAAAATTAAATCTTGATTTAGCAAAAAGTTATAGATGGAAATCAAAAATGAACTTTTCAAAAGCACTGGATGAAATAATTATTGATTTTAAAAATTCTAATAAATAATTATTTATGATCTTTGCTCAAATACTTATGTTTATTGTAAGTATTGTTTTACTTTCATTATCAATATCTGGATATGGTAGGATTGCAAATCTAGATATAAAAAAAAATTTTTTTTTAGATATATTTTTAGGTTTAATAGTAATCTCTCTGATTGTTACATTCATTCATTTTTTTTTTAAGATCAATCTTCAAATAAGTTTTTCAATATTTACTTTTGGAATATTGATTTTTTTTTATAAAAAAAATTTTAGGTTATTTGATTTAATAAAGAGTGAAAATATTTATTATATTTTGATAATTTTTTTACTAATACCCATTTTTTTTTCACAAAAATATCATGAGGATTTTGGTTATTATCATCTTCCTTACGCAATCAGTTTTATTGAAGAAAAAATTATTTTTGGGTTTGCAAATATCGATAAACCTTACGTTTATAATTCAATTTGGCTAAATTTGTATTCAATATTTTTTTTGAGTGAAAAAAACTTCAACTTTTTAACATTACCTAGTTTTTTATTATTTTTAAGTTTTATTTTATTTTCTTCAAATCAATTACTTTCAAAAAAAGATAAAACAATAAGCGATTATTTTCTATTAGTAACTTTATTTTATTTTATTTTAAAGTTTACGAGAATTTCTGAATTTGGAGTTGATTTGCCGGCAGTCATTTTTTCTATTTTAACAATTTATTATTTTCTAAAATTTTCAG
This sequence comes from uncultured Pelagibacteraceae bacterium, assembly GCA_902616875.1. GTDB lineage: Bacteria > Pseudomonadota > Alphaproteobacteria > Pelagibacterales > Pelagibacteraceae > Pelagibacter. The sequence goes on from CACMUH010000008.1 coordinate 6,450, forward strand.
AGACCAATTTAAAAAATGAAAAGAAAGAATATTTTTTTTTAGTTTCAATATTTTCAACTTTTTCAATCCTAATAAAATTAAGTACAATCCCCATCATTTTTTTACCAATTTTTTTGTACTTTAAATATTTAAAAGATTTAAAATTTGATATTTTTAAATATAAGTTTTTTTCAATATATATCTTATTCGTATTATTTTTTATCCAACAATTTATTTATACAGGGTGCTTGCTTTTTCCAAGTTCCTCAACATGTTTGAATGTTAGTTGGTTTAATAAGGAAAATATAAATTTATCCAATGAACTTGAGCTTGTTAATAAAAGTTATTATAACGTAGCAAAAAATTATTTTACACCGGCAGAATATCTTAAAAATTTTAATTGGTTTAGTTTTTGGTTAAAAAGAAATTTTGTTGAAATATTTGAACACCTCTCAACAATAATTTTACCAATAACATTGTTTTTGTTATTTCAAAAAAATAAAATTAGTCGAAAATTTGTCTTTAAAGACAAACTAGGATTATATTTCTTTTTAATTTTAGGTTTTATTTTTTGGCTAAATTATTCACCTGTTTACAGATTTGGAACACATTTATTTTTAACTTTAATTTTTATTTTATTAATAAGTATTTTTTCATTGAAAAACTTCTCAAAAAAATTTTTTTTATTTTTTTTGATTTCTTTTGTTTTTTTTAGTTTTTCAAAAAATATTGTCAGGCTAAATAGAGTTGAAAATATTTTTCTAGGTATACAAAAAATTGATAATAAATATTTTTTAAGTGAGAAAAATAATAATCAATTAATAAAAGTTTATCAGCCAGATATTATAAAAAATCGACTAATTAATGGATGGCAAGGTCAACTTTGTTGGGATATTCCGTTTATTTGTACTTATAATGCGCTGGATGTTAGAAAAAAAAATGGATATTTAATAATAAACAAATTAGCTAAATGACATGATTAATAAAGAAACATTTAAGCTTTCAATTATAATCCCATGTTATAATGAAAAAAATACAATAAAAAAAGTTATTGAAAGAATATATCAAAGTTTAAAATGTTATAAAATTTTAAGATTTGAAATTTTAATTGTCGATGATCAATCAAATGATGGTACTAAAGAAATATTAAATAATCTCGCCAATCAAGAAAAAATACAAATTTATTTCCATGATAAAAATCTTGGAAAAGGTGCTGCAATACACACAGCTCTTAAATATGCAAATGGTGATATTACCATTATACAAGATGCAGATTTAGAATATGACCCATTTGATTACAATAAATTGTTAGTACCTTTTTTTGATGCAAATGCAGACATTGTTTATGGCTCTAGATTTTTAGGTGGAGGAAAATATGTTAGGATTCATTTTTTTTGGCATTATTTGGCAAATAAGATATTAACCTTTATTTGTAATTTATTCGTAAATTTAAATTTATCCGACATGGAAACTGGATATAAAGCTTTTAAAACATCTGCCTTAAAAAGTATTGAGTTAAAAGAAAAGACTTTCTCGTTTGAACCTGAGGTGACCATTAAGCTCTCAAAAAAAAAATATAAATTTTTTGAGGTTCCTATTACTTATAATGGCAGATCCTATGAGGAAGGGAAAAAAATTGGTTTAAAAGATGCATTTATCGCTCTAAAAACTATAATTTTATATTCTTTTAAAAATTAATCATTTTCTATTTTTCTTTGACTAAAATATTTCTTTAGGTATAAATACGTCGCCTGGTGATTATAGCGAAGAGGTAATACCCGATCCCATTCCGAACTCGGAAGTCAAGCTTTTCAGCGCCGATGGTACTTTGTCTTAAGACATGGAAGAGTAGGACTTTGCCAGGCTAAACTCTTAAAATTATGAAAATTAAAAGTTCATTAAAATCGATCAAGAAGAGAGATCTAAATTCAAAGCTCGTCAGAAGAAGAGGAAGAGTTTATATCATAAACAAAACTAACCCTAAGTTTAAAGCAAGACAGAAATAATTTTTATGGATAATGAAAACCATAAAAAAACTTGGAACAATTTTACAAAATTCGTGTTGTGGGGAACTGTCGCGGTAGTGTCGGTATTAGTATTAATGGCATTGTTCTTGCTGTAGAGTTTTTTAATGAAAATAGGATCAGTTTCAGAAAATCAAAAAATTGAAAAAAGAATTGCAATAACTCCTGATATTGCAAAAAAGTATGTTTCATTAGGATTCGATGTTCATTTATCAAAAAATTATGGAACTCATATAGGAATTACAGATGATGAGTATAAAAATATTGGTGTAAAATTTTCTGACGATGAAAAGAAAATTATAAGTCTTACGAATATTATTGTTCAACTTGGATTATTGTCTGAAGAAAATTGTTCGTTAATAAAAGAAGATCAAACTCTAGTTGGTGTTTTAAATCCTTATGACAATAAAGAGAAGTTAGATAAACTTAAGCAAAAGAAGATAAATCTTTTTTCACTTGAGTTGCTTCCTAGAATAACTAGAGCTCAATCTATGGATATCCTATCTTCACAAGCCAACTTAGCAGGATACAAGGCAGTGATCGAGGCATTTGCGAATTTTGAAAAAGCTATACCAATGATGATGACAGCCGCTGGCACAATTCCAGCAGCAAAGATTTTAGTTGTTGGGGCTGGTGTTGCTGGACTGCAAGCAATAGCAACAGCAAAAAGAATGGGGGGTATAGTTTTTGCTACAGATGTAAGGATGGCGTCAAAGGAACAAGTTGAAAGTTTAGGTGGTAAATTTTTGACAGTTGAAGGAGCTGAAAATTTAGAAACTGAAGGTGGTTATGCAAAGGAAGCTTCCGATGACTTTAAGAAAAAACAAGAGGATTTACTCTCTGAAACTTTAAAAAAAATTGATATTGTTATTTGCACTGCGTTAATACCTGGAAAAAAAGCACCTGTAATTATCAAAGAAGATATGATTAATAGTATGCAAGCTGGATCTGTTATATATGATTTAGCTGCCATACAAGGTGGTAACACTGCATTCACTAAAGCTGATGAAATTACTGAAAAAAACGGGGTTAAAATTATGGGCGAAAGTAATATTTTAAATAAACTTCCAGTGTCTGCTTCAAGCTTATATGCAAAAAATATGTTTAATTTCGTCGAAAACTTATTTGATAAAGAAAATAAAAAATTAAATGTTAATTTAGAGGATGAAATAATAGAAAAAACACTAATTAAATAAAATATGGAAATTGATCCTTTAATATTCAGACTAAGTATATTTATCCTCTCAATATTTGTAGGGTATTATGTTGTTTGGAGTGTTACTCCATCTTTGCATACTCCTTTGATGTCTGTGACTAACGCAATTTCATCTGTAATTATTGTTGGAGCAATAATTGCAGGATTATCTGGTAATTCAGATAGTGTGTTTAATACTTCTAGCGTTTTTGGTTTTTTAGCAATTGCATTAGCGGCGATAAATATTTTTGGTGGTTTTTTAGTAACCCAAAGAATGCTTGCAATGTATAAAAAAAAGAAAAAAGAAAAAAAATGATATCAGCAAACTTATCAGCAATTTTTTATTTAGTTTCTGGTGTGCTTTTTATTTTAGCTTTAAGAGGTCTATCATCTCCAGAAACATCGAGACAAGGAAACTTTTTTGGTATTATAGGAATGATCATTGCTGTTACTGTAACTTTTTTATCTATTGGTAATTTTTCAAGTGGATTTGTATATGTATTGGTATTCATTTTGGTTGGAGGCTCAATAGGAGCTTTTATTGCCTATAAAATACCAATGACTGCAATGCCCGAGTTAGTTGCAGGATTTCATAGTTTAGTTGGTCTTGCAGCGGTTTTTGTTGCAATCTCTGCTTTTTTAAATCCTGAAGCATTCAATCTTGGAAGCCCAGGAAATATTAAGCTTGGTAGTTTAATTGAAATGTCTATTGGAGCTGCAGTTGGAGCTATAACATTCTCTGGATCAGTAATTGCGTTTTTAAAATTACAAGGAATTATGTCCGGTTCACCAATTACATTTAAAGGTCAGCATCCTTTAAACGCTATAATCTTAATTTCTATAATTGTTTTAATTTATTTGTTATGTTCAACGCAGTCATCAAATTTATTTTGGATATTGTTAGCAGTCTCGTTTTTAATTGGTTTTCTTTTGATAATCCCTATTGGTGGAGCGGATATGCCGGTTGTGATTTCTATGCTTAACTCTTATTCAGGTTGGGCAGCTGCAGGTATTGGTTTTACACTTGAAAATACAGCACTGGTCATTACTGGTGCACTTGTTGGATCATCTGGGGCCATATTATCTTATATAATGTGCAAAGGTATGAATCGTTCTTTCTTCAATGTAATTTTAGGAGGATGGGGAGCAACTGATGAAACTTCTAAAAATACCTCAAAAGAGCAAAGACCAGTCAAAAGCGGTAATGCAGATGATGCCGCCTTTTTAATGAAAAATGCGTCATCAGTGATTATCGTTCCCGGATATGGAATGGCAGTCGCTCAAGCTCAACATGCGTTAAGAGAAATGGTTGATACCTTAAAAAAAAATGACATTAAGGTATCTTATGCAATTCATCCAGTTGCAGGTAGAATGCCGGGTCATATGAACGTGTTATTGGCCGAAGCAAATGTGCCTTATGACGAAGTTTTTGAATTAGAGGAAATAAATAATGATTTTGCAAATGCGGATGTTGCTTTTGTAATTGGTGCTAATGATGTAACTAACCCTGTTGCTAAAACTGATCCACAAAGTCCGATATATGGAATGCCAGTATTAGATGTTGAAAAATGTAAATCTGTTCTATTCGTTAAAAGAAGTCTTTCACCTGGATATGCTGGTATAGATAATGATCTTTTTTATAAAGAAAATACACTTATGCTATTCGCTGATGCAAAAAAAATGACAGAGGATATTACAAAAAATTTATAAGCAAATGAGCATGAAAGTTTTTTGTGACATAGCTGATTTAAATAATATTAAAAAATTTAATAATAATAATTTTGTTAAAGGGTTTACTACAAATCCTAGTTTAATGCGTAAAGCAGGGGCAAAAGATTATAAATCTTACTCAAAACAAATACTTAAAGTTTGTAACAGAAAACCAATTTCATTCGAGGTTTTTGCTGACAGTCCTAAATTGATGATCGAGCAAGGAATTAAGATCAATAATTGGGGTAAAAATATTTACGTAAAAGTTCCTGTAATCAACTCTAAAAAACAATTTACAGGCAAAGTTATAAAAGAATTAAATAGTAGAAATATCAAACTTAATATAACTGCTGTTTATACAGCAAAACAAACAGCAAAAATTTTAAAGATGATTAATAAAAAAACAAAAGTAATTATCTCTATTTTTGCTGGAAGGGCAGCCGATGCTGGTAAAGATCCAGTTCCTGAATTTGTCAAAAGTATGAAAATTGCAAAAAATTTTAAAAATGTAGAAATTTTATGGGCTAGTGTGAGAGAACCTTATAATTATATTCAAGCAAAACAATTGGGATGTCACATAATAACAATACCCCCAGTTATAATTGAAAAAATACAAAAATTTGGAAAATCATTTGATCAATTAACTCAAGAAACAGTCAAAAATTTTTTGATTGATAGTAAGAAATCAAATTTTAAGATTTAGATCAATCTTTAGTATTAGCCAGCCAATTTCATTTGTATTTTTTTGTCAAAAAAAGATATAAATAATTTTAAGATGCTTATAATTGAAAAGAATAAATTAGGTTTTCTTTTAATTTTATTAATCCTATTGAGCTACTTTCTTGGTTTTTATATCAGAGAAATTTCAAATGGAGCTGGTCATATAGATTTAGAACATCATATTTGGTTAGTGATTAGTGACTTAAAGAAAGATTATTTCCAAACAATTTTAAATTATCCCAATAATGGATATGGAGAAGCGACTTTTCCATTTTTCCATAGTTTTCAATCTTTTTTTAATCCCACAACTAATAACATTTTATATTGTTTAAATAATACAATTTTTAACTTGTTAGTTATTTTTATTTTTTATGAATTTTTAAAACTTAAAAAAATTGAATTTGAAAATAAATTTTTTGTTATTTTAATACCTTTTGTTGTATTATTAAGTCCATGGTTTAGGTCTTCCTCATATTGGGGAATGACTGAAAATTTTTCTTTTATTTTTTTGATACCATCACTTTATTTTCTTGATTTATTAATAAAGGAAAAAATTTCTTTTAGGAAGAATTTATTATTAACTTTTTTCATTTCTTTAACTTTATATGCAAGACAACAATTTATATTTTTAGCGTTATTTCATATTTTATTACTAATATTGAATCGAAATAAAAAAGATTTATTTTTCACTTTGATTTTTTACTTATTTTTATCTATGCCTGGATTTTACGTTTTATTTATTTGGGGTGTATTTAATGATATATCTCAAGCTTCTACTCAATCAGGTAATCTAGATATCAAAAACATATTTCTAAGTATACCGAAAATTTCATCTTTATTTTTTTTTTATTCTATTCCTTTAGTATTAGTTAACTTTTCAAAATTTTTTAAAATTTTTTTATCAAAAAAAAATTTGATGATTTTTTTGATAATTTTTATTATCAAATTTTTCTTATATCATGATATTGAGTATTCAATAAAAAGTGGTGGTTATATTGTAAAATTCACCCAGTTTTTTTTAAATAATGACCCTTCACTTTTAATTTTAATCTCTTCAGTTTTTTTTGCTTTTATAATCTCAGTTATTAATCTAGATAATTATAAATATTTTTTGATTTTACCTCTTATATATTTAAATTATGGATTTGTTTGGTCTATTTACCAAGAATGGTTTGATCCATTGTATTTATTTATTTATTATATTTTTTTTTCAAAAGATCACATTTCAAATTTAAAATTAAACACTATTAATACAATTAAAATTCTTTTTGCATGGGAATTTGTTGTTTTAGTAGTCGCTTTAACTTATTATCATGGAATTAAAAATATACCATTTTTTTATTCATTTTAAAAAACTAAATTATTTTTTGAAAGTCCAAAAATAATTCATAGTGAATTGGAAAAAAATTACAATTGGCATACTTAAAATTTTAAGTTCAATGTATGGCATCATACCACTAAAATAAAAAAGTATGAAATTTGAGAGGAATAGTCCACATATATTAACAATCAAAAATCTCCCAAACCTAATTAAGGTCTTATCTTTTACTTTAAAATTGAAAAGTCTGTTTAATGTAAATGAACTAAAAACACCAAAACCATATGCTATAGAATTGGCAATAACATAATTAATGTATTTTATAAATAAACTAAATGTAAATAATTCGACAGTTGCAGCTAGAATTCCAATAAAAAAATATCTTATTAAAAGTTTGAATAAAGTTCTATTCATTGAATTTAGAAAGTAATTTAAAAAGATTTTTTTAGTTTTATTAGACCCAATATATTTCTAAGAATTATCATAGGCATTTTATTTAATTTATAAACCACTGTGCTACCATCGTATCTAGGATAGTGAATAATATTTATCTGATGGAACTTAAGTTTATACATTTTCGCTGCCCCAACAAATCCCCACCAAAAACCTTCACGCATAAAACTTAATTTATTAATAAGTATTTTATACACATCTTTTTTTGCAAGCACATATGGGCAGCTAGGATCTTTTATTTTTGAATCAAATAAATAATCGTGAACTAATTTAAATAATCTTGAATATATAATTCTAATTTTTGGATCTCTTCGTGGCTCTCTATTGCCAATTAAAATATCAGCAACATCTTTATTTGTTAAAAAATCTCCAAAGGAGTCGGGCATACATTGACCATCACTATCAATGCATAAAATATATTCATATTTAGCAGCAATAATTCCAGAAATTACCCCTTGTCCATAACCTCTTCTTTTTTCAACAGATTGATTTGAAACAAAGTAAATTTTTTCAAGTTTTTTTATAAGTTCTTTAGTTCCATCAGTACTACCATCTTCGCAAATAACAAATTCATGAGTTATTTTTCTTTGAATTAAATATTTACTCCAGTTAGAAATCACATGCTCCAAACTTTTAACTTCATTGAAAACTGGAACCACTATTGAAAGAGTCATTTAAAAATTAATATCTTAATTAATATTAAAAACTCTATCAAAAATTTAATAATTCTTTAACTTTTAATTTTATAAACAAAAACTTAATGATTGGTTGCGGGGGACGGATTTGAACCGCCGACCTTCAGGTTATGAGCCTGACGAGCTACCAGACTGCTCCACCCCGCGATATACTTAAATTCTATTCTTTAATTTATTAAGTTTTTTAACTCTCTTAATATTTTCTTGAAGAATTCTTTTTTTCTTTTCAGAGGGTTTTTCATAAGTATTTTTTAATTTAATCACTTTAAAAAAACCATCTCTCTGGAGTTTTCTTTTCAAAACTCTAAGAGCTTGTTCTACATTGTTATCTTTGACTTCTATTTTAATAAATACCTCCAAAAAAATGTGTAGTTAACATTTTTAAATTTTCGTGTCTATCTAATTTATTCATTATAAAGGATAATATTTAGTTGTTTTGTTTCTCTTTTTGTTTTTTTTCTCTTTTAATCCGTCTTTCAGCTTTTTCTAGTGCTTGAACTAAATCTTTTTGTGTAAATAAATTTAAAGCAACAGGGTCTTTTGGATTCAAATTATTATAATTCCAATAACTTTTATTTCTTATTGAAGTGACAGAATTTTTAGTTATACCAACTAGCTTTGCTATTTGTGAGTCTTTTAAAATATTATGATTTTTAATCAGCCACAATGCCGAGTCTGGCTTGTCTTGCCTTTTTGAAAGGGGAACATATTTTTTAATTTTTTTCTCTGAATTTGATATTTCAATGTCAGTATTCTTAATTTCTAAAGGTCTTGATTGATCTTTTGAAGATAATTCAATTTCTTCTCTTGAGAGTTGTCCTGAGATTATTGGATTATATGCTTTAATTCCTTTTGCAACCTCACCATCAGCTATCCCTTGAATTTCTACTTCATGTAATTTACAGAAATCAGCTATCTGTTTGAAAGTGAGTGTTGTATTTTCTACTAGCCATACAGCTGTTGCCATAGGCATTAAAGGAGCGTTTGTCATTAGTTTTTATTTTCTGATCTAAAATTTTGGAATTTTTTATTGAATTTACTTATTCGACCTTTATCTAATAACTTTTGTTTTCCACCTGTCCACGCAGAATGTGATTTCGGATCAATTTCTAATTTAAGAACATCTCCCTCTGCGCCCCAAGTAGATCTTGTTTCAAATTGTGAACCATCTGTCATTTCAACTTTTATAGAATGGTAATTAGGGTGTAATTTTTTTTTCATCACGAGACTTATAACAAAAGAAATTTTTAAAACAATTAAAAGTTGCCCAGTTTTTCTGTAAATTTAGTGTTAATTTCTGCTGATGTAGCTAAAACTTTTATATTTTTAATATTATTTAGATTAATATCATTAATCATTCCACCAGCTTCTTTTATTAAAACGATACCTGCCGCTATGTCCCATAAATTCAAGTTACTTTGTGCGTATCCATCTAGCCTTCCAGATGCTACGTATGCAATATCAAGTGCAGCACATCCGGATCTTCTATAAGTAAAGCTTGGTTCATTCTTTAATTTTCCAACTGCAAACAAACATTCATCTAAATTATTCTTTCTTGAGACTCTTATTCGCTGATTATTAAAAAAAGCTCCATTATTCTTTTCAGCATAAAACATTTCATCTTTAATAGGATCAAAAATCAATCCACATGTAATCTCATCGTCTGATTTCAAAGCAATAGATATTGCAAAGTGTGGTATTCCATGTAAAAAATTAACTGTTCCATCTATAGGATCAATTATCCACGAATTAGAAGTATCTTTATTATTTTCAACACCATTCTCTTCACTAATGATTGAATAGTTTGGTCTTGCCTTTTTAAGTTCCTCTATTATTATTTTTTCTGCTTTAACATCAGAATTAGTTACAAAATCCCTTGGTCCTTTTTTGGATACTTGTAACTTTTCTAATTCACCAAAATCTCTTATTAAAATTTTAGATGCTTTTTCACATGCCTTTATCATCACATTAAGATTCGCAGATATTGAATTCATAAATTAAATCTTTTTAATATACTCTAGATTTCTTGTATCTATCAAAACATTATCACCACTCTCAATAAATGGTGGAACTTGAATACTTATTCCATTTTCTAAAACTGCGGGTTTATAAGATGATGAAACAGTTTGACCTTTTAATGCAGCATCTGTGGTTTCAATTTTACAGGATACTTGGTTTGGTAAATTTACGGAAATTGGGTTATCATTATAAAAACTTATTGTTACCTCAAGATTTTCACTCAATAATTTGCCTTTTTCACCAATTAAACTTTTTTGAATTTCTGTTAGCTCAAAAGTTTTTGGATTCATAAAAAAGTACTTTTCTTGATCCTCATACGAGTAAGTAAAATTAGTTTCTTCTAATGAAGCCTTCTCAATTGTCTCACTGGATCTAAATCTTGCATTAAGTTTGGTATCTTTGTTTACACTCTTCATCTCCACTTGTGCGAATGCCCCACCTTTTCCAGGTTTAACATGCTGTGTTTTCAGAACCTGCCATAAATCATTTTTATATTCTAGTAACATGCCCACTCTAATTTCACCTGCATTAATTTTCATATTAATTTTTTTATTGCGTTTTTTGGTTTTAATTTCTTATTTTTCCAAATGTAGCCTGAAATAGCTAAAAAGTTTGCTTTATTCAACAAAAGATTTTTATAATTCGTAAAGTTAATTCCACCAATTACAACGATTGGTATGTTTGTGATCTTTTGAGCTTTTTTAAGTAAACTTATCGATGCTTTATACTTAACTTTCTTTGTTTTAGATGAATAAAAAGCTCCAAAAGCTAAATAGTCAGCTTTATTTTTTATTGCAGTTTTTGCGAGTTTAATTGAATTATGACATGTAATTCCAATTATTTTTTTTCCAAGTAATTTTCTTGCCTCTTTAATTTTCATATCATTTTGACCAAGATGACATCCATCAGCATTTAATTTTTTTGCAAGGTATACGTCATCGTTAATTATAAATTTTACCTTAAATTTTTTACATATCTTTTGAATTTTACGTCCAATTATTAATTTTTTTTTGAAACTATTTTTTTTAAGTCGTAGTTGAAAAAAACTTGTTTTTTTTTGTTTAAATACTCCCTTTAAATTTTTAAAAAAATTTTTTTCAATTTTAGGAGGGGATATTAAGTAAATAAATCTGTTTTTATTATATCTCAAGATCTTTTGACCATTTTCCTTGAGCAGCTAATGTATTCATTTTAGCTCGGTGGTTAAAAATCTGCTGAGTACCTTCAATATTCTTAGTATTTTTTGACCAATACTTTAAGGCACCTTGTTGTAGAGCTCTACCATAAGAATAACTCATGATAAAGCTGCTATCATTATATTTGTTAATTAAATTCAAGTTTTCTGTCGCTTCTATTTCGGATTGACCTCCAGACAGGAAAGCTATTCCCGGAACTTCTGAGGGTACTGAGGATTTTAAACATTCTAAAGTTAATTTTGCCACTTCCTCATTAGTAATTTTTTCTTTAGATCTGTTTCCTGCTAAAACCATATTAGGTTTTAGTATAATTCCCCTCAAATCTACTTTATGTATTACTAGTTCTTCAAAGCATTTTTTTATAACTTCAGAAGTTTTTTCTAAACACTCTTTAGCAGAATGATCACCATCCATTAAAACCTCAGGCTCAACTATTGGAACCATATTGCACTCTTGAACTAGAGCGGAATATCTCGCTAATGCATGTGCATTAGAGTGTATTGAGAGTTTGCTTGGATAACTTTTAGTTATATTATAAACACCTCTCCATTTAGTAAATTTTGCACCTAATTTGTAATATTCTTTTAATCTTTCCCTTAATCCATCAAGACCCTCAGTAATTTTTTCATCTGGAGATCCAGCTAAAATTTTTGCTCCTGTGTCTACTTTGATACCTGGCAATGAGCCTGTATCCGATATTAATTCTGGAATGGTATTTTTTTTGGATGATGTTTGTTTAATTGTTTCATCGTAAAGAATTACACCTCCAATACAATCTTTCATTGAGGATGAGCTAAAAAGCGTTTCTCTGAACAACAATCTGTTTTCTGGGGTTGAAGGAACATTTACACTATCTAATCTTTTTGTCATTGTTGCAGTACTTTCATCTGCAGCTAAAATTCCTTTACCGTTTCCTAAAATTTTTAATGCTGTATTATTTAGTTCTGACATTTTACTTTAGGGCTTTTATACCAGGAAGTTCTTTTCCTTCAAGATATTCTAAAAAAGCACCACCAGCAGTTGAAACAAAATTAAAATTTTTAATTGCATTTAGCTGATTAACAACCGCCACAGTATCTCCTCCACCAACTACAGAATAAATTGAATCATTTTTATTTTTTTTAATAATTGTTTTTGCAATCTCAATGCTACCTTTAGCAAAATTTGGGTTTTCAAAATAACCAGCAGGACCATTCCAAAGAACTGTTTCGCTATTTTCAATTATATTTTTTATTCTTTTAAGTGTTTTAGGTCCCACATCTAAGATTAAATCATCATCAGTTATGTCTTTGAGATCTTTTATCTGAGCATCGTCATCTGCACTTTTGCCTATTAAAACATCTTCTGGATAAGTAACTTCACAGTGTGCATTTTTTGAAATTTCAAAAATTTCTTGTATTATACTTTCACAATTTTCCTCACTAATTGATTTTCCAATTTTATTACCTTTGAAGCTCAGAATATTGTTAGCCATACCTCCCACAAAGATTATGTTATTAAATTTAGGTATTAAATTTTTGATTATGTCTATTTTTGTAGAAATTTTTGATCCACCAATAATACAAGTAATTGGTTTTTTGATTTCAATAGTAACTTTTTTTAAAGCATTTACCTCAGTCTCAAATTGTAATCCAGCAAATGATGGCAGAAACTCTGTAATTTTGCATACTGAGGCATGTGTTCTATGTGAGCAAGAAAAAGCATCATTTACGAATAAATCTGCAAAACTTGCTAGGTGTTTTGAAAAATTTGACTCATTCTTTTCTTCTGCTGCATAAAATCTTATGTTTTCAAAAAAGATAACTTTCTCCTCAGGCTCTTTAAATAAATCATCTCTTTTGATTTTTAAAATGTCCTCACTTATAAAGTTGAAGTTAGTTTTTATCTTTTTTTCTAAACAATCACAAATTGGTTTAAGGGACAGATCTTTATTAAATTTGCCTTTAGGGCGTCCAACATGAGAAATTATTAAAATTTTTGCATTTTTTTTTATTAAAAATTCAATAACAGGTATAATTTTAATTATTCTGGTTTCATCAACAATGTCACCATTTTTCAAAGGGACGTTTAGGTCTAATCTTAATAAAACTCTCTTACTACTAAGATTTTCATAATCTTTAATATTGTTCATTAAGAATTCTTATGAAGATATTCTACAATATCACACATTCTATTCGAGAAACCCCATTCGTTATCATACCAGGCTGAAATTTTACCCAAATTTTTACTCACCACTTTTGTCAAGCTTTCGTCTACTATTGAAGAAGCAGGATTATGATTAAAGTCGATTGAAACAAGTTTTTCTTTTGTAGTTTTAAGAATTTTATTTTTTTTGCTAAAATTTTGAAATGCTAAATTAATTTTATTAATAGAAACTTCTTTTTTTGTGCAAAAAACGAGTTCAATTAATGAAACATTGGGCGTAGGGACTCTCATGGCCACACCTTCTAATTTACCTTTAAGTGAAGGTATAATCTCACCAATTGCTTTTGATGCACCTGTTGAGGTTGGCACAATAGACTGGCTTGCTGATCTAGCTCTTCTTGGGTCTTTATGAGAATTATCTAATATTCTTTGGTCACTTGTAAAGGAATGAATTGTAGTCATAAACCCTTTTTCAATTTCGAAATTTTCGTTTAAAACATGGGCCACAGGTGCAAGACAATTTGTTGTGCAGGAAGCAGCAGATATAATCTTATCCTCTTTTTTCAATTCAGTCTCATTTACTCCATATACAATAGTTTTGTCAGCATCTTTGCACGGAGCAGAGACAATAACTCTTTTTGCACCATTATTAATATGTGCTAGTAATTTTTCTTTAGAGTTAAATTTACCTGTACACTCTAAAACATAATCCACTCCATATTTATTCCAATTAATATCATTTAAATTTGTTTCTTGGCCAAACAAAATTTTATTTTTGTTGATAATAATATGATTTTCATCAAAATCTATTTCTGCATTAAATTTTCCGTGAATAGAGTCATATTTTAATAGAGATGAACATGTTTCAGAATTAGTTCTATTATTGATGTATTTAATTTCTATATTTTTATTTTTATTCTCGATAATTGATCGAACAATCATTCTTCCAATTCTACCCATTCCATTTATTCCAATTTTGATTGTCATAATTTTTTTTTAATTTTTTTTACTATTATTTCTGAGCTTAATCCAAAGTGATTATATATATCTTTATAAGGCGCACTTTTTCCAAAATCATCAATTCCAAAATTAAGTCCTTTGCTGCCAGTATATTTTTTCCAATAACCAGTTTCAGAGGCCTCTATAGAAACTACAAGCTTAGTTTCATTTAAAATTTTATTTTTATAGATTTCACTTTGTTGATCAAATAATTCCTGGCAAGGCATCGATATTACTTTTGAGTAAATGCCATCTGTGGCTAATTTATGACTAACGTCTATTGCAAGACTAGTTTCAGATCCTGTTGCTATAATAGTTGCACTTATTTTATTACTCGTTCTTAAAACTTCATAAGCGCCAGCTAAAGACAAATTTTTTGATGAGTTTTTTGTACGAACTGGATTTAAGCTTTGTCTTGTTAGGGCTATTACGCTTGGAGAACTTTTGCTATTTAATGCCAATTGCCAACACTCAAAAGTTTCTATTAAGTCAGAAGGTCTAAAAATATTCAAATTTGGTATTGATCGTAAACTTGTCAATTGTTCTATTGGTTGATGAGTTGGTCCATCTTCTCCAAGACCTATCGAATCATGTGTAAAAACATAAATAACTTTTTGCTTCATCATAGCAGCTAGTCTTATTGATGGTTTACAGTAGTCGCTAAATATTAAAAAAGTTCCACCATAGGGGACAAGCTCACTATGAAGTGAGATACCATTCATAATACCACACATCGCATGCTCTCTAACTCCAAAATGGATATAATTTCCTGAAAAATCATTTGATTGAATAATTTTATGATTTTTGGTTTTGGTATTATTGGATCCTGCTAAATCTGCTGATCCACCAATTAAGTTTGGAAGTTTGGATGCAATTTCCAAAAATTTTTCTGAACATTTCCTAGTAGCTATTGGTTGTAATTTTTTTAAGTAGTCTGATTTTGCTTTTTCTATTTCTGCATTGATAGTATTTTTATTAAATTTTAGTGAAAATTTTTTTTTATTCTTATTAGCTTTAATTGATGCTTTTTTACCGATTGATCTCCATTGATCCATTAAGTTTTTTGGAATTTCAAAAGTATTGTGCGGCCAGTTCAATTTTTTTCTGACTAATCTTATTTCATCTTCACCTAATGGACTACCATGAGATGAGGCTTTACCACCCTTATTTGGGGATCCGTATCCAATCGTAGTTTTACAAGAGATTGCTATAGGTTTTTTTGATTTTTGTGCTTTTTTAAGAGCCTTTGTTATTTCTTTAAAATTATGTCCATTAATTTTTAAATAATTCCACCCATAGCTTTTAAACCTTTTTTCATGATCATCAGAGACTGCTAAGCTAGTTGGACCATCTATAGAAATTGAATTGTTATCAAAAAGTAATATCAGGTTTTTAAGTCCCAAGTGTCCAGCAAGACTTAAAGCTTCATGACTTATTCCCTCCATCAAGCAGCCATCACCTGCTAAAACGTAAGTTTTATGATTGATAATTTTTTTTCCCAATCTTTTTTTTAAAATTTCTTCCGAGATTGCAAAACCAACTGCATTAGATATTCCCTGTCCTAAAGGCCCTGTTGTAGTTTCTATGCCAGTGCTTGGATGATATTCGGGGTGACCTGCACATATTGAATTAAGTTGTCTAAATTTTTTAATTTCTCTTAAAGAAATACTTTTATAACCCGTCAGATAGAGGAGCGAA
The DNA here is from genome assembly GCA_902616875.1 of uncultured Pelagibacteraceae bacterium. Classification (GTDB taxonomy): domain Bacteria; phylum Pseudomonadota; class Alphaproteobacteria; order Pelagibacterales; family Pelagibacteraceae; genus Pelagibacter. Next base: position 22,601 of record CACMUH010000008.1, read on the forward strand.
TAAAGTAGCATAGAACCATGTCCTGCTGACAAAACAAATCTATCTCTATTAATCCAATTCGGATTTTTTGGATTAAAGTTTAAGAAATCCTTAAAAAGAACAGTTGCAACATCAGCCATTCCCATTGGCATACCTGGATGCCCAGAATTAGCTTTTTGGACAGCATCTATAGACAAAAATCTGATACAATTCGCTAATTCTTTATAAAGTTTACTCAAGTAATTATCCTGCCTAGACTAAGAAGATTCTATTTAATAATATAATTATATATATATGAATTCTGTGAACGAAAAAGAAAAAAAATTAAATTTAGCTTTAGCAAAATTAAAAAACTTAAACTTAAAAAACCCTGACGTTAAAAAAAATATAGAGAGTTTAAGTAGTCAAAAAAATCAATTAGAAATTGAAAAGCAAGAAATAGAAGAAAAATATAAAAGTTTAATTAATGATTATAATAGTTTAAGTAAAAAATTAGACGAATTACAAAATCAAGAAAAAGCTGAACAAAAAAGACAGATTGAATTTTCTGAAAAAATTGATGAATTAAATCAAGAAACAGATATTTTGTTAGATGAGTTAGATAAATGGCAAACGTAAGTATTAAGTTTAACGGGAAAGAATTTTTGTTGTCTTGTGAGGACGGCCAGGAAGAGCATCTTGAAGAATTATTAATTCAAATCAATCAGAAATTTAATAATCTTAAAAATGAGCTAGGAAATCTTGGAGAGAATAAACTTCTGTTAATCACAGCTGTTAAAGTAATGGATGAATATTATGAAACTAAAAAAAAAGTAGATCAAAAAAAGAATGAGTTGAGAGATCTCTCAAATAAATTTAAAGAGCTTAAAACTTTAATTTATGAGTATAGAGATAAGAAAGAGCTGGAAATAAACTTACTTAATAAAGATCACCTTAAATTAAAAAATGAAATTGAAATAAATCAAAAGAGTTATGAGAAGTTAATTGACGAAGCTGCTGATGAAATTTCAAGTTTTGTTGAAAAAGCAAATTTAGAAAATATTTCTAAGTAAAATTCTAGTGAATAAATCTGAGATTAGAAAAAAATTATTAAAAGCAAGAAAACTAAATAACAATAAAAATTTAGTCATAAAATTTAGTAATATTTTAAAAATTTTAAAAAAAGAAAAAGTAAATAGAAAAATAATTGGTGGTTATTATCCATATAATCATGAAGTTGATTCAATTCAAATTTTAAATAAACTTGAAAAACTTGGTTATCAAATATCATTGCCAAAAATTAAAAAAAATAATCGAATGGATTTTTTATACTGGTCAACAAAAGAGCCTCTATCAATAAATAAATATGGAATACCTGAACCTTTATCAGATCAAATTGTCTACCCGAGTATTCTTTTAGTACCACTTGTAGCTTTTGATAATCATTTAAATAGAATAGGTTATGGAGGTGGTTATTACGATAGGTATATTAAGAAGGTAAAAAAAAATAAAAAAATTATATTAATTGGGTTGGCTTATTCTTTTCAAAAAGTAAAAAAAATACCAGCTAACAAATATGATATGAAACTGGATTTTATTGTAACGGAAAAAAATTTTATATGAGAATTTTATTTTTAGGAGATGTGGTAGGGAACTCAGGTTGTTCGAAAATATTGAATAATCTTTTAAGCCAAAAAGAATTGAATAAAATTGATTTTGTAATTGTCAATGGAGAAAATGCAGCTGAGGCAGGAGTTGGATTAACAAAAGAAATCTGTGAGGATTTTTTTAAATGTGGTGTTGATGTCATTACTACTGGTAATCATGTTTGGGATCAAAAAGATATTATGAAATTTATCGATAATGAAAATAGGTTACTTCGCCCAAAAAATTTATTTGAGCCAGCACCAGGTAAAGGATTTGAAGTTTTTCAAAATGAAAAAAATGTAAAAATTGGTGTTTTAAATTTAATGGGCAATGTTTTTATGAAAAAATGCGATGACGTATTTGAGATTTCAGAAAAATTTTTAAAAGAGCACAAACTAAAAGAGGATTATGATTTTCTAGTTGTTGATTTTCATGGAGAAATTACTAGTGAAAAAAATGCAATAGGATATTTTTTTGATGGTAAAGCTACTCTAGTAGTTGGAACACACACACACATTCCAACAAATGATGCAAGAATTTTAGAAAATGGGACAGCTTATCAAACAGACGCAGGTATGTGTGGTGATTATGACTCAGTTATTGGTATGAATAAAGATAACTCTTTGAACAGATTTATGAAAAAAGAGTCTACCAAACATTTTCCAGCAACTGGTGATGCTACTTTAAGTGGTGTAATTGTTGATTGTGATATAAAAACTGGTTTAGCAAATAAAATTGAAAGCTATGTTTTTGGAGGTCAGCTAAAGAATACTTAATTAGTTTATGGCAGGACATTCTCATTGGGCAGGAATAAAACATAAAAAAGGTAAAGCCGATAAGCAAAGATCTAAAATTTTTTCAAAGTTGTCGAAAGAAATTACTGTTGCAGCAAAACTTGGAGATAAAGATCCAGCAATGAATCCAAGATTAAGATCTGCGATTCAAGCTGCAAGATCAGCAAATATGCCGAAAGAAAATATTGAAAGAGCAATTGATAAATCTTCAGTTAATACTGAGTCAAATTTTGAAAATTTAAGATATGAGGGCTTTGGACCAGAAAAAGTAGCAGTGATAATAGAAGCATTAACAGATAATAAAAATAGAACAGCTTCCACTATTAGAACAATTTTTCAAAAAGCAGGCGGCAATCTAGGAACTCAGGGTTCTGCCTCTCATAATTTTAATCAATTAGGTATAATAAAAATCGATAAAAAAGAAGTCTCAGATGATCAAATTTTTGAGCTAGCTACTAATGCGGGAGCTGATGAATGTAAATCAGAAAATGATTTTCATGAAATACAATGTCCTATCAGTGAAATTTATAATGTTAAAAAAGAATTAGAAAAAGAAATTACTAATTTCATCTCAACAGAAATTGAATGGGTACCACTCAATAGTGTAAAAATTTCTAAAGAAAAAAATGAAGATTTAATAAATTTCTTTGAATTACTTGAAGACAATGATGATGTACAGAATGTTTATTCTAATGCTGAATTTGTAAATTAAATTATGTTAATAATAGGTATAGATCCTGGAATTTCTGGTTCAATTTGTTTTTTAGATAATGGAAAAATCCTAGATGTTATTGAAATGCCTATAATGACAGATGGTAAAAAAAATAAAAAACAAGTAAATGGCTCCCAAGTATATAATGAAATTACCAAAAGAATAAAACAATTTGAAAAAAATCAAATTAGAGTTGTGATTGAACATGTTTCTGCAATGCCTGGCCAAGGTGTTACTAGTATGTTTAATTTTGGACAATCGTTTGGAATTTTAAAGGGTATTTGTACTGCGATGCAATTACCTATGTTTTTTGTAAGGCCCACAAAATGGAAAAAATATTTTAATCTTTTAAATTCTGAGAAAGATGCCAGCAGGACAAGAGCAATAGAAATATTTCCTTATTTTTCATCTCAATTATCAAGAAAGAAAGACTCAAATAAAGCTGATGCAATTTTGATAGCAAGTTTTTATCATGAAACTTACAAAATTGACGAATAGCTTTAAATATTAAGACAAAATCATGACACATTTAAGTGTGAGAAGACGATATGGAAGCTGATATCACGTCGCAAGCGGTTGGGTTAGCCTCAAGTGCTGATTTTTCTTTAATAAATTTATTTATTAGAGCTGACATAGTTGTTAAGTCAGTTATCATAATGTTAATAGCTTGTTCTATATATTCATGGGCAGTGATAATTGAAAAATATAGATTGTTTAAAAAAATAAATCAATCTACTGAAGAGTTTGAAGCAAAATTTTGGAATTCTAAATCTGCAGAAACCTTTTATAATAATTTACCAGCAAACGTTCAAGATCCGATGGCTTTAATATTTAAAGATGCGATGCAAAACTTATTGAAGAGAAGATCTAGAACAGATTTAAATAATAGGATGACTACAATGTTAGAGACGGGTATTGAAAAACAAATATCAAAAATCACTAAAGGTTTTACTTTTTTAGCAACAGTTGGATCAACAGCACCATTTATAGGCCTTTTCGGAACAGTTTGGGGAATCATGAACTCTTTTCAATCTATCGCAATTTCAAGAAACACGAGTTTGGCAATTGTTGCACCTGGAATAGCTGAAGCACTTTTCGCAACTGCGTTAGGTCTACTAGCAGCAATACCTGCGGTTGTTGCATATAATAAATTTAATAATGATTCGATTAAGTATTCTCAAAAATTAGAAAATTTCTCAAAAAGATTTTTAACGATTATCTAAAATGGCTTTTAAATTAAATCGTTCGTCAAAAGAACCAATGAGCGAAATAAATGTAACACCATTTGTAGATGTAATGTTGGTGCTTTTAATTATTTTTATGGTTACTGCTCCTTTGTTAACTGTAGGAGTTCAAGTTGATTTACCAGAAAGTTCTGCCGACTCTCTTCCCGAAGAAGCTGAACCACTGACTTTAACGATAAACTCTAAAGGTGAAATTTATATTCAAGAGTCAAAAGTTGAATATGAAAAAATAATAGCAAAAGTTTTAGCCGTTTCAAAAAATAGAACTGATACAAGAATTTACGTAAGGGGTGATAAAACAATTAATTATGGAAGAGTATTGGAAATTATGGGCTTGTTATCTGGGTCTGGTTTCACCAAAGTAGCACTTATATCAGAACCATATAAAGAAAGGTAGGCAGTGAATAGAAGTATAATTATATCTTCTGTATCACATCTGGTTTTAATAATGATTACAGCTTTTAGTTTACCTTTCTTAGCAAAAAAACCAATTGATCTTCCCCCAATAGTATCTGTAGAATTAATACAGATCACAGATAAAACCAATATTCCATATGCGCCTAAGGCAAAAAAAATTATTGAAAAAATTAAAGAGAAAGAAAAAAAGTTAGTATCTGAACAAGCTCCCCCGAAAAAAGTAAAAAAAATTAAACCAGATGCGGTTCCAATGCCAGATGATAAGCCTAAAAAGGTTGAAAAAATAAAAGAGGATAAACAAAATCCAGAAAAAATTGATAATGAAGTTAAGCAAGTTTCTGAATTTGAAAAAAAAGAGTTATTCGATCCAAATAATATTGCAGCCTTAATTGATAAATCTAAAGTTGAAAGTGCTGAAACGATAAAAAAAAATAACAAAATTACACAAGATCAAAAAAAGAATGTTGAAAATGCAGGTTTATCTTTAAGCGAAGAGGATGCTTTAAAAGCTCAAATATTTGGTTGTTGGAGTATTCCTTTAGGTCTACCTTACAATGAAAATTTATTAGTAAGAATTAAACTTCAACTGAATCCAGATGGAACAATTCAAGAGTCAGAGATTTTGGATCATGCAAGAATGAATAAACCTGGTCAGGGTTTTTATAAGGTTTTGGCGGAAAGTGCTTTAAGAGCAATAAAATTATGCCAACCATTAAGAGTTCCAACAACTGGTTATGAAAGATGGAAAGAATTACAATTAAATTTTGATGCAAGAGAAATGTTAGAGGGATAGAATATTTTAATGAGAAATCTAATTATTTTATTTTTGATATTTATAATACCTAGTAAAGCGTTAGGTCTAATTGAGGTAGATATTACACGAGGAAATTTGAATCCACTGCCTATTGCAGTGTCACCATTATCAATTGATGACGAGTCAAAAAAGAGTTTTGAGAAAACTTTAAAGAAAAAAGATATTGGGTCAGAAATTTCTAAAGTTATCGAAAAAAATTTAAAAACTTCAGGTCTTTTTAATCCATTAGATAAAAATGCTTTTCTTCAAGCACCTGATATTGCTCACCTAAAACCACGTTTTGAGGATTGGAATTTAATTAAAGCTCAAGCTTTAATAACAGGTAAAGTAAAAAATGTAGATGATAAACTTAGAGTTGAGTTTAGATTATGGGATGTGCTGGCTGGAAAAGAAATGATGGCTCTAGCATTTACGACAGTGCCAAACAACTGGAGACGTGTTGGTCATATAATAACAGACAAAGTTTACGAGAGATTAACTGGAGAAAAAGGTTATTTTGATACTAGGATAATCTATGTTGCTGAAGAAGGTCCAAAAACAAAGAGAATTAAAAAATTAGCCATCATGGATCAAGATGGTGCAAATAATAAATTTTTAACTTTAGGAAATGAACTTGTTTTGACACCAAGATTTAATCCTACAAGCCAAATGGTAACATATCTATCTTATTTTAGAAATTTACCTAGAGTTTATCTTCTTGATATAGAAACAGGTATTCAAGAAGTGGTAGGAGATTTTCCAGGAATGACTTTTGCTCCTAGATTTTCTCCAGATGGAAAAAAAATTATAATGAGTTTTGCTAGGGATGGAAATTCAGATATTTATACAATGGATTTAGAAAACAGAATTGTAGAGAAAATTACCAATCATCCATCTATAGATACTTCACCATCTTATTCCCCGGATGGAAAATTTATTTGTTTTAACTCTGACAGAAGTGGGTACCAACAAATTTATGTTATGAAAAGTGATGGTAGTAATGTTAAAAGAATTTCTTTTGGAAATGGTTTATATGGCACCCCAGTTTGGTCTCCAAGAGGTGATTTAATTGCTTTTACAAAATTACATAAAGGTAAATTCTACATCGGTGTGATGAGAACCGATGGATCTGGTGAGAGATTGTTGACAGAAAATTTTTATCAAGAAGCTCCTTCCTGGTCGCCTAATGGACGAGTTTTAATTTTTTATAGAGAGACTAAAACTGATGATAAAGGAGAGGGTTTTTCTGCTAAATTGTGGTCAATTGATTTAACAGGCTATAATGAGAGGCTTGTAAATACCCCAACTGATGCATCAGACCCATCATGGTCATCTTTATTAAGTAATTAACTGAAAATATGTTGATTTTTTACCTTGAAACATTTAATTAGTTGTGAAAAAGTTAGTTATAAGAAATATTGACCAAGGAGCATTAATGAAATTAAACAAAATTTTAAGAAACACTTTTTTAGTATTATTTGCATGTTTAGTGTTGTCTGCTTGCGCAACATCAAAAAAATCTACAGGACAAATGCAAGGGGATGTTTACACTGGAACCGATACAGTTGAATATTTAGCTTCAGGTGTTCCTGACAGAGTTTTCTTTGCAACTAATGAGTCAGTTTTGACTACTGCATCAAGAGAAACTTTAAGAAAACAAGCAGCATGGTTAAGAAAAAATTCTGACATTACAATCGTTCTTGAAGGACATGCTGACGAAAGAGGAACAAGAGAATATAACTTAGCATTGGGTGAAAGAAGAGCTAATGCTGCTAAAGATTATTTAATGACTTATGGGATATCCTCTAACAGAATTTCAGTTCTAAGTTATGGAAAAGAAAGACCAGTTGACTCTGGCTCTAATCCTTTGGCTTGGTCAAAAAACAGAAGATCTGTTACAGTAAAAGCAAATTAATTTTAAAATATTTAAGACCCTTAATTAATTCAATTAGTTAAGGGTCTTTTTTTTGCCATTATTTTAATCATAAGATTATTTTAATGCGACACATTTTAAGAAAATTTAAAATCATTACACTTTGTTTAAGTAATTTTTTTTTGATAACTTATTCTTCCGCTGACAATCATAATATTTATGAAATATTAGATCAACTTCAGAAAGATATAAAGACTCTAGAAAAAGCAGTATACTCAGGATCAGTAGAATTAAATAGTGATAGCTCTGTAAATTTAAATTCTAATTTAGATAATAATTCAGAAGATGTTCTTACAAGACATTTACTAAAACTTTCAGAAATAGAAAATCAATTTCAGGAACTCACAAATAAGTTTGAGGAAATAAATTTTAAGTTAGACAAACTATCCAGCAGGATGTCAAAAGTGCAAGCAGATAATCAAATAAGATTTCAGGACTTAGAAAATGTTGTGTCTTCTGATGCAACTACAAATAAATTAACAAAAAAAACAAATAATGAGCAAATGGAAGTTTTACCTGGAAGTTCTCAACCTCAAGATTTGGGATCGATATCATATAAAGATACAGCAACAAACGAAACATCACAAAAAACTAATTCTGTAGACTCAACAGCTTTAGTAGTAACTGAAACTTTTCAAGCTGAAGAAAAAATTCTTCCAAATGAGTCTCCAGATAAACAATATCAGTTTGCTACAAGTTTTTTAAAAGTTGGTGATTATTCAACTGCGGAAAGAGCATTCAGAGAGTTCGTTGATACAAATCCTGAACATAATTTAGCTGGGAATGCTCAATATTGGTATGCAGAAACTTTTAGGATACGACAATTGTATACTGATGCAGCCTCAGCATATTTAGAAGGTTATCAGAGATACCCTAAAGGTGAAAAAGCACCTATAAACTTATTAAAGCTTGGTGTATCAATGGTACAAATTGGAGAAAAAGATCAAGGTTGCAAAATGATCAATGGTGTTGAAGAACAATATCCAGAGGCAAACCAATCTGTGATACAAAAAGCTAAATATGAGTCTCAGAAATTCGAATGCAACAACCAAAATTCCTAAATTTTTAAGAGATAACTTAAATAATAAAAGAATAAATAAGATTTATAAAAAATTTGAGATTTCTTTAAATTTAGATGAAAGTTTTGCAGTTGCAGTCTCAGGTGGTCCAGATAGTCTTGCTTTAGCTTTTTTATCTAAAATTTATGCAATTAAAAAAAATTTAAAATCTAAGTTTTATATTGTTGACCATAAACTTAGACCTGAGTCTACAAAAGAGGCTAAATTTGTTTTAAATTTGCTTAAAAAAAACTTTATAACATCAGAAATATTAACTTGGAAAGGAAATAAACCAAAGAAAAGCATCCAGTCAATTGCTAGGACAAAAAGATATGAAATACTTTTTAAGAAATGTAATCAATTAAAAATCAAAGATATTTTAATGGGTCATCACGAGGATGATTTAATTGAAAATTTTTTTATAAGACTTCTCAGGGGTAGTGGAATAAAAGGTCTCACATCTCTAGACATAAAAACAACAATAAAAAAAAAGAACATATTAAGACCTTTAATTAATATAAAAAAAGAGGATTTAATTTTTATTTCAAAAAAAGTTTTTAATTTTTATGTGGAAGATCCAACAAACTATGATGAAAAATATCAAAGAGTTCGAGTAAGAAAATTAATAAAAAATCTTGAAAGAGATGGTTTAAATAAAAATAAACTAAAAAAAACGATTAAAAATTTAAAATATGCAAACAAAGTAATTGAGTTTTATGTTGATAAAAATTTACGAGAAAATACCTCTTTTTTAAATAATAAAAAAAGATTAGTTATCAATAGTAATTTTTTTCTCCAACCCCAAGAGGTTACTTTTAGAGCTTTTTCAGAATCGTTAAAGTTAATTGGTGAAAAATATTATTCTGTAAGAGGAAAAAAATTAGAAAAAATTATCCAGGAAGTTGAAAATAATCGATTGAATAGAGCTACATTAGGTGGTTGTATTATTGAAAAGGTTAATCAATCAATAATTATCTCTAAAGAGCCCTAAAATAATGCCACTTTACACAAAATGCCACTTGTTAAATTGATAATAATTCTTATTTTAAACCTATGAATATGAAAAATATTGCAATGTGGGCTATCATAGTTTTTTTAACTATTGGCCTCTATAATATGTTTAAAAATCCCCAAACAAATATTAGAGGTGGGGATAAGGTTATATTCTCGGAATTCTTGACATCTGTTGAAAATGGAGAAGTATTAAAAGTAGAAATCCAAGGTAACAATATTAAAGGTGTGTATTCAAATGGAAACTCATTTACAACTTATTCTCCTAACGATCCAAATTTAATCGAAAAACTTTCTGAAAAAGGAGTGAGTATTTCAGCTGCACCTATTGAAGAAAAAATGCCATCATTATTTGGTGTCCTGCTTTCATGGTTTCCCATGTTGTTATTAATTGCTGTTTGGATTTTTTTCATGAGACAGATGCAAGGTGGTAAAGGTGGAGCTATGGGTTTTGGAAGATCAAAGGCAAAAATGATGAATGAACTTAAGGGTAAAGTTACGTTTAATGACGTTGCAGGTGTAGAAGAAGCAAAGGAAGAAGTCGAAGAAATTGTAGAATTTTTAAAAGATCCAAGAAAATTTAGCAGACTTGGAGGAAAAATACCTAGAGGTGCTTTATTGGTTGGACCTCCAGGCACTGGAAAAACTTTATTAGCCAGAGCGATAGCAGGTGAAGCTGGAGTACCATTTTTTACGATCTCAGGTTCAGATTTCGTTGAAATGTTTGTAGGAGTTGGTGCTTCTAGAGTGAGAGATATGTTTGAACAAGGAAAAAAAAACTCCCCTTGTATAATCTTCATAGATGAGATTGATGCTGTTGGAAGAAGTAGGGGTGCTGGTTTAGGTGGTGGAAACGATGAAAGAGAACAAACTCTTAACCAGCTTTTAGTTGAGATGGATGGTTTTGATACTAATGAAGGAGTAATAATTATTGCTGCAACAAACAGACCAGATGTCTTAGATCCCGCTTTATTAAGACCAGGTAGGTTTGATAGACAAGTAGTTGTATCCAATCCTGACATAATTGGACGAGAAAAAATTTTAAAGGTTCATGTTAAAAAAATAAAGATGGCACCGGATGTTAATTTAAGAACTATTGCTAGAGGTACACCTGGTTTTTCTGGTGCAGATCTAGCTAATTTAGTAAATGAATCGGCTTTATTGGCTGCTAGAAAAAATAAGAGAATTGTTACACTAAATGAGTTTGAAGAGGCAAAAGATAAAGTAATGATGGGAGCTGAGAGACGTTCGATGGTGATGACAGAGGATGAAAAAAAATTAACAGCTTATCATGAGGGGGGTCATGCACTGGTATCTTTCAACATGCCAAGTTATGATCCTATACATAAAGCAACTATAATTCCTAGGGGTAGAGCATTAGGTATGGTCATGAATTTGCCAGAAAGAGATAAACATGGTCATTCTATAAAATATTTAAAAGCAAGGTTGGCAGTTTGTTTTGGTGGAAGAGTTGCTGAAGAAGTGATTTTTGGAAAAGATAATATATCAACAGGAGCAGGTGGAGGTAGTGGATCAGATATAAATCAAGCTACGCAACTTGCCAGAGCCATGGTAACTAAGTATGGAATGAGCGAAGAAATGGGACCCGTTGAATATGGCGAAAATCAAGAAGAGGTTTTTTTAGGAAGATCAGTAACACAAACTCAGTCAGTCTCTGAAGAAGTGGCACAAAAAATAGACAAAGAAATCAGAAAGCTTATAGATGAGGGTTATAATACTGCAAAGAAAATTTTGACAGAAAAGGTTGAAGATTTACACAAAATTGCTAAAGCTCTTATGACTTATGAGACATTAACTGGTGAAGAAATTGAAAATATAATCAATAAAAATATATACCCAGCAGACAAACAAGACTTAAAAGTAGAAGATGATAAAGGGTCAGCAATGGGTGCTCTAGGCCTAAAACCAAAAATTGTTCATTAGACTGAATGTCTAGATATTACACTAGAGTGTGTAATTTCTATTATGGTGCAAAATCTAAAATATTAGTTAAGAAAAAAAAGACATTACCACTTCACAATAACCCTGAAATTTCTTTTGACAAAATAGAAATAATAACAAGATATTCAAAAAAATTAATTCCTTTAAATGAACTTAACAAATTACATGTAAATTTAAAGACAAAAGTAAAAAAGGATCTAAGATTAATTACAAAAAAAAAAAGAAATATTAAAAATTTAAATTTTCAAAATATTCCTCAAATAATGGGTATTTTAAATATTACGCCAGACAGTTTCTCAGATGGTGGAAAATTTCTTAATTATGCATCAGCTAAAAAACAATTAAATTTTCTTTTAAATTCTGGCGCAAACATTGTTGATATTGGAGCAGAGTCCACTAAACCTGGATCTAAAGCTATAAAATCAAAAATAGAATGGAATAGACTCAAAAATATTTTAAAATTAATTGATAAAAAAAATTTTATATCTCTAGATACTAGAAAATCAGAAATCATGGAAAAGGGAATTAAACTAGGAGTAAAATTAATTAACGATGTTTCTGGTCTTAATTTTGATAAAAACTCAATCAAGATTTTAAAAAAGTATAATATACCTTTCGTACTCCAACACTCACTTGGTAATCCTGACGTAATGCAAAAAAATCCAAAATATAAAAATGTATTATTAGATATTTACGATTTTTTTGAGGAAAAATTAAATAATTTACGTCAAAATGGAATTTATCATAATAATATAATTTTAGACCCTGGTATAGGTTTTGGAAAAAATTTGAAACATAATATGACGATAATTAAAAATATATCAATTTACCATTCTTTGGGTTTACCTATACTACTTGGTATTTCTAGAAAAAGATTTATAAAAGATTTATCTGGAAGTAATGATAGCTCTTTAAGAATTGGAGGAACAATAAGTAGCAGTATTTTTGCAATGTTACAGGGTGTGCAAATGTTGAGAGTTCATGATGTCAACGAAGTTTATCAAGCTATAAAAGTTTTCAAAGCACTTAAAAATAGATAATGAAGTATTTTGGCACTGATGGAATTAGAGGGCAGGTAAATAGTGGGAACATTAATGGAGATATGTTCTTTAAGTTTGGACTAGCAGCAGGAAAGTATTTTACAAATTTAAAAAAAAGAAAACAAACAGCAATTATTGCTAAAGATACCAGACTTTCAGGATACGCATTAGAACCTGCACTGGTTTCTGGTTTAGCTTCTGCAGGAATGCACGTTTATACACTTGGTCCATTGCCAACTAATGGCCTTGCAATGTTGACAAAATCAATGAACGCAAATCTTGGTATCATGATCACTGCTTCACATAATTTATTTTATGATAATGGTTTAAAGTTATTTGGTCCTGATGGATTAAAACTATCTGATAAAATTCAAAAAAAAATTGAAAATTTAATAGATAGCAAAGTTCAAAAACACTTATCAAATCCAAAAAAATTAGGAAGGGTTAAAAGACTAGAGACTGGAACTGATGAATATATTAAAATTTGTAAAAAAAAGTTATCAAGAAACTTTAAATTAAATAATTTTAAAGTAGTTCTAGATTGCGCAAATGGAGCTGGATATAAATCTGCACCAAAATTAATCAGATCACTTGGAGCAAAATTAAAAGTTATAGGCAATAAACCAAATGGGTTTAATATTAATAAAAATTGTGGTTCAACTTTTCCAGAAAAACTACAAAGAAATGTTAAAAAATTCAAAGCAGATTTGGGTATATCTTTAGATGGAGATGCTGATCGAATAATAATGTGCGATGAAAAAGGATCTATAATTGATGGTGATCAAATTATCGCTGCATTAGCTTTACAATGGAAAAAGAGAAAAATTCTCAAAGGAGGCGTTGTTGGGACCTTAATGTCAAACTATGGTTTAGAAAAATTTTTAAAAGAAAAAGGTATTAAATTTTTAAGAGCTAATGTTGGGGATAGATATGTTAAGGAGTTAATGCAAAAGAAAAAATTCAATTTAGGAGGAGAGCAATCGGGTCATATTATTTTAGGAAAATTTGCAACAACTGGTGATGGTGTGCTCGTCGCTTTAGAGATTATCAAATCAATGAATAGAAAAACTAAAGCCAGTGATTTTTTTAATGTCTTTAAAAAAATTCCACAAATTTTAGAAAATATAAAAATAAAAGATGATAAAATACTTAAAAATCATTCTGTTAAAAGATCAATTAAAATTGCAAAAAAATTAATTAAAAATCAAGGTCGAATTCTTGTAAGAAAATCAGGCACTGAACCAAAGATAAGAATAATGGGTGAGAGTGAAAATAAAATTTTGCTTAAAAAATGTATAAAAATGATTTCAAAAGAATTTAAATAAATTGAGATTAAAGTCTAAAATTTTGATAATTGCTGGATCAGACTCATCTGGTGGGGCTGGTATACAGGCAGATATTAAAGCTGTCACTAGTCTTGGCTCTTATGCAATGACTGCTATTACAGCAGTGACTGTTCAAAATACAATGGGTGTTAAATCAGTTATTTCAATACCAACTAATGAAGTAAAAAATCAAATTATTTATTCATCAAGAGATATAAGACCTGATGCGATTAAAATAGGTATGCTTCACTCAACTGAAGTTGTCGAAAAAGTAGCTCATGCTTTGAAGATATTAAAAGTAAAAAAAATTGTTTTAGACCCTGTAATGGTTGCAAAGGGTGGTGCTAAATTAATTGATAGTAAAGCAATACAAACTTTAAAAAAAAAGCTATTAAAAAATGTTCTTTTGATTACACCAAACATTCCAGAGGCAGAAATTTTAGCAGAGACTAGTATTAAAAACAAAGAGGATATGATTTTTGCAGCAAATAAATTGATAGATTTAGGAGCTAAAAATGTATTGCTGAAGGGTGGCCATTTAAAATCAAAAAAAGTAATAGATTTATATCTAAGTAAATCTGATTTTAAAGTTTTTACAAGTTTAAGACATAGAACAAAAAATACTCATGGTACAGGATGTACGTTATCTAGTGCGATAGCAACTTTTCTTTCATGTGGAAAAAGTATTAAGAGCGCTTGTGCGTTGGGAATTAAATATGTAAATTCTGCGATACTGACAAATCCAAATTATGGAAAAGGACATGGTCCCATAAATCATGTTAATTCAATGAAAATAAAACAAAAATTTAATAAATGAAAAATATTGTTGTTGTTGGTTCTCAATGGGGAGATGAGGGAAAAGGCAAGATAGTTGATTGGTTATCTGAACAAGCTGATGTTGTAGTTAGATTTCAAGGTGGTCACAACGCGGGCCATACTCTTGTAATAAATGGCGTAACTTATAAACTTCGACTACTTCCATCCGGAATTGTAAGAAAAAATAAAATATCAATAATTGGAAATGGAGTTGTCGTTGACCCATGGGCATTATTAGATGAAATTGAGGAAATTAAATCAAAAGGAGTTAAGGTCGACACTGATAATTTTATAATTTCAGAGTCTGCAAATTTAATTTTACCTTTTCATAGGGAAATGGATGAAATCCGTGAAGATAGTGCAGGTAAAGGAAAAATTGGAACAACCAGAAGAGGTATCGGACCAGCTTATGAAGATAAAGTTGGTAGACGATCAATAAGAGTAATGGACTTGAGATCTGAAAAAAATTTAGATCAAAGGCTAGAGTCTGTTCTTTTACATCATAATGCAATTAGAAAAGGCTTAGGTAAAAAAATCTATCAGAAAGATCAATTAAAAAAAGATTTATTAAAAATTGCTCCTATGATCTTGAAATACTCAAAACCAGTTTGGTTAAAACTTGACGAATTCAAAAAACAGAAAAAAAGAATATTATTTGAGGGAGCTCAAGGCATATTACTAGATGTTGATCATGGTACATATCCATTTGTGACATCCTCAAATACTGTAGCGTCAAGCGCCGCTACTGGTACAGGGTGTGGACTTAATACAATTAATTATGTTTTAGGAATCACTAAAGCATATACGACTAGGGTTGGAGAAGGTCCATTTCCGACAGAATTAAAAGATGATATTGGCGAACTTTTAGGAACAAGAGGAAAAGAATTTGGAACAGTTACAAGTCGAAAAAGAAGATGTGGTTGGTTTGATGGTGTTTTAGTAAGACAAACTATTAAAGTCTCAGGGATCGATGGTATAGCACTTACAAAGCTGGATGTTCTAGATGAATTAGATAAAATAAAGATGTGCGTTGAATATGAATTAGATGGAAAAAAAATTAATTATTTACCAGCAGCAGTAGAGGATCAGCTCAAAATAAAACCTATTTATAAAACTTTTGATGGCTGGAAAAAATCAACAAGTGGTATTAAGAATATAGATGATCTTCCAGAAAATGCCAAAAATTATATTAAAGAAGTTGAGAATTTTATTGAGACAAAAATATCAAGTATTTCAACCAGCCCAGAACGTGATGATACGATATTAATCGAAAATCCTTTTGAAGTTTAATTTACAGGTAATAAGTTTTTTGACTTTGCGAGTAATAGCATATGCTTTTGTAATTTTTCAAAAGCTTTATTTTCAATTTGCCTTACTCTTTCTCTACTGATTTTATATTTTTTACTTAGATCTTCCAATGTAGTCGGATTATCATTTAATCTTCTAGAATATAAAATTTCTCTCTCTCTTTCATTTAGGACTTGAATTGAGTTTTTTAACAAGTCTTTTCTTTGTTCCATTTCCTCTTGCTGAGCGAATTTTAAGTCATGATCTAATTCTTTATCAACCAACCAGTCTTGCCACTCATCGCCATCTTCACCAACTTGTGCATTTAGTGAGAATTCTTTTCCCGATAATCTTCGATTCATCGAAATCACCTCATCTTTACTGACATCAAGCTTGTTAGCTATTTCATCAACATGTTCATTTTTTAAATCCCCTTCTGTTTGAGGAGCTATTTGGTTTTTTAATTTCTTAAGATTAAAAAATAATTTTTTTTGTGCAGTTGTTGTACCAATCTTGACCAAACTCCACGATCTTAAAATATATTCTTGTATTGAAGCTTTTATCCACCACATCGCGTATGTGGCTAATCTAAAACCTTTTTCAGGTTCAAATTTTTTTACCGCTTGCATTAAACCAATATTCCCTTCAGAGATCATTTCATTTACTGGTAATCCATATCCTTTATATCCCATTGCAATTTTTGCAACCAATCTCAAATGACTTGTCACTAATCTCTCTGCTGCTTTGATGTTACCAGTTGTTTTCCAATTTTTTGCCAACATATATTCCTCTTCTGCATCAAGCATAGGAAATTTTTTAATCTGTTCCAAATATGCAGATAGACCACCTTCATTACTTAAAATGGGCAAGTTATTATTTATTGCGGTATTCATAATGAGTTTATCTAATTAATTATTTATATTTTTCAATGATTTATTTATTAGTATTTCTCAGTATTTTTAAAATATTCTCAAGTTCTAAGGGTAAATTTGAGTTGAAAGTCATTTCTTTGCCTTTCCTGGGGTGAATGAAGCCCAGAATCTTTGCATGAAGAAATTGTCTTTTAAGACTATTTAAATTTTGCTCTATCAACGGATTAATGTTCTTAATTTTCTTAAACTTTTTTTTATATTTATCATCACCAACAATACTATTTCCTAAAAAATTCATGTGAACTCTAATTTGATGGGTTCTGCCCGTTTCTAGTTTGCATTCTACTAAACTTAAAGTTGGTGTTTGTTTATTTTCAAAAATTTCAATAGTTCTATAATTAGTAATAGCTTTTTTTCCTTTAGTCCGACTAACTTCCATCATTTGTCTATTCTTTGAACTTCGTGTTATTAAAGTTTCAATTTTTCCCTTAGAAGGTCTAACTTTTCCCCATATTAATAATTGATAAACTCTTGTTATAGAGTGTTTATTAAACTGATTAGATAAGTTTTCATGTGATAGATTATTTTTTGCTATGACTACTAAACCAGATGTATTTTTGTCTATCCTATGTACTATTCCCGGTCTAAGTTCATCACCAATATTCGAAAGAGAGTCTTTTTCGTAATCTATTAATGCATTTACAATTGTATTGTCAAAATTTCCAGCTCCTGGATGCATCACGATACCTGCTGGTTTGTTTAGCACTATTATATCTTTGTCTTCATGAACAATATCTAATTTGAATTTAAATGGTTTCAGAGAAGCTTTTTTAGGCTCTGGAATTATCAATTCTATAGCATCATCTTTTAAAACCTTTTTGGAAGGATCTGAAATAACTTTATTGTTAATCTTAAGCTTATTATCTAAAATTAAGTTCTTTATTCTAGTTCTACTTATCTCATTTTCCTTACTATTAATAAAAACATCTACACGCATATTTTTATTACTTTCTTTTACAATCAAATTTATTTTTTTTTTCATAAAATGATATATTACTATTATATGCGCTTGTAGCTCAACTGGATAGAGCGCCTGACTTCGGATCAGGAGGTTCTGGGTTCGACTCCTAGCAGGCGCACCAATTATTCACCCATATTAATTAATGTTCCTTTAATTCGAGCTCTTAAAAAAGATAAATAAAATAGAACTATTCCAATGATTAAATAGATCAGGTTTAATAAATATGCTTGTTTTAAATTTGTGTAATCAATTAACCCATTTAAAAGTATGTTTCTAGTCTCATCAAAAATATAAACAAGTGGCAGACCTTTTGCTATGAATTGAAACAATTCTGGTAGAATTTCTATTGGATAATATATGCATCCCAAAGGAGCTAGCAAAAATAGGGACGACCATGCAATATTTTCAAATGATGGACCAAATCTAATTAGTCCTGAACTCACAAACAACCCAAGTGTTATACCAAAAAGATATAAACTTAGAAATAGGAATAAAAGTGGTAATCCTAATTTTAAAATTGATACACCAAATAGAGGAGAGGTTAGCATTATCGCAGGAACCAATCCTATTAAAGTCCTTATCAAAGCAGTAAAAATTAATGAAACAATAATTTCTTTAAGCTTCAGGGGAGCTATAAACAAATTTGTGAAATTTCTACTCCAGATTTCCTCTAAAAAAAGCATGTTAAAACTAATGCTCGATCTAAAAAGAATATCATAAAGTATTGCACACGTTAAAATTACTCCCAAAGTATTGCTATAGTAGTCACTATGAATTGAGAAGAACTTTGAGATAAAACCCCACAAAATTATTTGAATTGTCGGCCAATAAATTAAATCCAAAATTCTTGGTAAAGAACTTTTAATTAAATAAAAGTGTCTTAAGAAAAGACCATACATTTTATTGAAATTCATACTTTTTCCCTTGTTAGTTTTAAAAAAACTTCTTCCATATTTTTTCTTCCATGTTTTTTAATTAATTCCTCTGGTCTACCCTCATCAATAATTGACCCTTTATTCATCATTAAAACTGAAGAACATAGTCTCTCTACCTCTGCCATATTGTGAGATGCTAATAGAATTGATGTTTTATTTTCCTGTTGATATTCCTCTAAAAAACTTCTAACAAAATCACCTGTTTCAGGATCAAGTGATGCCGTAGGTTCATCAAGAAGTAAAACTTTTGGATTATTAATTATTGATTTTGCAAGACTAACCCTATTTTTTTGACCAGATGACAACTCCCCAGTTAATTTATCTATAAATTCGTAGAGTCTTAATTTCTCACACAGATATTCAATTTTTGCCTTATGATTGTTAACATCATAAAGCCTCCCATAAACTTCTAAATTTTGTCCAACTGTCAATTTTTTTGGCAACTCTATATAAGGTGATATAAAATTTAATTGATTTAATAAATCTACACGTTGATTTTCAATTTCGACTCCATTTATTAAAACCTTTCCTTTTGATGGTTTTAATAAACCTAAAATCATACCGATTGTAGTAGTTTTTCCACAGCCATTAGGACCAAGTATACCAATAATTTCATTTTGATTTACTTTAAAAGAAACTTCTTTTACTGCTTCTTTTGTATTATAAGTTTTTGATAATCCTATTACTTCAAGTGGTTTTTTCATTGAATCTTGACGCTCTTAATAACCTATCATTAATTGTTTTACCATATCCTCTATCAGGAATTTTACATACTGCAATCGAGCTGTATTTCCTTTTTTTTATTTTTCTTAAAGTAGAATATAAATTTTTTGCAGCTTCTTTAAGATTTCCTTTTTGTGACAAAAAATAATAATTTGGTTTACTTACTTTTTTCTTTCTAATCAATAAGTATGCCTCATCTTTACGAATATTTTTTGCATTAAGTCTGATGGGCAAACCTGGTGAATAATGAACTTTAAGTTGGCCTGGTGAAACGATTTTTGAAGGTTTGTTATTTATTGTTATTTTTTTTCTTAGTATTTTTTGAATAGTTGAAACATTTAAGCCTCCCAATCTTAAGATTTGAGGATTCCTTCTGAGATCAATAATTGTTGATTCTACCCCAATAGATGATTTTCCGCCCTCAAGTATGTACTTAATTTTTTTTCCAAAATCTTCTTTTACATCATTGGATGTAACAGCACTAACTCTAGATGAGGGATTAGCACTTGGAGCCGCTAAAGGAAATTCTAAAATTTTTAGTAATCTTCTCGTGACTGAGTGCCGCGGAAATCTTACCGCCAATGTATTTTTTTTGTTGGTAATTATTTTTGAAATTTTTGATGATTTTTTAAGATTTAGTATAAACGTTAAAGGACCAGGACAAAATTTTTTATATAGTTTAATAAAGTCATTGTTTAAATGACAATCTTTTTTCAACCTCTGAATATTCAAATAATGAACTATTAGTGGGTTATTTTTTGGTCTTTTTTTAAGCTTATATATTTTTTGACAGGCTTGGTTGGAGTAGGCATTACCCGCTAAACCGTAAACTGTTTCTGTAGGTATAGCAATACACTCCCTTTTATGTAGAAGTTTTTTTGCTTTTTTAATATTTGCAAGATTCATTTTCATGTATTATCTGAGAGTATTATATGAAAGATAAAGATTTACCAAATGATTATGAATCTTCTTCTCTGGAGGAATTAACTCTCGAAGCTAATAAGTTAATTGAGGATTTAGAAAGTCAAAAAGATTTACAAAATTCAATTGAAAAATATCAAAATTTGATAAAACTTAACAATATCATTGAGAAAAAATTTAAAAAAAAAGTCATCGACATCAATACAACAACTAAAGATACTATATCTAAGATAATTACAAAAAATAATGCAAAAAAAACTGAATAAAATTGCTAAAGACACAAATATTTTCTTAAAAAGATTTATAAAAAAGCAAAAAAAATCAGAACTGATTGTCCCAATGCAATATGGATTATTTTCGGGTGGTAAAAAAATAAGATCAAAAATACTAGTCGATGTCGGTTCAATGTTTAATTTAAATTACAAAACTTTACTAATTATTGGTGCTGCTGTTGAATGTATTCATGCTTATTCACTTATTCATGATGATTTACCATGTATGGATAATGATTTAATAAGACGAGGTAAGCCCTCTACTCATATCAAATTTGGAGAGTCTACAGCTGTTCTTGCTGGAAACTCACTCTTAATTATGGCATTCGAAATTTTGAGTCACAAAGATTTGAATATCAATGAAAAAACAAAAATTAAATTAATTAATAAAATTTCTGAGAGTTCTGGACATCTCGGGATTGCTGGTGGTCAATATTTAGATCTTAGCTATGAACATAAGAAAATTTCAGAAAAAAAAATAATTGAAATGGAAATAAAAAAAACTGGAAGACTTTTTAGTTTTTGTTGTGTAGCTCCATTAATTTTAAAGAACAAAAGTAAAAAAGATATCCAAAAATTTGAAAATATTGGAGCTGATATAGGTTTACTATTTCAGGTTGCTGATGATTTAATTGATTATAATGGAAACCTTTTAGCTGCAGGAAAAAAAACTGGAAAAGATAAAAAAAAAGGTAAAGCAACTCTTATTAGTTTACTGGGAGATAAAAATACTATTAAATATGCGCAAAAGCTAATTTTAAAAATAAATACTAAGTTAAAAAAATATGGACCAAAATCTAAGAATTTAAGTGAAACCTTAAATTATATTTTAAATAGAAATAAATGAAAAAAAATTACGAATTTTTAGATCAGATTAATTTTCCATCAGACTTAAAAAAAGTTCCTGAAACAAAACTACAAAAGGTTGCTGATGAATTAAGAGAGGAAATGATCGATGCAGTATCAGTTACTGGAGGACATTTGGGGGCTAGTTTAGGTGTTGTAGAATTAAGCGTTGCATTACATTATATTTTTAATACACCAAGTGATAAATTAATCTGGGATGTAGGACACCAATGTTATCCACACAAAATTTTGACAGGAAGAAAAGATAAAATAAGAACACTTCGGCAAGGAGGAGGTCTTTCAGGATTTACCAAGCGTTCAGAAAGTGAATATGATCCTTTTGGAGCTGCTCATAGTTCCACCTCAATTTCATCAGCTTTGGGAATTGCAGAGGCAAATAAATTATCAAAAAAATCAGAAAATGTTATAGCAGTAATTGGTGATGGTGCAATAAGCGCAGGCATGGCTTATGAAGCCATGAATAATGCAGGTGCCTCTAAGACTAAAATGATTGTGATATTGAATGATAACGACATGTCAATTGCTAGGCCTGTTGGAGCAATGGGAACATATCTAGCTAAAATTTTTTCTGGTAAAATTTATTTTAGTTTAAGAGAAACTATAAAATTGATTACATCAGCATTTTCAAAAAGATTTAGTGCAAAAGCGGGTAAAGCTGAAGATTTATTGAGATCAGCTGTAACCGGTGGAACTTTATTTAGTTCATTAGGTTTCTATTATATTGGCCCTATAGATGGTCATGACCTTTCTTCATTGACTCCAATTTTAAGAAATGCAAGGGACTCAAAACACCAAGGTCCTATATTAATTCATATAAAAACAAAAAAAGGCAAAGGATATTCTTTTGCTGAAGAAGCAAAAGATCATTATCATGGGGTATCCAAATTTAATGTAAAGACTGGAGAACAGGAAAAAAGTTTAAGTAAAGTACCATCATACACCAAAGTTTTTGCTGATACTCTGATACAACACGCAAAAAAAGATAGCAAAATAGTTGCAATTACAGCAGCAATGCCAGATGGAACTGGATTAAGCAATTTTAGAAAAGAATTTCCAGATAGAACTTTTGATGTTGGTATTGCTGAACAACACGCTGTTACGTTTGCAGCCGGTTTAGCGACTGAGAATTATAAACCTTATGCAGCAATTTACTCAACATTTCTTCAGAGAGCATACGATCAAGTTGTTCATGATGTTGCAATTCAGAGCTTACCTGTAAGATTTGCAATAGATAGAGCAGGACTAGTTGGAGCTGATGGACCTACACATGCAGGTAGTTTTGACACGACTTATTTAGCAACACTACCAAATTTTATTGTAATGGCTGCAAGTGATGAGGCTGAGTTAGTTAGAATGATTAACACTTCTATAGAAATTAATGATAGACCCTGCGCATTCAGGTATCCAAGAGGGACTGGTATTGGATCAATATTGCCATCAATTAATGAAAAGATAGAGATTGGTAAATCAAGAATTATTCAAGATGGAAAAAAGTTAGCTTTAATAAACTTTGGTGCAAGATTAAGTGAAAGTTTAAGGGCATCAGAAAATTTAAAAAAAAAAGGTGTTAATATTACAATAGTGGATGCAAGATTTGCCAAGCCATTGGATGAAAATTTGATATGGCAATTAGCAACAACACACGAGGCAATTGTAACTATTGAGGAGGGGTCAATTGGTGGATTTGGTTCTCATGTGATTGATTTTTTAGCAAAAAAGGGACTAATGGACTCAAATTTAAAATTTAGATCAATGAAACTTCCAGATATTTTTATTGATCAAGACAAACCTGAAAACATGTATAAACTCGCAAACTTAGATAGCATTTCTATTGAAGAACAAATTTTAGATGTATTAAATTCAAATATTATCTTACAAAAACAAAAATAAAGTGGTTATCCACATTGAGCTTGATTCAATAAATAATGATCAAGTAAAACGCATGATAGCATAGCCTCACCCACTGGAACTGCTCTAATTCCAACACACGGATCATGTCTTCCCTTAACAGATATGCTAGTATTTTTTCCAAATTTATTAATTGTCTTTCTGCTCTTTAAAATTGATGATGTAGGCTTTACAGCAAATGAAACAATTATTTGTTGACCAGAAGAGATGCCACCAAGAATCCCACCTGCATTATTTGAGTTAAACTTTAATTCATTTTTTGATTTTGAAATTTCATCTGAATTTTCTTCCCCAGACAATTGAGCAGAATTCATTCCAGAACCAATATTAACACCTTTTACAGCATTAATGCTCATCATTGCAGACGCAATATCAGAGTCTAGTTTTGAGTAAATTGGTGCCCCAAGTCCTGCCGGAATACCACTAGCCCTAATTTCAATTATGGCGCCACAAGATGAACCCGCCTTTCTTATACTTAAAAGATATTTTTCCCATATTTTAAGCATAGATTTATCAGGACAAAAAAATGGATTTTTATATATTATCTTATCATCCCACTTGTTTGTATCGCATCCAAGAATACCAAGTTGTGTAACTGCACCAGATATTTTAAATTTTTTACCTAATTTTTTTTCTAAAACTTTTTTTGCTACAGCTCCTGCTGCAACTCTTGATGCAGTTTCTCTTGCCGACGATCTTCCACCCCCTCTATAATCTCTAATGCCATACTTTTTAAAATAAGTGTAATCAGCATGGCCTGGTCTAAATTTATCCTTAATATCACTATAATCTTTTGAGCGCATATCCTCGTTATAAATTATTAAAGATATTGGAGTTCCAGTTGTTTTACCTTCGAAGACTCCTGAAAGAATCTCTACTTTATCACTCTCTTTTCTTTGAGTAGTAAATTTAGATTGACCAGGTTTTCTTTTGTTGAGTTCTATCTGAATGTCTCGTTCATTGAGGTTTATTAGTGGTGGACAACCATCTATTATACAACCAATTGCAGGGCCATGAGACTCTCCCCATGTAGTGAAACGAAAAACCTTTCCAAAAGTATTAAATGACATTATTTATATTGTATAGATTATTTTGTTAAAATTATGAATGAAAAAAACTCACTAGGGCTTAATAAATGCTTTCTAGATTTAGATGATCCTTTTAAATTATTTGAAAGTTGGTACGAAGAGGCAAAAAAGAATGAAATTAATGATCCAAATGCTTTAGCTCTTGGAACTGCAACAAAAAAAGGCGTTCCATCAGTAAGGATGGTGCTTCTTAAAGGTTACGATAAAAATGGATTTGTTTTTTATACTAATCTTAATAGTCAGAAAGGAAACGAAATAAAAGAAAACCCCAATGCTACAATGTGTTTTCATTGGAAAAGTTTGCTTAGGCAAATTAGAATTGTAGGTACTTTGAGCCAAGTAGAAGATGAGGTAGCTGATAATTATTTTAATTCTAGAGCTTACGAAAGTAGAATTGGGGCTTGGGCATCAAAACAAAGTAGTGAATTAGTCAATAGGGAAGAATTGATAAAATCCCTA
Source organism: uncultured Pelagibacteraceae bacterium (assembly GCA_902616875.1). GTDB lineage: Bacteria > Pseudomonadota > Alphaproteobacteria > Pelagibacterales > Pelagibacteraceae > Pelagibacter. Next base: position 47,664 of record CACMUH010000008.1, read on the forward strand.
GAAAAATTTAAAAATAAATACCAAGATCAAAATAATGTTCCAAGACCAAATCATTGGTCAGGCTGGAATTTAAAACCTACGAGCATAGAATTTTGGTTAGATGGAGATAATAGAATACACGAAAGACTAAAGTATAAATTGACAGCAAATAATGATTGGACAAAAAGTCTTTTAAGCCCCTAAAAATTTCTTGATAAACTAAAAGACGTTAAATTTTCGAGGATATTTTTTTCTTCAGAGTCTTTAAATACTGACAATGAATTTGATGACAAATTAATGTAGTGCTTAGC
>CACMUH010000009.1:0-46864 GCA_902616875.1 uncultured Pelagibacteraceae bacterium
TCCATAGATAAAAAATTAATTGACTATATTATTAAAAGAATTGATAGATCATATGGAAAAATAGTTGATTTTATATATAAAATCGACGAAGTAAGTTTAAAAAAAAAAAGATCTATAAACTTAAGTACAATTAAAGAGGTATTGGGAGAATAATTGAATAAATATAGAAGTCACAATTGTAACGAACTAAGAAAAAAGAATGTCGGGAGTAATATTTTACTTTCAGGTTGGATTAACAAGAAACGTGATCATGGAAATCTCTTATTTTTAGATTTACGTGATAACTATGGCATCACACAATGTATAGTAGATAAAGAAAATAAAAATTTCAAAGATTTAGAAAAATTACAACTTGAAACAGTTATTAATGTAGAGGGTAAAGTAGTTGATAGATCAACTGATACAATCAATAAAGAGATAGAAACAGGAGAGATTGAAGTCACTATCGAAAATTTTGTTGTTTTGGGTAAGTGCAAAGAATTGCCAATGCCGGTTTTTAGTGATCAAGAATATTCTGAAGAAATCAGATTAAAATATAGATATTTAGATTTAAGGAGAAAAAAAATTCATGAAAATATTATTTTGAGATCAAAAGTTATTTCGTTTATCAGAAATGAAATGAATAAATTTGGTTTTTTAGAGTTTCAAACACCAATTTTAACTTCATCTAGTCCTGAGGGAGCCAGAGACTTTCTTGTGCCAAGTAGATTGAATCCAGGTAAGTTTTATGCTTTGCCGCAGGCACCGCAACAATTTAAGCAACTCATAATGGTTTCTGGTTTTGATAAATATTTTCAAATCGCCCCATGTTTTAGAGATGAAGATGCTCGTGCTGATCGAAGTCCAGGAGAGTTTTATCAGTTAGATTTAGAGATGTCTTTTGTTGAGCAAGAGGATGTTTTCAAAGTCGTTGAACAATTATTAATTAACACCTTTAAAAAATTCTCAAAAAAAAAAATTATAACAGAAAAATTCCCAAGAATTACTTATAAAGATGCTCTTTTAAAGTATGGAAGTGATAAACCTGATCTTAGAAATCCATTGATAATTGAAGACATAACAGAAACTTTTACAAGAGAGGATGTTTCTTTTGATATCTTTAAAAAACTTGTGAAGTCTGGCTCAAATGTAAGATGTATTGTTACTCAGAATACGAAAGATAAACCAAGAAGCTTCTTTGATAATATTGATAGATGGGCGAAAGATGAGGGGGCTTCTGGTCTAGCTTATTTCACTATTGAAAATGAGATTACTGCAAAAGGGCCAGTGGGTAAATTTTTTTCAAAAGAGTCTTTAGAGGAAATCATGAAAAAAACAGGTGCAAAAGTTGGAGATAGTATATTTATGGCTTGTAGTAAAAAAAAGGATTTAGAGCGAATAACTAGTTTGGCTAGAGATAAAATTGCAAAAGACTTAAATTTAATAGATAATAATGTTTTTGCATTTTGTTGGGTAATTGATTATCCAATGTTTGAAAAAAACGATCAAACGAATAAAATTGAATTTAGTCATAATCCTTTTTCGATGCCGCAAGGAGATATTAAAAAACTTAATTTTGAAAAACCTTTGGATATGTTAGCCTATCAGTACGATATAGTATGTAATGGGATTGAACTTTCATCTGGTGCTATAAGAAACCATATTCCTGAACTTATGTATAAATTATTTGCTATTGCCGGTTATGATAAAAATCAAGTTAATGAAAAATTTAGTGGAATGATTAATGCTTTAAGCTATGGTGCACCACCGCATGGGGGAATTGCTCCTGGAATTGATAGAATAATAATGCTCTTGGCAAACGAAAAAAATATTCGGGAAGTAACTATGTTTCCCATGAATCAAAACGCCCAAGATTTAATGATGAATGCTCCTTCATCAATAGATGAGAAACAATTAAAGGAGCTAAATCTAGCTTTCAAAATAAAAAAATAGATTATTTTTTACCTTTTAGATTTATCTTTACATCTGATAAGTCTACTAAATTTTTTTTATAATTATTTCTTACAAAACCTTTACTCGTAATATCTTTTACTATTTTCAAAAGCTGATTTTGATCATCTGAGTTTTGCTCATCAATATTTGAAATTTCCGAATTACCAATCGAAGGTGTATGAGCTAAATCTTCTCTATTTTGATAAGAAATAGCTAATTCTCTAAAAATATAGTCTAAAATAGATGTTGCGGTCAAAATTCTATCATTTCCATGAACTTTACCGGAAGGTTCAAATTTCGTACCAACAAAAGCACTTATAAATTCATCCAGTGGAACTCCATATTGTAGACCTAAGGACACTGCTATAGCAAAATTATTCATTAGAGCTTTGACTAATTCACCCTCTTTGCTCGTATCAATAAAAATTTCTCCAATTTTTCCGTCTTCGTATTCACCAGTGTGTAAATATACTTTATGATCACCAATAGTTGCTTTTTGGATGTAGCCTTTTCTTCTATCTGGCATACTAAATCTTTTTCCTGATTTTTCAGAATTATTACTCTTTGACTTGATTATATTCTCTAAATTTTTTGGCGTTGATTTATTATTTGAAGCGACTACATCAATTTTCTTATTTTCAACAATTTTTTTGTTATTTGGATCTAAACTTTTGGTTTTTCTATTATCAAGTTTTACGTCCAGAACCTCAAATTTACCATCGTCGCGTTTTTCTAAATTTTTAAGCTCAGTTTCATTAATGTCGTCTAAATAATGATTTACTTTAAAAGTACAAGTGTAATATGTTTCTACTAAATATTTTGCCATTTAACCTCAGTTATTTTTAAATTTTATTTGAATAATGAATCAATTAATTTATATACAAAAACAAATTTTAGTCTAATTTAATTTATACAATTTTAAATTGTAAATAAAAATTTTATTATGTTGACATTCGTAAAAAAAATTTTCACTTGGTGGAATCGTGATACTTTTGGAACCAGAATAAAAACAATTTTATTTGGAAAATTAGTAGGCACAGATCATTTAGGAAATAAATATTACGAGTCTAAAAATGGAAAAAGATGGGTGATTTATGCTGCAGAAATTGATGCATCAAAAATACCAGTTGAGTGGTATTCATGGATACATTTTACTCATAATAAAATAGAAAATAATCATGAATTAAAAAAATATGATTGGCAAAAACCCCATCAAGAGAATTTAACTGGCACAGATTCAGCTTATTATCCAAATAAAAACAAAAATGCTATTCAAAAAAAATACAGGTCTTGGAAAGACTAAATTTAATTTATTTATATTTCTTTTTTTAATCGTACCCTTTTATGTATACTCGGAGCAAAATCAAGAAGGTAACTACACTAATATAAAAATTTTAGATAAAATTTCTTCAAAAAATATTTTAGTTAAACTTAAAAACGGCGAAGAAAAAAAACATAAAGATCTTCTAATTAAAAGCATGAAGTGTAAAAATTCTGAATTCGACGATAATCCAGAAATTATAGCTTATATTCAAGTGAGGGATCTAACAAATAAAGACAAAGACGATGTGTTTGTTTTTAATGGCTGGATGTTTTCATCAAGCCCATCTATAACTCCATTTGATCATCCTGTGTATGATATTTGGTTAGTAAGCTGTTATTAAATTATCTTTTCATTATCAAGCCAACTTACATTAAAATCAGACTCGATAAATTTTTTATGACTTAAAAGTTTTTTGTGTAAAGGAATTGTTGTTGTAATACCCTCAATAACAAATTCATCTAATGATCTATTCATTCTTTGAATAGCCTCTCCTCTATTTCTACCATGACAAATTAGTTTACATATCATACTGTCATAATATGGAGTTACTTTATAACCTTGAAATATTGCTCCATCTACTCTTGTCCTAAAACCAGATGGTTGATGACACATGCCGATCGTACCAGGAGATGGCTGAAAATTTTTTTCTGGGTCCTCAGCATTTATTCTGCATTCAATAGCATGGCCCCTAGGATTTATATCTGATTGTTTTAGAGCTGTTTCACCAGTAAAAGCAATCCATATTTGTTCTTTGATTATGTCTATTCCTGTAACCATTTCAGTAACTGGATGTTCAACTTGAACTCTCGTATTCATTTCCAAAAAGTAAAATTTTCCATCTTCATAAATAAATTCGACTGTACCAGCTCCTTGATAACCGATTTTTCTGACCATATTTACAGTTCTATCAAATAAATCTTTTCTAATTTTATCATTTAAAACTGGGCTTGGAGTTTCTTCAATTAATTTTTGATGTCTTCTTTGAACTGAGCAATCTCTTTCATGTAAATGGATTGTTGCATTTTTTCCAGCTAAAATTTGAACTTCTATATGCCTTGGATTTTGAAAAAATTTCTCAATATAAACTTCGTCATTGCCAAAATATTTTTTTGCCTCTGATTTTGCTGTAGAAAACATTGTCTCAAAATCTTCCTCTTTTTGAACAATTTTCATACCTTTACCCCCTCCACCTCCAGAGGCTTTAATTAAGACTGGAAAACCAATTTTTTTACACAAGTCTTTTGCTGCAGCTACATTTTGAACACCGCCATCAGACCCTTCTATAACAGGTAATCCATTTTCTTTTGCAATTTTTTTTGCTTGAATTTTATCTCCCATCATTTCAATATGTTTTGCAGAAGCACCGATAAATTTAATTTTATTTTCTTCAAGTATCTTTGCGAAGTTTGCATTTTCAGACAAAAAACCATAACCAGGATGGACTGCTTCAGCATTAGTCAAATCTATAGCTGATAAAAGTGCAGGAATATTTAAATAACTATTAGCCGGTTGATGAGAGCCTATACAAACACTTTCATCTGCTAATTTAACGTGCATACTTTCTCTATCTACATCAGAATGAACAGCAACAGTTGAGATTCCCCATTCTTTACAGGCTCTTATAATTCTGACTGCAATTTCCCCACGATTTGCAATCAAAATTTTTTTAAACATTATTCTAAAACGATAAGGGTTTGGCCAAATTCAACAGGTTGACCATCAGATACAAGTATTTTCTTTACTATTCCATCAGAACTTGAGGGCACATGATTCATAGTTTTCATAGCCTCTACAATCATAACAGTGTCACCTTTTTTTATTTTCTTTCCAACCTCTACGAATTTTTTAGCTCCAGGTTCAGGTGCATGGTAAGCAGTACCAATTATTGGTGATGTTACTTCAATTCCAGATATATTATTTTGACTTTCTAATTTTTTATTTGAGCTTATTTCTTTAGATAATGTTTGATTTGTTTGATTATTAATCGAAATATTATTTTTTGAGACTTTTATTTTCGTATCTTTTTCAGTGTACTCCAATTCAGTAAGATTAAATTCATCCAAATAATCACTTAACTCTTTTATTATTTTTTTATCTATTTTCATTCTGGATTAGCTTTTGCATTGAAATTATGGCTAAAATATAACCATCAGCATTTAGGCCAAATATTCCACCTGTAACTACGTCACTTATTAAAGATTTTTTTCTAAATTCCTCACGTTTGTAGATATTTGAAATATGTACTTCAATAATAGGTTTTTTAAAAATTTCTAAAGCATCTCTAATTGCAACTGAAGTGTGAGTAAATGCAGCAGCATTAATAATCATTCCATCAAACTTTTCTCTAGCATTTTGTATTAGATTAACCAATTCCCCCTCAATATTTGATTGTACAAATTCAGTGGAAAGTCCTAATTCTTTTGATTTTGCTATACATTCTTTTTTAAGTTCGTCAAAAGTAATCGATCCATATTGTGATTGTTCTCTTTCACCTAATAGATTAATATTTGGACCATTAATAATAATTATTTTATTGTTCATTCAGCTTTTATATACGATGAAAAAAAAAATAAAAATAAAATTAAATGGAAAATTGAAAGCTATTAATAATAATTCAACATTATTCAATATTGTTCAAAAAAACAAAATTCCATTAGCAAAAGTAGCTATTGAATTAAATCAAGAAATAGTAGATAAAAAAAAAATAAAAAGTATTAACCTTAAAAATAACGATAAAATAGAAATAGTTCATTTCATTGGAGGTGGTTAAAATTGAAAAAAGATAAATTTATTATTTCTAAAAAAAATTTTGGCTCAAGACTTATTGTTGGAACTGGGAAGTATAAAAGCATGCAGGAGTGTGCTAAAGCAATTAAACTATCTGGAGCTGAAATAGTTACAGTTGCTGTTCGAAGAGTAAACATTACTGATAAAAAAAAACCATTATTAATGGATTATATAGATCCTAAGAAAATTACTTATCTTCCTAACACTGCTGGCTGTTTTAATTCAAAAGAGGCGTTGAGAACTCTAAGATTAGCACGAGAAATAGGTGGGTGGAAATTAGTTAAACTAGAAGTTTTAGGAGATAAAAAAAATTTGTTCCCAGAGATGATTGAAACACTTAAATCAACTGAGATATTAACCAAAGAGGGTTTTAAAGTTATGGTTTATTGCAATGATGATCCTTTAATGGCAAAAAGATTAGAAAATTCTGGGGCCTGCGCAATTATGCCTTTAGCTGCTCCAATAGGATCTGGTCTGGGTATAATTAACGAGATTAATATTAAGATTATTAGGAAGCAAATAAAATTACCTTTAATTATTGATGCTGGATTAGGACAAGCTTCAGATGCCGCCATAGCTATGGAACTAGGATGCGATGGGGTTTTAGTAAATACTGCAATTGCAAAAGCAAAAAAACCATTTCAAATGGCTTTGGCATTCAAGAATGCTGTAATTGCTGGCCGTCAATCATATTTATCAGGTAGAATAAAAAAAACATTATACGGAAACCCATCTTCACCAAAGTCAGGAATTATTTAGCTTTTTTATAATATTTTCTTTTTCTAAAAGTTTTCTTTTTAAATTTCTTCTTATCTTTTAATTCAATAACATTATTTACTTTTTGCTCCTCAAGATTTTTTAATCTTTCAAATTGTTCAATAAGTTCAATAGTTTTCTTAGATTTATTTTTAATATCGATAATATATTCAGGAATTATTAAACTATTATCAGATATTATATCAATTTTCATTTTATTCTTTTTTTCAAAGTAAGTAAGGTCTTCGATAAAATTTTCTTTTAGAAAATCAGAAATTTTTTTACAAACCTTTAAATCTACAAATTTAGCTTTGTTTAAAACTGCTTTTAATTCAACTAATTTAAGAATTTTTAGTGCAAAAGATTCATCGGTTAGTTTGATATTCCATTTAACTGCACTTTCTCTTAATCTCTGTCGAGACATTTCTAAAAGACCAAAATTCGATATTCTTCCAATTTGAATTCTGGCTCGATCAGATCTACACTTTTCTTTTAGTCTTCTTTCTACTAGTCTTCGGTTACCATAACTAAGCATGTCAATAAAATCTATTATGATAAGTCCTGACAAATCTCGTATTTTTATTTGTCTTGCTATTTCATCTGCTGCTTCAAGATTTGTATCTAAAGCAGTGCTTTCCACATTTTTTTGTTTAATTGAACTTCCAGAGTTAATATCAATAGAAACCAGGGCCTCTGTAGGATTAATTACCAAATAACCACCTGAGTTCAATTTTATTTCACTTTCAAATATTTGGTTTAATTTCTGTTCAATTCCTTCTTCAATAAATAAAGGTTTTTTTCCTCTGTATTTTTTTATTTTTTTTACATGAGAGGGCATCATCATTTTCATAAAATTTTGAGCTTTTTTATAACCTTCATTACCTTCAATAATTATATTTTTTGTGTTTTCATCATACATATCTCTTAAAGTTCTTTTAATTATTTCACTTTCTTGATGAATTAATGAAGGCGCTATGGAGCTTAGGGCATTTTCCTTAATTTGATTCCAATTATTAATAAGGGTGTCTAAATCATGATTAATTTCATTTTTAGTTTTGTTACTTCCGGCGGTTCTAACTATTAGTCCCATTTCTTTTGGGATTTCAATTTCATTTAAAATACCTCTAATTTTTTTACGATCTGCAGGATTAAAGATTTTTCTCGAAATTCCTCCACCTTTAGGCGTGTTAGGCATTAAAACTATATATTTTCCTGCTATAGAAATAAAAGTACTTAACGCAGCACCTTTTTGACCACGCTCGTCTTTTATAACCTGAACTAAAATTACTTGATTGGGCTTTATTACCTCTTGGATCTTATATCTTTTGAATCTAAATTTACTTTCATATTTTTTTTCTTTTTCATTTTCTATATTTTCCTTATCCTCTGGTTCTTTTTTTTCTATTGGATCCTTTTTTTCCAAGGGGTCCTCAATTTCTAATTTACCTTCAGCTAAATTTTCTTCTTCTTTAGCTTCAACTTTTTTTGATAGTTCCTCTCGGACTCTTTCCTCCTCTTGTTTTATTTTTTCTAAATCACTTTGTGGAATTTGATAATAATCAGATTGAATATCATTGAAGGATAAAAAGCCATGACGCTCCCTCCCAAAATCAACAAACGCAGCTTGCAAAGATGGTTCTATACGACTTACTTTACCTAAATAAATATTATTCTTAATTAGATTATTTTTTATGCCTTCATACTCATAGTCTTCAATTTTTTCACCTGACTTGAGTACAATTCTAATCTCGTTTGGATGCGAAGCATCAATATATAAATTTTTTTCCATAACATTTTTTTTGATTGATTCATAAATTATTAAAATTTTGTTTGTATTCTTATGCCTTATCTTTAACAAATTCCCATATATAATGGAAACAAAATGAGTAAAATTTTAAAGAATTTATTTATTGGTTTTATTAGTTTTTCACTAATTTCATCAATAATTGTTTTGGGTGTTTTATGGAATTTTTCAAATAATATACCTGATTATAAATTTTTAAAAAGTTATAAACCCCCAGTTTCAAGCAAGGTTTACTCTGGCAATGGTGATTTAGTTGCAGATTTTTCAAAAGAAAAGAGAATTTTTGTTCCTTATGGTTCAATTCCTCAAAATGTTATTAATGCTTTCTTGTCCGCTGAAGATAAAAATTTTTTTTCTCATCCAGGAGTTGATGCTAAAGGGGTTTTACGAGCAATTATAAATAACATTAAAAATGTTCTTACATCTAAAAGACTAGAGGGCGCTTCAACAATTACTCAACAAGTAGCAAAAAACTTTCTTCTAACTAATGAAGTCAGTTTAAACCGAAAAATTAAAGAGGCGATTTTAGCATTTAGAATTGAAAGAGCACTATCGAAAGAAAGAATACTTGAGTTATATTTAAATCAAATTTACCTTGGTAGTGGGGCTTATGGAGTTGCTGCTGCAAGTCTAGAGTATTTTGACAAATCAATAAAAGAACTAAATTATGAAGAAGCTGCTTTGCTGGCCGCATTACCTAAGGCGCCGAGTAAATATAATCCATATAGAAATATTGAATTAGCAAAATTTAGAAGAGATTTAGTTTTAAAAAATTTATTAGACAATAATTTTATAACAGAGAAAAATTATCAAAATTTAAGGAAAAAAGATATTCAATTAAAAAAAACTAAAAGAGTTTATTTAGAAGATGCTCAATATTATATTGAAGATGTAAGAAAAAATATCATTGAAATTCTATCATATGAAAAAGTTTATAATCAAGGCTTTAATATAAACACACCAATAAATCTTGAATTACAAAAAATAGCAACAAACTCTTTAAGAAATGGATTAATCAAATATGATCAACGTAAAGGTTGGCGTGGTCCATTATTAAATAAATCATATTCTAAAAATTGGTCTGTTGGTTTAGATAAATACGATCTAGAGAATTCAATTGATTGGAAAATTGCAATAATAAAAAAGATTACTAAATTTTCTTTAGAAATAGAAACAAAAGATAAAATCAAAGGAATTATAGATTACAATAATATTTCTTGGACTAAAAAAGAATTAGATGATCTTTTTAGAGTGGGAGACATAATCTATGTTAAAAATATAAGAGATAAAAAGTTTAGCCTTAAGCAATTGCCAAAAATAAATGGTGGTATAGTTGTAATGGATCCTTTCACAGGTAGAGTCGTTGCTCTTAGCGGTGGATTTAGTTTTAAAAATAGTGAGTTTAATAGGGCTTCGCAAGCTTTGCGGCAACCCGGTTCAGCATTTAAACCATTTGTTTACGCTTTAGCTCTTGAAAATAATTACACTCCTTCGTCATTAGTTTTGGATGCACCGTTAGTTTTAGATCAAGGAACTGACTTAAAATTGTGGAAGCCAGAAAATTATGGAAAAAAATTTTATGGACCATCAACTTTGAGAATTGGTTTGGAAAAGTCACGAAATTTAATGACAGTAAGAATTGCACAGAATCTAGGTGTAGATAAAGTTGCCAAATTTTCTAGAAATCTTGGTATTTATGAAAATCCTGATGAGCTTTTATCTATTTCTCTGGGTTCTGCCGAAACAACTTTGTTAAAACTCACATCTGCATATTCAGCTTTTGTAAATGGAGGAAAATTAGTTTCACCAATTTTGATTGATCGTGTTCAGGATAGTGAGGGAAACACAATTTTAAATAATGAAAATAGATCATGCTTAAATTGCGATAAACTTTCATATACTGGTAAGGATTTTCCTAATGTGGTAAATAATTTTAAACAAGTATTTTCTCCACAGACAGCCTACCAAATTACTTCTTTGCTAGAGGGTGTTGTAAAAAGAGGAACAGGAAAAAAACTGAGAGATTTAAATTTGAATCTTGCGGGCAAAACAGGAACAACTAATAAAAATACTGATGCATGGTTTATTGGGTTCACCTCAAATTATGTTATTGGAGTTTATGTGGGTATGGATAATCCTCAACCTTTAGGAAAATTTGAAACTGGCTCAAAAACAGCACTACCAATTTTTAAGGAATTTATCGAATCAGCTATTAGAAAGTCTGACGCTCGACCATTTAAAGTTGCTGATGGAATTACAATGATGGTGGTTGACCCGACAACAGGTCAAAAAGCAAAATTTTCATCCAAAGATACAATTTTAGAAGCATATAAAAGCAAGAATGTTATTGATGGCAAAGTGCTATATTCAAATAATAATAGATTAGATACGAATAATATATTAAAGTTTTACTAATGGATCATAAATATACAGATTATAAAAAAGAGATAGAAAAAATAAATCAAAGAGTTAAGGAGTATCTTTGATAAAAATAAGATAAATTTAAAATTACAAAGACACAATAAAATAATTCTCGACCCTAATTTTTGGCAGGATAAGTCTAACTCAAAAAAAATACTTAAAGAAAAAAAATTACTTGAGGATTTGGTTGGTTCTTACAAAAGTTCTTTAAATCAACTAAAAGACTTAGGAGATTTGTATGAATTAGCTTTAGAGGAAAATAATACCAGCATGCAAAATGAGGTTTTAGAAAGTATCAAGAATTTAAGAAAATTAGCGAAAAAAAATGAAATTAATTGTTTTTTATCTAATGAGTCTGACTCTTTTGATTGTTACATAGAAATTCATGCTGGCGCTGGAGGCACTGAGAGCCAAGATTGGGCAGATATGTTGAGAAGAATGTATTTAAAATGGTCTGATAATAAAAATTATAAATCAACATTAATAAGTGAACATAGGGGTGATGAAGCAGGTATTAAATCCTCAACAATTAAAATTGAAGGTGACTATGTATATGGTTGGTTAAAAAAAGAGTCTGGAATTCACAGGTTAGTAAGAATTTCCCCATTTGACTCAGGTGCAAGACGTCATACTAGTTTTGCTAGTATTTGGGTTTATCCAGTTGTGGATGAAAATATTAATATTGAAATTCAAGATAAAGATTTGAGAATTGACACATATCGATCTAGTGGTGCTGGTGGCCAACATGTTAATACAACTGATAGTGCAGTTAGAATTACACATTTACCATCTAAAATTGTAGTCCAATGTCAAAATGAAAGATCTCAACATAAAAATAAAGAGACATGCATGAACATGCTTAGAGCAAGACTCTATGATTTTGAGATAAAAAAAAAAGAGAAAGAAAATGAAAATACCGAGTCATCAAAATCTGAGATAGGTTGGGGACATCAAATAAGATCTTATGTTTTACAACCATATAGATTAGTAAAAGATAATAGATCTAACTTTGAAAGCTCTAATCCAGATAAGATTTTAGATGGGGAAATTGATGAATTTTTAGAACAATCGCTATATCAAACATAATGAAAATATTTTTTAAACTTTTTATAACTATATTATTTTTAATATTTATTACTTTAACGTACCTAAGTATTTTTGGAGTTGAGACTGATAAATTTAATAGTCAAATAACGGAAAAAATTCGAAAATTTGATAAAAATTTGAAAGTTGAATTAAAAGAAATAAAATTAATTTTAGATCCATTTCAATTTAAACTTCAAGCCAAAACAATTGGCACAAATATAATAAATCAAAGTAAAAAAATAGAAATTGAAAGTATAAAAGCACAACTTTCGTTAAAGTCCTTACTAGAAGATAAATTTTCAATTGAAAATTTAGAAATTTCATCAAAATCTCTTGAGTTAAAAAACTTAATATCTTTTTTAAGATCATTTAAAAATACTCCTGAACTATTCATAATGGAAAAAGCCATTAAAAAGGGATATTTGATTGCTGATATAAAGTTAGAATTTGATTTAAATGGAAATATTAAAAGCAATTATGAGATCAATGGTCTTGTAAAAGATGTTGAATTAAATGTACTAAAAAAATACAATCTACACAAATTAAACTTTATTTTTGACCATAGTACAAATAATTTTTTAGTTAACGATCTTAATTTTAAATTTAATAAAATAGGATTTTCCTCAGAAAAAGTATCAATTAAAAAAATGAATGATGATTTTATTGTAGATGGTACCTTTGCACATAAAAAATCTGATTTAGATAAAAGAAATATAGATTTATTAGTCAAACCATTTTTACCAAATTTTGAAATAGAAAAAATATCATTAACTTCTAATAATAATTTTTCTTTTGAAATACAAAATGGATTTAAATTTGAAAATTTCAAAATTAACTCAGAAATACTAGTTCATGAATTAATAATACCAAATAATTTGAAATTAAAAAGATTTTTTCCTAAACAAAAAAAAACAATTTCTCTTTTAGATCAAAAAATAAAATTACAATATGAAAAGAATAATTTTACTATTGAGGGAAATGGAAATTTAAATTATCAAAATGAAAATGATGATATAGAGTATTTTTTTTCAAATAAGAATAAAACTGAAAATTTTGAAATAACTCTAAAAATAAAAGAAAATCCTTTTAAAGTTGATTATTTGAATTATAAAAAAAAGGAGAAAAATGAGGTTATTATAAAATTTAAAGGATCTAAAAATAGAAATAATGAACTTGTAATTGAAACTTTTAATCTTAATGAAGATGAAAACTACATTAAGATAAAAGATCTGGTTTTTAATGAAAAATTTCAAATTTCCAGATTAGATGAATTAAATTTAGATTATCTTGATGATGGTAAACAAAAAAACTCAATAAGATTAAAGAGGAGTAAAAAAAAATATTTTTTAACTGGGTCTAGTTTTAATGCTGATAATTTAATTGAGGACTTGTTATCAGATGACAATAAAGATACTAAAATTATAGATATTAATAGTAATTTGAAAATTGATGTAAAAAAAATTTTTTTAGATAGCGAGTATTATTTATCAAATTTCAAAGGAGATATTTTAATCAAAAATAAAGAAATATATAAAGCTGACTTAATTGGAAGCTTTTCAAAAAATAAAAAACTAAAACTCACAATAAATAAAGATAATAATAATAAAATTACTACCTTATTTGTTGATGAGGCAAAACCTATCATAAAAAGATATAAATTTATAAAAGGTTTTGATGAAGGATCACTCGATTTCTTCAGTTCAAAAAAATCAAAAAAATCTGTTTCACAAATAAAAATTTATGATTTCAAATTAAAAGAGTTACCTATATTGACAAAGATTCTCACGTTAGCATCCTTACAAGGTATTGCGGATATTTTATCTGGAGAAGGTATACGTTTTACGGAATTTGAAATGAATTTTAAAAATGAGGGTGATTTAATGACCATAGAAGAAATTTATGCGATTGGTCCTGCAATATCTATTTTAATGGAGGGCTATGTTGAAAAAAACAAATTGATTAGTTTAAAGGGCACATTGGTGCCAGCCACAACAATTAATAATTTTATTGGTTCATTACCTATGCTAGGTGAAATATTAGTTGGAAAAAAAACTGGTGAGGGAGTATTTGGAGTAAGTTTTAAGATCAAAGGCCCTCCAAAAAATTTAAAAACTTCAGTAAATCCTGTCAAAACCTTAACACCCAGATTTATTACAAGAACATTGGAAAAAATTAAAAAAAATTAACTTAACTCAATTTTTAAATGTCTTTTTTTTCCCACAGAAAGTTTTAAATAATTTTGTCTGAATAATTCATAAGAAATAATCAGATTTTCTTGAGATATAATTTCATCATTCAGTTTTATTGCATTTCCTTTAATAAGACGTCTGATTTCACTTTTTGAATTTTCTAATTTAGATAAGATCACGAGATCTATAATACTCATTTTATTTTCAATATCAGTTTTCTTAATTTTAATTGAAGGTAAATTTGAACCAAGCGAAGTTCCTGAGAAAGCTTCTTTTGCCGCTTGCTCTGAACTTTTAGCAGCTTTCAAACCATGAAGCATAGTAGTTGTCTCGTTAGCTAGCTTAATTTTTAGTTTATTAATGTCTTCATCCTTCATTTTATCAATTTCTTCGATATCTAAATCTGTGAACATTTTTAAAAATTTTATTACATCTCTGTCATCGATATTTCTCCAAAATTGCCAATAGTCATATGATGATAATAATTTTTCATCCAACCAAATAGCACCTGACTCAGTTTTTCCCATTTTTGCTCCCGAGGATAATGTAATGAGAGGGGTAGTTAAACCATAAGCTTGTTTACTAGAATACCTTTTTATGAGTTCTGTTCCATTGACAATGTTTCCCCATTGATCAGAACCTCCTATTTGTAATGAACAATTCTCTTTTTTATTTAGCTCTAAAAAATCATAAGCTTGCAAAATCATATAATTAAATTCCATATAACTTAAAGATTGTTCTCTATCCAATCTAGTTTTAACACTTTCGAAAGTAAGCATTTTATTAATTGTAAAATGTTTTCCTATTTCTCTTAAAAATGAAATATAATTTAAATTTTTAAGCCAGGAATAATTATTTACAAAAATAGGTTTTGTTTTTGGATCGTTATTATTTAAAAATTTTTTTAATATCTTTTCAATATTTTTTGTATTTTTATCTATTTCTTTTTCAGTTAAAATTCTCCTTGTTTTGTCTTTACCTGAAGGATCTCCAATTCTGGTAGTCCCTCCACCTAATAAGACAATCGGTCTGTGCCCATATTTTTGAAGAAGTCTAAGACACATGATTTGAAGTAAGCTTCCAACATGAAGACTTTCAGCAGTACAATCAAAACCTATGTAACCTTTAATTTTTTCTTTATTTATTAATTTGGATAATTCATTTTCATTTGTGCATTGATAGAAGTAGCCTCTATCTTTAAATTCTTTTAAAAATTTATCCATAAGTCTATAGTTCCACAATATACATTATTTAATAAAAAAAAATAAGAATGGATGAGATTTATACAGCAATGGGTTTAATGAGTGGTACTTCATCGGATGGAGTAGATGTATCCATAATTAAGTCAGATGGTAATCAAGAATTTTCAATATTAATCGATAAATACTTTCAATATGATGAAGAATTAACTCAAAAAATACTTAAAATTAAGGATAAAATCTTAAATCTAGATGATTTAACCAAATATCAAGTTGAAATCAAAGATTTAGAAAGAGAAATAACTTTATTTCATTTTAAGGCTGTTAATAAATGCCTTGAACTATCAAAATCTGATGTTGATTTAATTGGTTTCCATGGTCAAACAATATTTCATGCTCCAGAAAAAAAAATTACAAAACAATTGGGTGATGGATTGCTACTATCTCAATTAACGAAAAAGAAAGTTATTTATAGTTTTAGACAAAATGATTTAGAAAATGGTGGGCAGGGTGCTCCTCTAGCGCCAATCTTTCATAATGCTCTAGCTAATGAATTAAATAAAAAATTTAATTTGGGTTTTCCAATAAATATTCTTAATATTGGAGGTATTTCTAATGTTACCTCTACAATAGAATATAATAATTCGGGTTTAGAAGAAAAAATTTATGCCTATGATATTGGACCTGGCAATTGTTTGATAGACGAATGGATGAGAAAAAATTCAAAAAAAGGGTATGATAAAGAAGGTTTAGTAGCAAGATCTGGAAAAACAGACAAATTAATTTTAAATCAGGCTTTGGACAATTTTACTGAACAATCTAATTTTGAAAAATCTTTAGATACTAAAAATTTTGATATTTTTTTTGCAAAAGGACTTTCATTAGAGGATGGTGCTGCAACCATTACTGATTTCACCGCTAAATTAATTTCCAATGGAATGAATTTTATTCAAAATAAGAATAATTCTCAAAAAAGTAAATGGTTAGTATGTGGTGGAGGAAGAAAAAATAAATATCTCTTAGAAAGTATAAAAAGTAATTTTGATGATATTAATCTAAATTCAATTGATCAATATGGATTAGACGGAGACTTCATTGAGTCCCAAGCTTTTGCTTTTTTAGCGATTAGATCACTAAAAGGTATGCCTATTTCATTTCCAAATACAACTAGATGTAAAAAATCGGTAACTGGTGGAGTTTTAGTAGAAAATTTTTAATATAAAGCTGTTTCTTTTTTTATGTATTTATCAAGAGATTTTGAAAGTGCGTTCTCATTTTTTGAAAAAAAATGATTTGCTTCTGAAATAGACTGAAATTCAACTTTAATACCTTTTTGCGCACTTAATCTTTTATTTAGTTCATTGATATGTTCAACAGGTACTAATTCATCTTTTTTTCCATAAATCATTATCCCAGAAGTTGGACACGGAGACAAAAATGAAAAATCATAAACATTTGGTTGGGGAGAGATTGCGACAAATCTATTTATCTCTGGCCTCCTCATTAAAAGTTGCATAGCAATCAGTGACCCAAAAGAAAAACCTGAAACCCAACACTGAGAATTGTCAAAATTTTCTCTCTCTAACCAATCAAGAGCCGCTGCAGCATCTGCTAATTCACCTTGGCCATTGTCAAATTCTCCATCACTCTTTCCTACACCTCTAAAATTTACTCTGCAAACTGAAAAATCATTTTCCATAAAAGTATGAAAAGTTTCCACAACAACTTTATTATTCATTGTCCCTCCATACTGAGGGTGGGGTTGTAAAACTAAAGCTATTGGTGAAGTGTTTTTTTTACTCTTATAATATTTGGCTTCAAGTCTACCTGCAGGTCCTGGAATAAATATTTCTAATATTTTATTTTCCATAATTGTTATTGATTATTATTCTCAAAAAAAAATTAGGTTTATCACAACTGCGTGACAAAATGTTAGCTTTTTTTTACTCATGATACTTGACTATTTTGGTCAGGTTTATATATACCCCAGTAAAATAAGGAATTATGAGACTTACTTCTAAAGGCAGATATGCGGTAATGGCTTTAGTGGATCTGGCTAGATTTGATGGAATTAATCCAGTTTCTCTAAGGGATATATCTTTAAGACAAGGCATTTCGTTAGATTATCTAGAACAAATTTTTTCAAAATTGAGAAAAAAAGAAATTGTTCAAAGCGTTAGAGGAACTCAAGGTGGATATATTTTAAATAGGAAAGCTAAAGAAATAAAATTAACAAATATTTTTGATGCAGTAGACGAAAAAGTAAAAACTGTCCAATGTAAAAAAGAGTCAAAAAAAGGATGCAATGGTAAATCTACAAAATGTTTAACTCACAATCTTTGGGATGAACTTGAAACTCACATCAATAATTTTTTTGATAAAAAAAGTTTAGAGGATTTAGTAAAAGAAAACTTTGAAAGAAGATTATAAAATGGATACTAGAGAAAAAGATATAGAAAATTTAAAAGATTACAAATACGGTTTTACAACTGATATTGAAAATATTAAAGCACCAAAAGGTCTAAATGAAAATGTAATTAAGTTTATTTCAAATATTAAAAAAGAACCTAAATGGATGTTGGATTTTAGACTAAAAGCATTTGAAAGATTTAAGCTTCTCAAAGAACCTGACTGGCAAAAACCTAAGTATCCTAAAATTGATTATCAAGATTTATATTACTATTCGGCTCCGAAAAGCATGAAGGATAAACCTAAGAGTTTAGATGAATTAGATCCTAAACTTTTAGAAACTTATAATAAATTAGGAATTCCTCTTCAAGAGCAAGCAAGATTAAATGGAATAGCTGTAGATGCGGTATTTGATTCAGTTTCAGTAGCCACAACATTTAAAGGTGAATTAACAAAACATGGAATCGTTTTTTGTTCAATGTCAGAAGCAATACAGAAACATCCTGATTTGGTAAAAAAATATTTAGGAACAGTCATTCCAACAACAGATCATTTTTTTGCGACATTAAACTCTGCTGTTTTTACCGATGGGTCATTTGTTTATATTCCTGAAGGTGTAAAGTGTCCAATGGAGCTCTCGACCTATTTCAGAATTAACGCATCAGAAACTGGTCAATTTGAAAGAACTTTAATTATTGCTGATAAAGGAAGTTACGTGAGTTATTTAGAGGGATGTACTGCACCGATGAGAGATGAAAATCAATTACATGCTGCTAACGTTGAACTAATAGCTCTTGATGATGCAGAGATTAAATATTCAACTGTTCAAAACTGGTACCCGGGAGATGAAAATGGAAAAGGGGGAATTTATAATTTTGTAACTAAAAGAGGACTATGTAAGGGAAAAAATTCTAAGATTTCTTGGACACAGGTAGAGACAGGTTCTGCTATAACTTGGAAATACCCTAGTTGTATTTTAAAGGGTGATAACTCAATTGGAGAATTTTATTCAATAGCAATTACAAATAATCATCAAAAAGCAGATACCGGGACAAAGATGATCCACCTTGGTAAAAATACTAAAAGTAAAATAATTTCTAAAGGTATTAGTGCTGGATTTTCTGATATGACCTATAGAGGATTAGTAGATATAAATTCAAAAGCAAAAAATTCTAGTAACTATACTCAATGTGACTCTCTTTTAATGGGAAATAAATGTGGAGCACACACTGTTCCATATATAAAGAACAAAAATTTTGACTCAAATGTTGCTCATGAAGCAACAACGTCAAAAATAAGTGAAGAGCAATTGCACTATTGTCAACAAAGAGGATTAAATCCCGAGGAAGCTGTTGGGTTAATCGTTAATGGATTTTGCAAAGAAGTTCTTCAGCAATTACCAATGGAGTTTGCTGTAGAGGCACAAAAACTTGTTGGAATTAGTCTTGAAGGGAGCGTGGGTTAATGCTGAAAATTAATAACTTAAACGCAAATGTTGAAAATAAGTCAATTTTAAAGGGATTTTCACTAAATATAAACCCAGGTGAGGTTCATGCAATAATGGGTCCTAATGGCTCTGGAAAAAGTACGTTATCTAATATTTTATCGGGAAAAAAAGGTTACGAGGTATCTGGAGAAATATTATTTGAAAATAAAAATTTATTTGAACTTGAAACTGAGGAAAGAGCGCACAAAGGTATATTTTTAGCCTTTCAATACCCTTTAGAAATTCCTGGGGTAAATACTAATATTTTTTTAAAGACTTCTCTAAATGCAATTAGAAAAGCTCGTGGACAAAAAGAACTTGATGCTATCGAGTTTTTAAAACTCGTAAAAGAAAAAGCTAAAGAACTGAAATTTGATGAAGAAAAACTTAATAGGCAATTAAATGTAGGCTTCTCTGGTGGAGAAAAGAAGAAAAATGAAATTCTACAAATGTCAATGCTGGCGCCAAAACTTTCAATTTTAGATGAAACAGACTCAGGTTTAGATATAGATGCTCTTAAAATAGTTGCAGATGGTGTAAACACATTAAGAAATAATAAAAATTCTTTTTTAATCATTACTCATTATCAAAGACTATTAGATTATATTAAGCCAGATTTCGTTCACGTTTTAATGAATGGAAGGATTATTAAATCAGGTGGACCTGAACTTGCAGAAGAATTAGAAAAAAAAGGATATGAGAGTTTTAATTAGATGAAGGAACAATTAAAAATAGATTTTAACAAAATTCAAGAAGTTTCTAATTTTTCTAATAGAGATATTGAGATAAAAAAGTCTTACCTAAATAAATTTATTGAAAATGGTTTCCCAAATAGAAAACAAGAAAATTGGAAGTTTTTAGATATTAATCAAATAATTAGTAATAATATTTCAGATTTGAGCTTTTATAATGATTATTCAATTGAAAATAAGATTGATTCATCAATTTTTATAGATGATTTAGAACATAATAAAATTATTTTTATTAATGGAAGAATTGAAAAAATTGACTTTAGTTATGAGGATAAAAAGCAAATTGAAATAATTGAGGACTCTTACACAATTGATAAGTCTGAAAACAATAATTCATTAATTGATTTGAATATTGCATTAAGTAATAAACATTTTAAGATTTTAATTAAAAAAAGCTACTCGTTAAAGAAACCCTTAATCATTTATCATTTGACCAATGAGAAAATGAAATCAAAGAATATTAATTTAAGGTTAGATTTTGAGCTTGAACAAAATAGCTCACTAAAATTAATAGATTTCTTTAGTGATGATAGTGAAAAAAATTTTATGAATATTTTTTACAATTTTAATTTAGATAGAGATGCGATTCTTAAAAATTATAAAATTGATAGGTCGTTGAATAAAAATCTAAAATATTCATTTAATAATATTAATCAAAAACAAAATAGTATTTCTGAAACTTTTGTTTTTTCTGCAGGTTCAGATTATTTCAAAAATGAGATAAATTGTAATCTAAAAGGCGAATATTCTTCAGCATTTATAAATGGTATTTTTTCGTTAGATGATAATAAACAGCACGAAATAAGAACTACTATAAATCATTTGGTTGAAAATACAAAAAGCTATCAGTTAATTAAGAGTGTGCTTGGAAAAAATACAAAGTCTGCTTATCAAGGAAGAATATATGTAGACTCAAAGGCTCAGAAAACAGATGGATATCAATTAAGTAAAGCAATTTTGTTAGATGAAACCTCAGAGTTTAACGCAAAACCAGAATTAGAAATTTATGCTGATGATGTTAAATGTTCTCATGGATCAGCATCTGGTAGTCTAGATGATAATTCAATTTTTTATTTAATGTCTAGAGGACTAAATTATAAACAAGCCAAAGGACTATTGATAAATGGTTTTTTGCTCGATGTAATCGAAAAGATTACCGATGCTGAAATTAAAGATTTATTAAAAAAAATGATTGGTTTAAAAAAATGAACATAGATAATATTAAAAAAGAGTTTCCTATCTTTGACGAAAAGATACAAAACAATGATTTAGTTTATTTGGACAGTGCTAATTCTTCTCAAAAACCTAAAGTTGTAATTGATAGAATAAACGAATTCTATACTAAAGAATTTTCAAATGTGGGCCGAAGTATTCATTATTTGGCAGTTGCAGCCACAAATTTATACGAAAATACACGATCTTCTGTACAAAAATATATTAATGCAAAAGATAAAAATGAGATTGTATTTACTAAGGGTGCAACTGAAGCCCTCAATTTAGTTGCTAATACACTTGGCCAAAAGTATTTGAATGAAGGTGACGAAATTTTACTCACTGAGTTAGAGCATCATTCAAATTATGTACCATGGCACTATTTGAGAAAATCAAAAAATATAAAGATTAATTTTGCTGAAATAAATGAAGATGGAGAAATTCCAATTGAAAATATTGAAAAAAAAATTACACCAAAAACAAAGGTGATTGCAATTAATCATCTATCGAATGTCACTGGCGCAATCCTACCAATCAAAGAGATTACTGAGCTTGCACACGCAAAAGATATAATTGTTGTTGTAGATGGATGTCAAGGTGCACCACATTTGAAACTTGATGTGCAAGATCTGAACTGTGATTTTTATGCAATTTCTTGTCATAAAATGTATGGACCGACTGGACTTGGAATTTTGTATGGAAAAAAAAAATGGCTTGAAGAATTACCACCTTACCAAGGTGGTGGTGGAATGATTAAAGAAGTTAAAAAAGATCGTATTACTTATGGTGATCTTCCAAATAAGTATGAAGCAGGCACTATGGCCACTGCACAGGTGATAGCTTTTGATAAGTCTATCAAATTTTTAGAAAGTATTGGAATTGAAAATATAATTAAACATGAAAAAGAATTAATAGAATATGGTCAAGAAATTTTAAAAAAGAATAATTCAGTAAAATTAATTGGTAATCCAAAAAATAAAGGCGGTGTAATATCGTTTACGATTGAAGGGGTACATCCACATGACATAGCGACAATACTTGATGAAGATGGAGTAGCTATTAGGGCTGGACACCATTGCTGTCAAATATTACACGACAAACTTGAAATACCTGCAAGTGCAAGAGCATCAGTAGGTGTCTATAATACTAAAAGTGATTTTGATCAATTAAATGAGTCTATAAACAAATGTAAAAAAATTTTTGATTTAAAATGAATTTAAAAGAATTATATCAAGAAATAATTTTAGAACATGGAAAAAATCCAAGGAATTTGAGGAAGACTAAGAATTTTAATAAAGATGCGAAAGGGAATAATCCTTTATGTGGGGATAATGTGCATGTTTATTTAAAACTGAACAATCAAAGAAAAGTTGAAGATATTTCTTTTGAAGGAAGTGGTTGCGCTATATCAATGGCTTCAGCTTCAATAATGACAGATTTGATTAAAGGCAAAAGTGACAATGAAGCAAAGGAGATCATAGATGATTTTCTGGGAATGATAAAAGAAAATCCTGAATTAAAGTCTACAATTTTAGAAGAAGATGATAAAACAAAACTAATGTGTCTATCAGGAGTAAAACAATATCCTATGAGAGTAAAATGTGCTACTTTATCATGGCATACTTTGATTTCTGCAATGGAAGATGATGGAAAGCAAGTGAGCACAGAAGATTAATATTATGGAAATAAAAGAAAAAATTATAAATGAAATTAGAAAAATTTATGACCCTGAGTTACCAGTTAATATTTATGAACTTGGTTTAATTTATGATATTCAAGTAAAAGGAAAAAAAGCTGAAATTAAAATGACCTTAACCACACCAAATTGTCCTGTTGCAGAAAGTTTACCAAAAGAAGTAAAAGAAGGAGCTATGCAAGTTGAAGAAATTGATGATGTTGATCTTCAATTAGTTTGGGACCCACCTTGGAACAAAAATATGATGTCAGATGCTGCTAAGTTGGAGTTAAATTTGTAATGAATCCTATAATTAAATTAAGTGAAAATGCAGCAAACAGAATTAAAGAAATCATGTCTAGTGCCGAAAAAGATGCTTTAGGAGTGAGAGTTTCAGTTAAATCTGGAGGATGCGCAGGCATGTCATATGTAATGGAATATTCTAAAGAACTTAATCCGAATGATGAGGTAATTGAGGACAAGGGAGTTAAGGTTTTTATAGATTCTGCTGCAGTGATGTATTTATTAGGTACTGAAATGGATTACAAAAAAGAGGATTTTTCCTCAACTTTTGTGTTCAATAATCCCAATGAAACAGAGAGATGTGGTTGTGGGGAGTCTTTCAAAGTAGAATAAAATTTAGTATCCCATAAGTTGCATAGCTGTATTGCTATAAATGCATATCTAGTATATAATCGTTATATGAACGTTTTTGAATTTAGAAATTTATTAGCGTCTGAAGACAGAAAAGAGAAAAGAAAAAGCCTTCAAAGATCTTTAATCAAATCTGTTGAAACAGGAGCTAATGGAACTCAAGATTACGTTGTTAAAAAAGGTCCTGGCAAAAATAAGATTGCCACTACTAGACAATAATTTTTAACAACTATAATACATGTCGAACTCTATTGGGTGTGGTGTGTGTTCGAAATTATGTATTTCCTCAAATTTTAAAGCAATGTAAGCATCTATCTGATCATCAGTGAAAACGTTACCTTGTTTTAAAAAATCTCTGTCCTTATCCAAACTTTCCATTGCTTCTCTTAATGAGCCACAAACAGTAGGTATTTTTTTAACCTCATTTTCAGATAAAGCATAAAGATCTTTATCGAAAGATTTACCTGGATCAATTTTATTCTTAATACCATCTAGTCCAGCCATAAGCATTGCTGCAAAAGTTAAATATGGGTTTCCAGCTGCATCACCAAATCTAATTTCACATCTCGCAGCCTTTTTACTTAGAGTGATAGGGATCCTACACGAAGCTGACCTGTTTCTCGCTGAGTACGCTAATAACACTGGGGCTTCAAATCCCGGGATCAATCTTTTGTAACTATTGGTTGTTGCGTTTGAAAAAGCGTTTATAGCTTTTGCGTGTTTTAAAATTCCACCAATATAGTGTAAAGCTAAATCGGATAAGCCAGCATATTTATCTCCTGAAAATAATGCTGTATTTCCTTTCCAAATTGATTGGTGCACGTGCATACCTGATCCATTATCACCTTTTACTGGTTTAGGCATAAAAGTTGCAGTTTTTCCAAATGAATGTGAAACCATATGAACCGCATACTTATATAATTGCAAGTTATCTGCTTGATCAACTAAAGTTCCAAAATACATTCCAAGTTCGTGCTGACTTGGAGCAACTTCATGGTGATGTTTCTCAACTTTAATACCCATGTCTTTCATTGCTTTTAAATACTCACTTCTCATATCTTGTGCACTATCAACAGGAGGAACTGGGAAGTAACCACCTTTGATACCAGGTCTGTGTCCCATATTTCCGTTTTCATATTTTTTTCCAGTGTTGTAAGGGCCTTCAGTACTATCAATTTTGAAGCCAGTTTCATTCATGTCATTTTTAAATCTTACATCATCGAATACAAAAAATTCAGCTTCTGGACCAAAAAATGCTTTGTCACCAATTCCAGATTTTTTTAAATATGCCTCAGCTTTTTTTGCTGTTCCTCGAGGATCTCTTTCGTAAGGATCTTTTTTTATTGCATCCAAAATATCACAAAAAATGTTTAATGTATTATGAGACGTAAACGGATCAACCACAGTTCTGCTTAAATCAGGCTTTAAAATCATGTCAGATTCATTAATAGCTTTCCAACCTGCAATTGAGGAGCCATCAAAGAAAATTCCATCGTTTAACATATCTTCGTCAACTACTTTAGTATCCATCGTGACGTGTTGAAGTTTACCTCTAGGGTCAGTAAATCTTAGATCAACGTAATCGATCTCTTTGTCTTTAATAACTTTTAATACATTTTTTGCGCTCATTATATCTCCTCTGTAATCTTGTGGGTTGTGATACCAAATAAAGACTGATAAATAATCCTCTTTTACTTAATAACACCTATGCATTTTTAACATAAGTGTATATTGAAAAGACTAAGAATACTAACAATTCATAGTTGAATAATGACATTACTTGATAAAGAACCAGTTCGAAGAGTTGGAAGAATTATTAGAGAATTCGACCAAAATTTAAGTGTTAGTGTTTTAGAAACATCAGCTAGAACTGCTTTAGAAGCCGCATCTTCTTTAGGATGTGAGGTGGGAGCAATTGTAAAAAGCTTACTTTTTAAGACAGATAATAAGTTTACTTTATTTTTGGTTGCTGGAGATAAGAAAGCTTCACTAAGAAAAATTAAGAAAAATATTAAATTTGATAATGTTTCTATGGCTACTGCTGAAGATGTAAAAAACATTACTGGTTATACTATTGGCGGTGTTTCACCAGTAGGCCATTTAGAAAATGTTAATATTTACATTGATAATTCTTTAAATAGGTTTGATTTTTTATTTGCTGCTGCAGGTCATCCAAATTGTATATTTAAAATCAATTTCTCAGATTTAAAGAAAATTACAAAAGGAACAATTGAAGATATTACCGAATGAGACAACCAAAACTATTAGATTATCTTTTATTAATTTTGTTAGCTTTAATATGGGCATCAGCTTTTTTTAATATCAAAATTGCAACCTATTCATTTGGACCAATTACCATTGCATTTTTAAGAGTGTTTTTTGGCGCAATACCAGTTTTGTTGCTTTGTTATTATAAAAAGATAAAGATCGAAGCTTTTTCAAAAGATTGGTATTGGTTCGCAATGATAGGATTTATAAATCTAGTAGCTCCTTTTTTTTTAATAGCCTACGGCGTACAATCAGTTCAAAGTAATTTGGCTGCGATATTGATGTCAACTACACCATTAAGTTCAACTGTGCTTGGTCATTTTTATACAAAGAATGAGAAATTCAATTTTATCAAAACAATAGGAATCTTAATTGGTTTTTCTGGAATACTTTATTTATTTTCTGATAATATTTTGATTAATGAAAATAATTTTTTTTCCGCAATACTAATTCTATTAGGCTCAACTTGTTATGTAATAGGTGGTGTTCTAACCTTAAAAATTAGTAAGAAAAAAAATGAAAATGTAACTGGCTCAATACTGGTTTGGGCAGTTTTGATTTTGATACCTATTGTAAGTATTGTTGAACAACCATGGAATGTTTCGCCAAGGTTAGATTCCACAATATCTGTGATATATCTTGGGCTAGTTTCTACTGGAATTGCATGGTTATTGAGATTTAGAATTTTAGTTAATAATGGACTGATATTTCAGTCACAAGTTTCATATTTAATTCCAATTTTTGGAACTATCTTGAGTTACATTTTCCTGAAGGAATTGATCACTTTCAAAGTTTTGATATCTCTCATTGCAGTATCAGTAGGCATTTATTTTGTGAGAAAAGCAGACAATAAAATCAGTAAAATAAAGCTCGATTAATACAATTCTTAGTTGAAAACATTATTGACCCATTTACATCATTCCCAAAAAGGTTTTTAATTAATTTATATAAATAACAAGAGGAGAAAAAAATGAGTGCAGAAGCAATGAAAGTGTCATCTGTATTAGATACTTCTCATTTAAAGGTTAAATTTCCGTTCAAAGCAAAATATGGAAACTACATTAATGGAAAATTTGTAGAACCAAAATCAGGCAAGTATTTTGATAATGTAAGCCCGATCTCAAATGAGAAAATCTGTTCAGTTGCGCGATCAGACGAAAAAGACGTAGAAGCAGCATTAGATGCAGCTCACGCAGCCTTCCCAGAGTGGGGAAAAACAGACATCACAACAAGATCAAACATATTATATAAGATCGCTGATGTTTTAGAAAAAAATCTAAATTTACTCGCAACAGCTGAATGTTTAGATAATGGAAAGCCAATAAGAGAATGTATGGCAGCAGATTTACCTTTGGTTGTTGATCATTGGAGATATTTTGCTGGTGTAATAAGAGCAGAAGAGGGATCAATTGCAGAAATTAGCAATTCTCAATACTCTTACAACATACCTGAACCTTTAGGAGTAGTTGGTCAAATAGTTCCTTGGAACTTCCCATTACTTATGGCTACATGGAAACTAGCACCAGCTCTTGCAGCAGGTAACTGTTCAGTTTTAAAACCAGCCGAACAAACGCCAGCATCCATAATGGTGATGATGGAACTTATTGGGGATTTATTACCTCCAGGAGTTGTCAACATTGTTAGTGGTTTTGGATTAGAGGCAGGTAAACCTTTAGCATCATCAAAAAGAGTTGCTAAAGTTGCATTTACTGGTGAAACAACAACAGGAAGATTGATAATGCAGTATGCTGCACAAAACATAATTCCAATAACTTTGGAATTAGGTGGAAAATCTCCAAACATTTTCTTTGAGGATATCATGGATAAAGATGATGATTTCTTCGATAAATGTATTGAAGGTTTCGTTATGTTCAATCTTAACCAAGGTGAGGTTTGTACTTGTCCGAGTAGAGCTTTAGTTCAAGAGTCAATCTATGATAAATTCATGGAAAGAGCTATAGCTAGAACAAAAGCTGTTGTTCAAGACAACCCTTTAAAAATGGAAACTATGATTGGAGCACAGGCTTCCGTAGAACAAATGGAGAAGATTAAATCTTATCTTGATCTAGGGAAAAAAGAAGGTGCGAAAGTCCTAACAGGAGGAAGTGTTGCAAAACTTAACAGTGGATTAGAAAAAGGTAATTACATTCAACCAACTGTTTTTGAAGCAAAAAATGATATGAGAATATCTCAAGAAGAAATCTTCGGACCTGTTGTGTCTGTAATTAAATTTAAAGATGAAGCAGAGGCATTAAAAATTGCCAATGATACTCTTTATGGTTTAGGAGCAGCTGTTTGGACTAGAAATGGTAATATTGCTTATAGAATGGGTAGAGCAATACAAGCAGGGATAGTATGGACTAATTGTTATCATGCATACCCAGCTCACTCACCATTTGGCGGATACAAACAATCTGGAGTTGGCAGAGAAACTCACAAAATGATGCTTAATCATTACAGACAGAATAAGAATCTACATGTTTCTTACGCTGAGAAAAAATTAGGCTTCTTTTAATCAAATAATATATACTGGTCCATGATTCGATATCATGGGCCAGAGAAAAAATATGAAAGTATCTGCAACAAATTCGGCACTTAGTTTATTATCTGAACTTAAAGAAAAATATGGTGAAAAGTTAATGTTTCATCAATCAGGTGGATGTTGTGATGGGAGTGCACCTATGTGTTTCCAAGAAGGTGAATTTCCATTGGGAGATAACGATATTAAACTTGGGGAAATAGGTGGAGTTCCATTTTATATGAATGGTGATCAATATGAAAAATGGAAACATACTGATCTTACGATAGATGCTGTAAAAGGAATTGGTGGAATGTTTTCATTAGATAATGGAACTGGAAGAAGATTTTTAACTAAATCTGAAATATGCCTCGTAGTGGATAACGATAATCCAAATCATTAAATTTATTTAACAATGCCAATTTTTTTAAGTTCACAAAAAATTGTGAAGGATTGGATTGATTATAACAATCATATGAATGTTTCTTACTATCTTTTGATCTTTGATAAATATGGGGCGGATATATTAAATGACACCTTTAAAATGGGTGAGCATTCAGCAAGGACTACCGGAAAAAGCACGATGATTGTTGAGTCTCATATTACCTATAATCAAGAACTAAAGATGAATGATGAGGTAGATGTAAATTTAGTTTTTTTTGATCACGATAAAAAAAGGTTGCAATACAAGATGGAAATGATCCATAAGCAAAAGCAATATTTAGCATCTACGATTGAAGTCCTTGCATTATATGTTGATTTAAATAATCGAAAAGTCTCAGAATTCGAGGGAGATAAATTAGAAATTATGGATAATTATATTAAAAATAATATAGAAAAGTTTGATAATACTAACCTTAAGTTTTCCTCTAAATTGAAAAAGTAAATAAATTTACTTCCAGCCCGCGTACTGGAAGTAATAATCTATTTATTGTCCTGGCGCTTTGTATGCACCTGATGCAACTTCACTCGCTTTAACAGTAGCTTTATTAAAATCAATAGCTTCCAACATTGTTAAATTTTTAACTGCTCCTGATGCTTCTACTACAAGTTTTACTGCTGCAAAGTCTTCAAATGTTGTAAGTTCATTAACAACAATAAAGTCATATGGACCTCTAACTATATCCATACTATGCATTGTTCCACCCATAGCTTTTGTTAATTGTTCAACTACTGCTTTTCTATCACTTTTAGGATCTTTTAAAAAACCTTGAAAAGCTTTTTCAGTGTAGTTTCCCATTATATATGCTTTCATATGTTACCCCTTTCTTTATTTAAAAAATATTACAGCAAAATTTATGTATGTAGAAGTGGTATATTTGTCTAATTATTTTCTATTCGGTCCATTTCTTTAAGTTCGACTTCTAACTTATCTAATTCCTCACCACCTGCCATCATGCTTAAAAGTTTTTCTCTAGATATATCTTTTTTTTGAAATGTTCCCATACTTTTTCCTCGATTTAAAACTGTAAAACTATTTCCAACAGGATAAGCATGATGAACGTTGTGTGTTATTAAAATTACAGCTAAGCCTTGTGATGCTGCTTTAACAATATATTTCAGGACCATTGAAGCTTGATGTACACCTAATGCTGATGTTGGTTCATCTAATACCAAAACTTTTGCCCCAAAATAAATTGCTCTAGAAATAGCGAGACATTGTCTTTCACCTCCAGACATCGTACCGACGGCTTGTGATGGGTCTCTCACATCAATACCTATTTGTCCCATTCTTTCTGCAGCTATAGTGTTTGCTTTTTCAATATCAAAAGTTTTGAAAAAAGGTAAACCTTTTTGTGGCTCTCTGCCCATAAAAAAATTTCTAGTAACACTCATAAGGGAAACTAATGCTAAATCTTGATAAACAGTACCTATCCCAATATCCAAAGCATCTCGTGGTGAGTCAAAAACTATTTTTTGATCTTCAAAAATAATTTCACCTTCATCAGGCTTATGAACGCCTGCTAAAGTTTTTATCAAAGTAGATTTTCCAGCTCCATTGTCACCAAGTAAGCACATTATTTCGCCTTTTTTTAGTTTCATAGTGACATCTTTCAAAGCAATTACTTTACCAAAAAATTTACTTATATTATTAAATTGAACTAAATATTCAGACATCACTTAGTCTCCGTAACTTTTTTTCTAATATAATTATTGAATACTACTGCAATTAACATCATTGCGCCTAAAAAAACCTTAAACCAATCAGTATCCACATCTGTATAAAAAATTCCCATTGATACAGTGCCAAAAATAATAGCACCCAATGCTGCTCCGATGGCAGAGCCATAACCTCCAGTCAAAAGACAACCGCCAACCACGGCAGCTGCTATTGCTTCCAATTCTTTTAAAGTTCCTCTCATAGTATCTGCAGAACCTGCATCTAAAACTTGAATACAAGCAAATATTGTCGATGCTACAGCTGTTCCGATAAATAGACTTATTTTTACTCTTCCAACAGGTACACCAACATTTGTAGCACCAACTTTATCTCCACCTGATGCAAATATCCAATTTCCATATCTAGTTTTCATAAGTATCCAAGTCGCAAATAATGTAAGAGCAATAAACCATATTACTGATGGTGGAATACCTGTAGCTAATGGTGTGCCGTCAGTTCTCAGTGCAATTAATTTCATCGATCCTAGCCATGTGAATAACCATTGAAAAGTATCTGTTGCAAACAACCAAGCGATTGGATCATCCTCTATTAAAACTCTTAATCCTGGTACTTGAGTTCTTCCTGTAATTAATCTCGTAATAGCCAAAGTTGCCCCTCTTAAAATGAACAACATTGCAAGAGTTACTATGAAGGATGGAAGACCAGTTTTTACTACCATTATACCATTGAAATAACCAATTAGTACTGCCATAGCAAAAGCAAAAATAATACTCGTCCATAAAGGCCAGCCCCAATAAATTGCAGGTATAGCGATACAGATTCCTGCAAAACCAATCATTGATCCAATTGATAAATCAAACTCTCCACCAATCATTAACATTGCAGCAGCAATAGCAATAATTCCTAAATTAGCTGAAACATCTAAAAAATTTAATGTCCCATAAGCACTAAACATTCCAGTGTCACCAGCAACTATTCCAAAAAAAATAAAAACTAAAATTGAGCCACCCAAAGCACCAAGCTCTGGTCTGTTTAATAAAACTCTAAGAGGTGAAATTTTTTTAAGTCTTTCATCTTGTCCACTATCTTTTTTAGATTGAATACTCTCTGATTTTACAGACATATAAAAATTATAATTTAAAGATGATTAAAAAAAAGGCCTGACTAATATTAGTCAGGCCTTTAATTCATATTTTTATCTATAACCTTGAGCTGCCCATTTAATTACTTTAGACGCATTGTCAGGAGTAACAAACCCAGGTCCAGTCATTACCACACCTGCTGGCATTGTTCCCCATCTCATATATTGTCCAAAGATAGCTATTGGTAAATATCCTTGTAGATATTGCTGTTGGTCAATTAAAAACTCTACTTTTCCTGCAGCAGCAGCTTTTAACATATTTGGAGACATATCAAATGTTCCTAATCTTACAGAACCAACTTTTCCAGCAGACTCGAGTGCTTTCAACGCTGCTTCACCAGATAATCCAGCACCTAAAGTTAGAATAGTGTCATAGCCACCACCTAATTTTGCAGCAACAGCTTTTTGAATTTCTGTTGGGTCATTTGAAGTACCTAAAATATCAACAGATCCACCGAAACCTTTTTTGAAACCAGCACATCTTCTATCAAGTGCAACGTTTCCGACCTCATGGTTAACACATAATGCTTTTTTCCCACCAGCGGCTTTCATTTTTTGTCCACCACCTACACCTGCTTCAAACTCAGTTTGTCCAACGTGTGCACTAATTCCTAAAGATGCATAATCATCAGATCCAGAGTTCATTGATATTACAGGAATACCAGCAGCTATTGCAGCTTTAACTGATTTTCCTAAAGCAGCAGCATCTGGTAATGTGATCACAATACCTTTCGGTTTTTGTGATACAGCATTATCAATTAATTTTGCCATTTCTACCATGTCAAAAGTAGCCGGTGCTGTGTATTTGCAAGACACTCCCATGTCTTTACATCCAGCATCAACTCCATTTTTAGCAACTGACCAGAAAGGATCGTTTGCTTGACCATGAGAAACCACAATTATATCTACAGCTAAAGCAGATACAGACATCATTGCCCATGCAGCTAAAGCTAATATAAAGTTTTTTATTGTTTTCATTATTTTCCTCTAATTAAAGTTAACTTTTAAAAATAAAATCTAATCAAAATATTATTTAGTTGTAAAGTATACAGGTTGTATTCTACTTAAGGTTGATTCAATTAAAGATTAAGTTTTTCAAACTTTTTTGATTGTAAAGATTTTTGAGCTGCATTCGCAATTATCAGAGCTTTTCTTCCCTCTTCAAATCCTGCAAGAGGTTGAATTTTCTTTCTTATAAATTTTGCAAAATCATTTAGTTGATTTTTATAAGCATCTTTATACCTATCAATAAAAAAATTAAGCAGAGGAGATTTGTTCGAAGTTGATTGTGCAGAATATAAAGATGTCTCGTTTTGTCTTTTATTTTCTGAAATCAACATACCTTTTGATCCAAATAATTCTATTCTTTGATCATATCCGAAACTACAATGTCTGGAATTAGTTATTATGCACTGAACACCAGCTCTAGATCTAATTATGGTCGATGCTAGTTCAAAATCTTTTATTTTATCAAATCTTTTATCAGATATATTACTACCAGAAGCTATTATTTTTGCTGGCTCATCCTTACCAAGGTAGAATCTAACAAGATCAAAATCATGGATCATCATATCTCTAAAAATACCACCAGACTCTTTTAGATATTTCATAGTGGGTGGGGCAGGGTCACGACTTGTAATGATAATTTTTTCTAATTTACCTATTTTTCCACTAAGTAGTTGTTTTCTTAAATTATTGTGAGTTGGATCATATCGTCTATTAAAACCTAATTGTATTTTTGGATTTAATTTAAAAATTTTTTTTTTACAAGACTCAATCTTTTTAATACTTAAATCTAGTGGTTTTTCACAAAAAATTATTTTTTTATTTTTTACGCCATCTAGAATAAATTTAATATGTGTCGACGTTGTTGAGGCAATAAAGATAGCTTTTATATCTTTATCTTTATAAGCCACAGATGGATTGTTTATAGCTTTTGTTTTTAATGTTTTTGAATACTTTTTAGATAATTTTTGTTCAATGTCATAAATATATTTAAGATTAAAATCTTTACTACGCATTAAATTTTTTCCATGCATAATACCAATTCTACCAAGTCCAAATAAAGCTATATCAATCATTTAAAATTTGTATTAAAATAATAACTTAACTAAAAAAATTTCTTATGTCAGTAAAATTAGGAGTTGCACCCATTGCATGGAGTAATGATGACATGCCTGAGTTAGGTGGTGACACCTCATTAGAACAATGTTTAAAAGAAGCCAATGAAGCAGGCTATATAGGCATAGAGTCTGGCGGAAAATTTCCAAAGAAATCTTCAGAATTAATTCCAAAATTAGATCAATTTAATCTTAAACTTTGCTCAGGATGGTATGGTGCTAATCTAAGAAAAAATTCTGTTGAGGAAGAAAAAAAATCCATTCAAGAACAACTAGATTTATTTAAAGATTGTGATGCACCTTGTATAGTTTTTGCGGAAGTTTCTGGCTCTATTCAAGGAGATCCTAATAGAAAATTATCAACTCGGCCTCAAATGGAAAGGGACGAATGGCAGAAGTTTTGTGAAAAAATTTCTGAACTAGGAAAATATTTAGAGGATGAAGGAATGCCTTTGGCATATCATCATCATATGGGAACAGTAATTGAAACTCAAAAAGATACTGAAAGACTTATAGAAAATACTCATGAAAGTGTAAAATTAACATTAGATACAGGACACATGTTATTTGCAAAAGGGGACTCAAAATACATATTACAAAATTATCATGAAAGAATTTTGCACGTCCATTGTAAAGATATAAGAAAACAAGTTCTTGAAAAATCTTTAAAAGAGGATTTAAGTTTTAGAGGTGCTTTTTTAGAGGGTGCGTTTACAGTACCAGGAGATGGTTGTATTGATTATCAACCTTTATTTAATGTATTAAAAAATAATAATTATTCAGGATGGTTGGTGGTTGAGGCAGAGCAGGATCCGGCAAAAGCAAATCCGTTAGAGTATGCGAAAATTGGTTATAATTATCTTACAGATACATTGAAAAAATCTGAAATTGAAATTTATAAAAATTGATTATCTATAGAGTGAAGTTAGTTCATTATTTCCAGCAGCAACACATGGAGATTTAAAACAAGTACCCACAACCCATTCAGATCCAGGATCAGGTAAAAAATTTGATGACATCACAAATATAACACCCATCTCAACTGATTGCCCCGCCTTACCTTCTGCTTTAATTCTAGGATCAGGATCAGTTTTTACTTTAGTATCCTCTGAAAAAGGATTCTCTATATTAAGATTTTTGTTTATATAATTCACAACTTTGGATGAGGACCACTCGCCATTACACGGATCACCCCAAACAGTCAATTTACCTTCATCATTATTCCCACAATTATTTATTTCTCCATTTATAAAATCGACTACTTTCTTATGATTTTCTTTAACCAAGTTAGCTTTTGCTTCAACAGCGGGTCTTGTACTTGCGGTCCAGATCAACATACCAACCACATATACCAACGATAACAACACTAATGCTTCTAATAGTCCAAAATTTTTGAAATTTATTCGCATAATTAAAGTTTAATAATTTTTGATTTGTCTAATTTTTTTTCAAAAAAATCAATTATATTTTGTATTGTTTCTTTTCCCATTCTTATCATGCATTCTTCAGTAAATGCAGCGGTATGAGGACTTAAAAAAACTTTATTGTTTTTTAGCAAAGGATTATCCTCTTTAGGTGGTTCTGTTTCAAAAACATCTAAACCTGCACCAAATATAAGACTTTCATTTAATGCTTTATCTAAGTCATTCTCATTAATCATTCCACCTCTTGCAGCATTAATAATTATACAATTTTTCTTCATTGTTTTAAGTAAGTCATAATTAATAATATTTTTCGTTTTTTCATTAAGAGGCATATGTAAAGAAATGGCATCCATAGATTTTACTGCTTCTGTAAGATCTTCAACTTTTTTTCCACCCAATTCCTCAATAATATCTTTTGAAACAAATGGATCATAAACAAAAACATTCATTTCAAATCCTTTGCATCTTCTAATTAAAGATTGACCAATTCTACCAAATCCAGCAATTAAAATATTTTTTTTCCAAAGTTCAATTGTTTTTGGAAGTTTGTTTCTATTAGAAAAATTTCCTGTTTTAACAGCCTCATCATACATGTTTTTTCTCTTTGATATATTGAGCAACATAAACATAACATGTTCTGCCACCGCAACAGCATTTGCTGTAGCCGTAATTGCCAAGGTGATATTTTTTTCTTTAGAAGATTTTAAGTCAATATTGTCGTACCCAACGCCATGGCGAGATATAATCTTAAGTTTTTTTGATATATTGATTAATTCGCTAGATAAATTTGCTGTTCTAATTGATAGACCATCACACTCCAAAATTTTTTGTTTAATATCTTTGTTATCTATATTTTCAATAATCTCATAATCATAATTTGTGTTATTCTTTATGAGATCTATCCCCGCTTTATGAATAGGTTGAATTATCAATATTTTTTTTTTATCTGACACTTAAATTTAGTAAGCTTTAGAGTCTTCTTTTGATTTGATTGATTTTAATTTAGATACAGCATCTTTTGCACCTGCACTCATATACCTTTGATCGGATCCAATGGTTACCAAATTAAATCCTAAATTAAGCATTTTTTTTGCATACTCTGGACTAGCATTATGAATACCTGCAAAAATTTTATTTTTTTTTGCATGTTCCAAGATATTCAAAATCTTTTCATAAGTTGGACTTCCTTCAGGATTATCAAAAGCTGGTTTTTGACCTATGGCCAGACTTAAATCAGCCGGTCCAATATAAATTCCATCTATTCCAGGCGTACTCATAATTTCATCTAATTTATCCAAGGCCTCTTTTGTCTCTATCATTGCCATTTTTAAAATCTCATCGTTGGCAAAATCTCCATAATCTGAACCTCCATAAATTAATCCTCTAATTGGTCCAAAACTTCTATACCCTTTAGGGGGATACATACATGCTTGAACAAATTTTTCTGCCTCGGATTTGTTACTCACCATTGGACAAATAACACCGTAGCACCCTGCATCTAAAATTTTCATTATTTGTCCTGGCTCATTCCAATTTACTCTTGCTAAAGGAGTAACATCCGTAGATGAAATTGATTGCAGCATTTGTAATGCATTTGGATAATCTATAACACCATGTTGCATATCAATTGTAAGCGAGTCCCAACCTTGATGAGACATTACTTCCGCTGAAAAAGAGCTAGGAATTTGTAACCAGCCATTAATTATTTGCTCACCATCTCTCATCATCTTTTTTATTTTATTTGGCCTCATTTTAAGATTTTAAACCAAGGTGAGTGTACTTTATATTTAGATAATCTTTAATTGCCATTGAACCACCTTCACGTCCATATCCAGTTTGTTTAATTCCCCCAAAAGGTGCCTCAGCTATCGCAACTGCAGGAGTATTTACTGCAACAGTACCAGTTTCCATTAATTCTGAAGCTCTGTGAGCTTTATCCATAGAATTTGTATAAATATAACTACATAATCCTAAGTCATTATTATTAGCTCTCTCAACCACTTCATCAAAAGTTTTAAATGACAACATTGGAACTAATGGACCAAATGGTTCTTGTTTCATTATTGTAAAATTGTCCTTTACATTGTCAAAAACTGTTGGCTCATAAAAATATCCTTTGTTAAATCCTTGAGGTCTTTTTCCACCCAATAAAACTTTTGCTCCTTCCTTTTTAGTTGTTTCAACTAATTCTTCTATTTCTCCTAATCTTTTTGCAGTTGTTAAAGGACCTAACTGAACCCCTTCATCTAAACCATTTCCAATTTTTAATTTTTTTGTTCTTTCAATAAACGCATTAATGAATTCGTCTTTTTTATTTTCTTGTATATAAAATCTGTTAGGTGAAATACAAACTTGACCATTATTTCTAAATTTTGCAGTAATTGCCATATCTGCAACTTTATTTATATCAACATCATCAAAAACTATAAAAGGTGAGTGTCCACTAAGCTCCATTGTGACTCTTTGAACTTTATCTGCGGCCTTTTTTAAGATTAATTTACCTACTCTTGTTGATCCAGTAATTGAAACTTTTTTAATAATATCAGACTCTAACAACTCATTTGAAATACTTTCAGGATCTCCTGATAATAAGTTTACAACTCCAGGAGGGACTCCTGCTTCTTTACAAATATCTACCAACTCCATTACTGTTCCTGGAGTAATTACATCAGGCTTACAAATTACTGAACATCCGGCAGCTAATGCTGTTGAAATTTTTCTTGCTGCTAGAATTAAAGGAAAATTCCATGGCACTAAAGCTGCTACAACTCCAACTGGCTGATAATAAACATGAACTCTCGTATCTGGAAATCGACTTTCGACTGTTTGTCCATAAATTCTTTTTGTTTCTTCAGCATTCCACTCAAAAATATCAGCAGCCCCACCAGTTTCGCCAATTCCCTCTGCGAATGGTTTTCCAACTTCAATCGTTAACCATTTTGCTAAAACATCTTGTTTTTTTCTTAAAAGGTCAGCAATTTTTCTAATAATATATGATCTCTGCCAAGGTAAAGTGTTTTTCCAAACTTCCAAACCTTTCTCTGCAGATTTAAGAGCTTTTTGAACATCTGCTGAAGACGCTTTAGACGCTTGGCCAATAATTTCTTCCGTAGCTGGATTTATAACATCGTAAGTTTCTTTTTTTTCCGCTTGTTGCCACTTACCATCAATGAACTGCCCAAATTTACTATACATAATTTTTATTTTATGGTTAATTAAGTGAAATTTTAAGAGAATATATCTACAATTATGAAAAAAATAAAGCTTACATGTGCTCATGCAATTGTAAAGTTTCTGACTTCTCAAAAAATTCTTATCGATGGTAAAAAAGAACCTTTATTCGCTGGTGCTTTTGGAATATTTGGTCATGGTAATGTAGCTTGTTTAGGACAAGCTTTAGAGGAAAATAAAGATAAACTTCCAACTTATAGAGGTCATCATGAGCAAAACATGGCTTTAACAGGAATTGCTTACGCTAGAGCAAAAAGAAGAAAACAAGTATTTGTAGCAACAAGTTCTGTAGGTCCTGGTTCTACAAATATGGTAACAGCTGCAGCAGTTGCGATGAGTAATAGACTGCCAATTTTATTTCTTCCAGGTGATACTTACGCAAACAGGATGCCTGATCCAGTTTTACAACAAGTAGAACATTTTAATAATCCAGGAATTACTCAAAATGATGCTTTTAAACCAGTTACAAAATATTTTGATAGAATAACCAGACCAGAACAAATTTTACAAACATTTCCCCAAGCTGTACAAGTTTTATTAGACCCAGCTGATTGTGGTCCAGTATGCATATCTTTATGTCAGGATATACAAGGAGAAATTTTTGATTATCCTGAGGATTTTTTTAAAGAAAAAATCCATAATATACGAAGACCAAGACCTGATGATTTTCAAATTAAAGAGGCAGCTGAAAAAATTAAAAAATCAAAAAATCCAATCATAATTTCTGGTGGAGGTGTTTTTTACTCAGATGCAATGGAGGAACTTTCTACTTTTGCAGTTAAACATAATATACCTGTAACACAAACTGTAATGGGTTATTCTTCTATGAAAAGAGATCATTCTCATTTTTTAGGACCTATTGGAGGTTTAGGAGGAAAAGCAGCAAACAACTTTGCAAAAAAAACTGATTTAGCGATTGCTATTGGAACTAAGTTAGGAGATTTCACAACTGGGTCATGGTCCAATTTTGAAAATCCAAATTTTTCACTAGTATCAATTAATGTTGCAAGATTTGATGCTAGTAAGCATATGGCACAATCAATTATTGGAGATGCAAAAGTTTCTTTAAATGAACTATCACAAGCTTTAGGTGATTGGAAAGCATCCGAGGAATGGCATAAAAAATCCAGAGATGAACTTAAATCTTGGAATGAATATGTTGATAAAGAAAGTGGACCAACTAATCAAAAACTCCCAAGTTATGCTCATGCAGTTGGTGCAATTTATAGAAACTCTGATCCAAGTGATATCGCTGTCACTGCAGCTGGAGGTTTGGTAGGTGAAGTTGTTCAAATTTGGAGACCAAGAGAACTTAATACGCATGAAACAGAGTGGGGCTTTAGTTGTATGAGCTATGAAATTTCTGGAGCTTTAGGAATTAAGATGGCCAATCCAAACAAAGAAGTTATTACATTTGTAGGTGATGGATCATATCTACTTTATAATTCGGATATATATTCATCTGTAATAACTAATAATAAACTAATTGTAATTGTCTGTGATAATGGTGGTCACGCTGTCATTAATAGACTTCAATTATTTAAAGGTGGAAAAGAATTTAATTGTTTATTTGAGAGTTCAAATGTTTCAAATTTAGTAAAAGTAAATTTTGCAAAACATGCAGAAAGTATGGGGGCAAAGTCTGAAGAGGTAAGTTCTATCAGTGAATTAGAGGAAGCTTTCAAAAGAGCGAAGAAATCAAAAGTAACTTACGTTATTTCAATCAAAACTCATTCATATCAATGGCTTGAAGGATCAGCTTATTGGGAAAGTCCAACATTAGAAATTCCCAAAACTAAGGAAAACGAAAAAGCTCTAAAATTACACAAAGAAGGTAAAGCAAAACAAAGACAGGGAGTATAACCCTAATGAGCAAAGTATTTAAAGTTGGCTTAATTGGCTGTGGTCATATCGCAGAAACATATTTCAGAGCTCACAAATATTTCAAAAATTTTAAAATTATTAAATGTGCAGACGTTAAAGAAAAAGCAGCTAAGAAATGTGCTAAAATTTACAAAATTAAAGCAGTTTCGGTAAGTAATTTACTTAAAGATAAACAGGTTGAAATAATATTAAATCTAACCCCTCCAAAAGTTCATTACCAAATTGCAAAAAAGTCTTTGTTAAATGGAAAACATGTGTATTCAGAAAAACCACTAGCAATAAATCTAAAAGACGGAAAAGAATTACTTAAGCTCTCAAAAAAAAAGAAAT
Source organism: uncultured Pelagibacteraceae bacterium (assembly GCA_902616875.1). Taxonomy (GTDB): domain Bacteria; phylum Pseudomonadota; class Alphaproteobacteria; order Pelagibacterales; family Pelagibacteraceae; genus Pelagibacter. Next base: position 40,725 of record CACMUH010000009.1, read on the forward strand.
TATACTTAGGAAATGCCCCAGATACTTTTCTCGGAGGAGGTAATCAAAAATCTAAAGAATTATTAGAAGGTAAAAGTATCGGTAAAGTAAATTTAGGTAATGCGATTTTTGCTTTTCCAGGGGTTCAATCTTATCATCCAGACCCAGAACCATGGTTTGCAAAAAAAGAAGGCGGTCCAGTGATTGATATGGGACCTTATTATCTCACAGCATTAGTAAATTTATTAGGTCCAGCAAAAGAGGTAAAAGCGGCAAGTTTAATGAAAGGTTCACGATTTAGAACTATTGGTATTGGTCCCAAAAAGGGAAAAAGAATTAAGGTAGAATGTCCAACTACATATTTTACAACAATTATATTTAAAAATGGAAGTATTATAAGACTCACTTTATCTTTTGATGTTATAGCCCATCAAAGAAATCATATTGAACTTTATGGAACCAAAGGTTCAATGATTGTGCCAGATCCTAATATGTTTGGTGGTTCAGTATATTTATGTAAAAAATTAGGAAGCCCATGGAAAGAATTTAAAACAAATCGTATGCCTTTAGGAAAAATTAATATTAGAACTCAAAGTTCTAGAGCAAATGAGTCACCTACTAACGCTAATTACAGAGGAGTTGGTCTTGCAGAAATGGCTTATTGTATTGATAAAAAAAAGATACATAGATGCAATGGAGAAGTATCTTTGCATGTTCTTGACTTGATACAATCAACTATGCAATCTGCTAAAACAAATAAACCAATTAGACTTAGTACAACATGCAAAATTCCAAAACTTTTTATTAATAAAGAAATAAATAAATTAATGAGATAAAATATGCAGATTGGTATTGATCTTGGGGCAAGTAAAATAGAGTATGTGTTATTAGATGATGTTGGCAATGAGCATCATAGAGAAAGAACCGAAGTTCCAAAAAATTACAAAGATACTCTATCCATAATAAAAAAAATAGTTATCGAACTTGAGCGTAAAGCTGGTAAAGAATTACCAGTGGGTGTATGTCATCCAGGGATTCATTCTATTCAAACAGGTCTAGTTAAGAATGCGCCTAATTCTTTTTGGATTAATGGCAAACCTTTACAAAGAGATTTACGAAGTGAGATCGGAAAAGAAATTTATTGTGAAAATGATGCAAACTGTTTTGCTTTATCAGAAGCAATAGATGGTTCTGGAAAACATTATAAAATAGTTTTTGGGGTAATTCTTGGATCTGGTGTTGGAGGCGGTTTAGTTATAGATAAACGAATTGTCAATGGACCTAATGGGATTACTGGAGAATGGGGGCATAATCAAATACCGAGCGCTTGTATTGAAGGTGTTCAAATAAAAAAAACCAATTTAAGAGCTGGGGAAATAGAAAACTTTGTTGCGGGTATAGGTATTTCTAAAGCGTTCAAAAACGAGTTTAAAAAGGATTTATCTGCTCAAAAAATATTTGAGATGCATAGAAAACTTGATTTAGATGCAGAAAAATTAATTGATAAATATAAAGATCAACTCGCTATGTCTTTAGCTACTGTTGTTAATATTATTGATCCAGATGTCTTTGTTTTCGGAGGTGGGGTATCTAACGAAATAAATTTTTTAGATGAAATTAAACAAAAAATGAAAAAATTTGTAGCAGGGGGTGAATTTGAGGGGACTTTTTTAAAACCCAAATTTGGTGATGCAAGCGGTGTTCGGGGTGCAGCTCGATTAGCAAGAACCACAAATTATTGACTAGTGGATAAAATTCATTTACTACAAAAGGAGCTAATTATTTAAGTCTAGGAAGAGAAATATGAAATTATGTAGAATAGGCAGTGTTGGAGAAGAAAAACCAGCAATCATAGATAGTGAAAACAATTACCGAGACTTGTCATTAATAATTAATGATTTAAACCCTGACACATTAAATTTTGATACTTTAGGGAAAATTAAAAAAACTGATATTTCAACTTTACCAAAGCTTGATTCAAGTTCTAGAATAGGTGCATGCGTTTCTAATCCATCAAAATTTATTGGTATTGGTTTAAATTTTAAAGATCATGCCGAAGAACAAAATTTGCCAATACCAAAAGAACCAATTATTTTCTCAAAATTTACTAGTTGTATTACTGGACCAAACGATCCTATCATTGTTCCTAAGGGATCTAATCATACTGATTGGGAAGTTGAAATTGGTTTTGTAATTGGAAAAAAAGCTACAAATGTTAGGATTGAAAACGCCTTAGACCATGTTCTTGGTTTTTTTCTAGTTAATGATGTTAGTGAAAGAGATTTTCAAAAGAATAGAGGTCTAACTTGGGACAAAGGAAAGGGTTTTGATACTTTCGGTCCAATAGGCCCATTTATAGTTACTACAGATGAATTACCAGATTATCAAAATTTAAATATGTTTTTAGATGTAAATGGTAAAAGGATGCAAACTGGAAATACAAGTAAAATGATTTTTGATGTTAAAACTTTAGTTTCTTATATGAGTTCGTGTATGAGTTTACACCCTGGTGATATTTGTTGTACCGGGACACCCCCAGGTGTTGGAGAGAACATGAAACCGCCTCATTTTTTAAAAGGTGGGGAGGAAGTAGTCCTAGGCATAGATAAACTTGGTACTCAAAAACACCAGGTTGTTCCTTATAAGGAATAATATAAATTTTATTTATTAGATGTTAGAAATTTTTATTGCTTTAGGCGCGGGTTTGATAAGTTTTTTATCCCCATGTGTATTACCATTAATACCTGGTTATATCTCTTATATTTCTGGTACTTCACTCAATGAATTAATAGAAAAAAAAAATATAAACTTAATTCCTATCATTCTTTTTACAATTGGTTTTTCAATTGTTTTTATTATTTTTGGAGCTGCCTCAACTTTTTTAGGCCAAGTGTTATTACAAAATTCAAATGAATTAAGAATTGGTGCTGGATTAGTAATCTGTATTTTATCTTTACATTTAATTGGAATTATAAATTTAAAATTTTTGAATTATGAAAAAAGACTTCATACAAAAAGTAATACTAATTTTTTTAGCCCAATATTGATTGGTATGGCTTTTGCTTTTGGTTGGACACCATGCATAGGCCCTATTCTTGGATCAATCTTAGCACTTGCCTCAACAGAAGAGAGTATCAATAGAGGTATTATACTTTTATCATTTTATTCTTTAGGTCTTGCGTTACCATTTATTTTGTCGGGTTATTTAATTCAAAAATTTTTAATTTTTTCAAAAAATTTCAAAAAGAACATTAATTTAATCTCAAAAATTGGTGGTGTAATATTATTAATTACCGGTTTATTAATTTTAACAAATCAGTTACAAGCATTAGGTTATTATTTACTTAATATATTTCCTTTTTTGCAAAATTTTGGATGATTGTTTATGAAGATTTATCAAATTGACTCAAGTGCTAGAAAAGAGGGTTCGACCTCAAGAGCTTTAGCTAAAAAGTTACTAGAAAAAATTAAAAAACCTGAAGATGAGGTTATATATAGAGATTTAAATGAAGAAATGGTTTTTGTGAGTGGTTTAACGGAATCTGGAATGAATATTGACGAAAAAGATCAAAATGAAAACCATAAAAAAATGTTTGAGCTCTCCAATCAACTCGTAAAAGAACTCAAAGAGAGTGATATTATAATTATTTCAGCACCAATTTATAATTATGGTCCTCCTGCAACTTTAAAAGCTTGGTCAGATTTGGCAGCAAGAATTGGAGAAACATTTAAATTTAAACCTAATGGTAGAAGAGAAGGTTTGTTAAAAAATAAAAAAGCTTATTTAGTAATTACATCAGGAGGAACTAAGTTAAATAGTAATGAAGACTTTTTAACTCCTTGGTTGAAATTTATTTTGAATTTCTTTGGTATAGAAAAAGTTGAGACAATCAGTGCAGATCAAATGGCTCTAGATTATGAAAAATCAATTAAAGAAGCTCACGCACAAATTGATAAAATAAAACTATAATCAATTTAGATTAATTTTGAAATTTTGATTTACTCTTTTCTAATTCAATAAAATAAATTAGTATATTTAAAGGGGTGTCTTAACAGACTGAGATTAAACCCTATGAACCTGTCCGGTAATTCAGAAAGGGAACGATGGATAAAACATATTTTTTAACACAATCAACGGCATTATCTTTAGTAATTGTTATATGTTTAATTTTTTTATCATTTGGAATTTATTATTCTAAAAACTATCAAGGATTAAAAAATTATTTAACTGCAAATAGAAATATTGGATTTCTCTCATTAACAACAAGTTTGACAGCGTCTGCGCTAGGAGCTTGGATTCTTTTTGGTCCTGCTTCAGCTGCAACTTGGGGCGGTTTAGGTGCAGTAATTGGATATTCTCTTGGGACAGCTTTTCCAATGTTTTTTTTTATATTTCTTGGAAAAAAAATTAGAAAAGAGTTTCCTCAAGGTTCCACGCTCATTGAATTTTTAAGAAAAAAATTTGGTAAAAGTTTATTTAAACTTATTTTGCTGATGACAATTTTTTATATGTTTATTTTCTTATGTGCTGAAGTTACAGCAGTTGCAGTTTTGATTAACTATATTTCAGGTACTGAACTTTGGCTCACTGCTTTTATTGTACTATTGTGTACTTTAACTTATACTTTATATGGTGGATTAAAAGCTTCAATATTGACTGATAACATTCAAATGTTTGTCATTGGTTCATTATTATTGATTTCTTATATATATATTTTGTATTTCACAGGATCAAAATTTTCATTTCATTTTGTAAAAGAAAAAAACCCACATCTTTTAAGCGGATCTTATTTGCCTGGTTATACTTCTGGTTTAACTTTTTTTATCGCTGTTGCAGCAACAAATCTATTTCACCAAGGCAATTGGCAACGTATTTATGCAGCAAAAGATTATGAAACTTTAAAAAAAAGTTTGATTATATCTTTTTTGATAATTGTGCCGATTGTTTTTTTTATGGGTTTTACAGGACTTGTTGGTTTTTCACTCAATTCATCAATCAGGCCTGATCTAAGTTTTTTTTTCTTATTACTAAATGAACAAGCAATATTTTTATCAATAGTAATTATTATTTTAGGTCTAGCATTAACTATTTCCACTATAGATACCTTAATTAATGCAATATCAAGTTTAATTATAGTCGATGGAAAAGCTACATTTAAATTTAAAAAAAAGACTAATTATATAAATTTTTCAAAATATATAATTGTATTTTTATCTGTAATATCTTTCGCAATTGCATCTTATGGCTTTGATATTTTATATTTGTTTTTACTGGCTGACTTATTTTGTTGTGCTTTCGTAATAACTATTTTTTATAGTTTTTATAATAAGATTGATGAAAAAACTGCAAATATATCAATCATTATTGGGTTTATAGCTGGATTTTTGTTATTTCCTTCACCAGATTTCTCAAAGAGTTTGTTAGTTGGAATATTGTTATCAAAAGAAATATTTAGTCCGTTTATATCCCAATCATTATTATTTTTGTCTTTTATCATCGCAACTTTTTTACCTTTATTGGTTCTTAAAGCTAAAAAGATCAAATTTTAGTTGATTGTATTAAGTGAATTAATAGTTATATAACTGACCGAATGTCAGAAAATCAAATAGTAATTAATAATCTCTCAAAAGTTTATGATAATGGCTTTAATGCTTTAAAAAATATAAACCTCAATATCAAAAAAGGAGAAATTTTTGCGATGCTTGGACCTAATGGTGCAGGTAAAACTACTTTGATTAGCATTATTTGTGGCATTGTAAAACCATCATCAGGAAAAGTTATAGTTGAAGACTTTGATATCATTGAAGATTATAGGGAAACAAGATCACGTATAGGACTCGTTCCTCAGGAATTAACTTTAGAGCAATTTGAAACTGTTTTTAATAACGTTTCGTATTCAAGAGGTCTGTATGGAAAAAAACCAGACCCAACACATATTGAAAAAGTCTTAAAACAACTCAGTCTTTGGGACAAAAAAGATTTAATCTTGCGAAAATTATCAGGTGGAATGAAAAGAAGAGTTTTAATCGCTAAAGCATTATCTCATGAGCCAAAAATTTTATTTTTAGATGAGCCTACTGCTGGTGTAGATGTTGAATTAAGACAAGAGATGTGGAAGGTGGTAAAATCATTAAGAAAAGGTGATCGGCAAGATGAATAT
>CACMUH010000010.1:0-40242 GCA_902616875.1 uncultured Pelagibacteraceae bacterium
TAATATTTTTGGTAATTCATTTTATCAGCATCAATAAAAACTAAATCAAATTTTTCATTTCTAATACTCATCAAACTTTCTAAAGCTGGTTTAATTATTGTTTTAATTTTGTGATTTTGATTAGCTTTTTTAAAAAAATTTTGAGCAATTTTATTTGTTTCCTCATTTTTATCTAAAGCAATTATACTACCCTCATCTGGTAATGCTAAAGCCATAGACAACGTGCTTAAACCTGTAAAAGTTCCTATCTCTAATACTTTTGTAATTTTGGAGATCTTTATAATCAAATGTAGAAATTGACATTGGGAGATAGATATTTGCATTCTTTTAATATCACCAAGTGATAAATTATAGTCTATTATTTCTTTTTGAATTGGATGTAGTTTCAAACCATTCTTTAGTATGTAATCTTGTAAATGTTTTGTGATATTAAGGTCTGAACCCATAACCTTATAATTTTTTCTTCAAGATCTCATTGATCAATTGAGGATTTGCTTTTCCACCAGATGCTTTCATTGCCTGACCAACAAAAAAACCAAATAATTTTTCTTTACCTTGTTTATATTCAATAGCTTTTTCTCTATTCTCATTAATTATTTTGTCAATTAAAGCTTCTAAAGCTTTTGGATCACTTTGTTGCTTTAATCCTTTTTCCTCAACAATTTTTTGTGGATCTTTGTCTCCATCAATCATTAATTCAAAAACAGTTTTTGCTATTTTTCCAGAAATAGTTCCATTCTTAATTAGATTTATCAATATGGCGAAGTTCTTGGCACTCACTGGACTTTGAGAAATTTCTAAACCTTTGCTATTTAAAATAGCAAATAGTTCTCCTGTAATCCAATTGACTGCTAACTTAATATCTTTGTTCTTGCCCATTTTAGCTACAACTTCTTCAAAGTATTTTGCAGTATCAATATCAGACACTAAAATATTGGCTTCATAGGGAGACAATTTAAACTCTTCAATAAATCTTTTCTTTTTATCATCTGGAAGCTCTGGAATATCATTTTTAAGTTCTTCAATAAATTTTTCCGATACCTCTAAAGGTAATAAATCAGGATCAGGAAAATATCTGTAATCATGAGCATCTTCTTTTGATCTCATTGATCTTGTCTCATTTTTCTTCGTATCAAAAAGTCTGGTTTCTTGATCAATAGTTTTGCCCTCTTCTATTAAATCAACTTGCCGATTAGCCTCATATTCTATTGCCATTTGCATAAACTTAATTGAATTAACATTTTTAATTTCACATCGAGTGCCAAATTCTTTTGACCCTTTAGGTCTTACAGAAACATTCACATCCGCTCTTAAAGAGCCTTCTTGCATATTTCCGTCACAAGTTCCTAGGTACCTCATTATAGATCGTAATTTTTTAATGTAAGCATTAACCTCATCTGGGGATCTTAAATCAGGCTTGCTCACTATTTCCATTAAAGCTACCCCTGATCTATTTAAATCTACAAAAGTATTTTGTGGGTCAAGATCATGAATACTTTTTCCAGCATCTTGTTCTAGATGTAATCTTTCTATGCCTACTTCTTTTTGACCATTAGGCATATCCAAAATAACTTTGCCCTCACCTACTATTGGATCTTTAAATTGTGATATTTGATATCCCTGAGGTAAATCAGCATAAAAATAATTTTTTCTATCAAATACAGAGCGTTTATTAATTTTTGCATTAAGACCAATGCCAGTTTTAATAGCTTGTTTAATACAAAATTCATTTATTACAGGTAGCATTCCTGGAAACGCAGCGTCAACTAAACTTACTTGTGTATTTGGTTCAGCACCAAATTTAGTTGATGAGGAAGAAAATAGTTTTGACTCAGATAATACTTGAGCATGTACCTCTAATCCAATTACAACTTCATATTGATTATCTTTCCGATTAATCAAATATTCTGTGTTTTTCTTATTCACTTAATCCACCAATCAGTAATTTTGTTTTTAAAATTTATTTTCTCCTCCATAGCAAAAGCTATGTTTAATATATTTTGTTCATCAAAAGCTTTACCGATTATTTGTAAACCCAGAGGATAACCTTTAGTATCGTGTCCTGCAGGAATTGATATACCAGGCAGGCCTGCCAAATTAACTGGTACTGTAAATATATCATTTAAATACATCGAAACTGGATCATTTGTTTTTTCACCTATTTTAAAAGCTGAGCTAGGTGTTGATGGAGTTAAAATTGCATCAACTTTCTTATATGCTTCATCAAAATCATTTTTGATTAGTTTTCTCACTTTTTGAGCTTTAAGATAGTATGCATCATAATAACCAGATGATAATACATAAGTTCCAATCATAATTCTTCTTTGAACTTCTGCACCAAAGCCTTCAGATCTAGTTTTTTCATACATATCAATTAAATTTTCACCTTTGGCTCTGTATCCATACTTTACACCATCATATCTTGCTAAATTAGAAGATGCCTCTGCTGGAGCAACAATATAATACGTTGGTAAAGCATAACTTGTATGTGGAAGTGATATGTCGATTGTTTCAGCACCACAATCTTTTACGTACTGAATACCTTTTTGCCAAAGGTCCTCTATTTCTTTAGGCATACCATCAACTCTGTATTCTTTTGGAATTCCAATTTTTTTTCCTTTTATATTTTTTGTAAGTTCCTTGCTATAATGATTTCTTTTAAAATTAATTGAAGTAGAATCTTTTGAATCATATGTACTGATTACTTCTTGCAATAAAGCACAATCTTTTACATTTTGGGCCATTGGTCCTGCCTGATCTAATGAGGAAGCAAAAGCAACTATCCCATATCGTGAGCAACTTCCATATGTTGGTTTTAAACCTACAATTCCAGTAAATGAAGCTGGCTGTCTAATTGATCCTCCAGTATCAGTACCAATTGTGATTGGAGTTAATTGTCCAGCAACTGCTGATGCTGAACCACCCGATGAACCACCGGGGACTAAATTCTTATCAATAGGATTTTGTACGTTTCCAAAATGACTTGTCTCATTAGATGAACCCATTGCAAACTCATCACAATTTAATTTACCCAGAAGTATTGCACCTTCATTCCAAATATTTTCAGTAACTGTAGACTCATAAGTTGGTACAAAATTATTTAAAATTTTACTACCAGCAGTTGTTTTAACATTTTTTGTACAGAATAAATCCTTAACTGCCATAGGTATACCAGGTAATTTTAAATCTAAATTTGGGTTCTGATCAAATTTTTTTGCTTTATCTAAAGCAGCTGCAAAATCATCTGTGATATAAGTATTTAACTCACTAGACTTTTCAGACCTTTGAATAAATGCTTTGGTCACATCTGTTGAAGAAAGTTTCTTATTTTTAATATTCTCTACTAATTCTGTTAAAGATTGTTTTGTAATGTCTGACATTATTCAATTACCTTTGGTACAACAAAATAATCCTCATTATCTTCAGGAGAGTTTTTAATTATTTGTTCTCTAATATTTTTACTTTTGATCTCATCAGATCTGAATTTTAAAGTTGTTTCGGCTATTGACGTTAATGGTTTTACATCATCTGTTTTTAATTCATTGAGCTTTTCAATAAATTCAAAAATTGAATTCAAATCATCAGCTAATTTTTCTGCCCTTTTTTCATCAACAGAAATTCTTGATAATTTAGATATATGTTTTATTGTTTTAAGATCTATACTCATATGCTATTTAGGTATGACGCAAACTATCATTTAAGTTAAAAATATACAATATGATCACGTTAGAGGAATTTAAAAAAAATCACTTAGATAAGTGCAGATTGATAGGCTTAGACCTTGGTTCAAAAAGAATAGGAGTTTCAATTTGTGACGAAAAACAATTAATTGCCACACCATTTATAACTATAGAAAAAAAATCCTCTCAAAACCTCATAGATCAACTTAAATCAATAATCATCGAAAACAACATAAAGGGAATCATAATAGGGAACCCCTTAAATATGGATGGCTCTTCTGGCAAATCTTCTCAATCAGTAAAAGATGTTTCTACGTATATTGAAAAAAACATTGATATTCCAATTTGTTTATGGGATGAGAGACTATCAACTGTTGGTGCATTTAATCTTTCCAGTCAATTAGATGTTAATGTGAGTAAAAGAGAAAAAAAAATTGATGAAAATGCTGCTGCCTTTATATTGCAAGGAGCAATAGATTTTTTGAACAATTAATACTTGCTATTATACAACTTTATAGCTATAGAGTTGGTTTTAATGGCAATTAAAACAAATAAAGCTATTAAAATTTCCCAAAAACATCTGTTAGGTATCCAAGATTTATCTATAAATGATGTTAATCTAATACTTGATGAAGCTCACGATTTTATAAAAGTAAACCAAAGCAAAAATAAAAAAATTGATGCACTAAGAGGAAAAACACAGATCAATTTATTTTTTGAGCCCTCAACAAGAACGCAAAGTTCATTTGAATTAGCAGGAAAAAGACTTGGAGCTGATGTGATGTCAATGAATATAAGTAATTCTGCAATTAAAAAAGGTGAAACTCTTATTGATACAGCAATGACACTAAATGCTATGCATCCTGACATTATTGTAATAAGACACCAAGACTCAGGCGCATGTAATCTACTTTCTCAAAAAGTTAATTGTGCAGTTTTAAATGCTGGAGATGGAAGAAGAGAGCACCCTACTCAAGCTTTATTAGATGCTCTGACAATTATAAATCGAAAAAAAAAAATTGAAGGTTTAAGAATTGCCATCTGTGGAGATATCCTACATTCAAGAGTTGCACGATCTAATATTTATTTACTGAATATGTTAGGAGCAGAAGTAAATATAATTGCTCCCACAAATTTGATGCCGAAGGAAATAGAAAAATTTGGTGTCAATACATTCACCGATATGAAAAAAGGATTAAAAGATTGTGATATTGTAATGATGTTAAGATTACAAAATGAAAGAATGACAAGTTCTTATCTCTCATCTAACAGAGAGTATTATGAATATTATGGCCTTACACCAGATAAATTAGAACATGCAAAAGCTGATGCATTAATCATGCACCCAGGTCCAATGAATAGAGGTATTGAGATAGATACTAATTTAGCTGATGATATCAATAAAAGCGTAATTAAAGAACAAGTAGAACTAGGAGTTGCGGTAAGAATGGCCTGTTTAAAGATTTTTTGTACTTAAATGAAAAAACAATATTTTATAAACGCAAATATAATTGACCCACATAATTCAATTAACGAGACAGGTGGTCTTATAATCTCTGAAGAAGGAAAAATAGAAGCGGTAGGAAAAAAAGTTAATACAAATAATCTTCCTACTAGAGAAAAACCAATTGACTTAAAGGGGAAATATATATTTCCAGGTTTAGTTGACATGAGAGTATTTGTAGGTGAACCAGGCTATGAATATAAAGAAAATTTTAGAACCTTAAGTAATGCTGCTTTAGCTGGTGGCGTAACTTCTGTGGTAACAATGCCAAATACTGATCCGATAATAGACAACGTATCTATAGTCGATTTTCTAAAAAGAAGAGGAAGAGATAAATCTCGAATAAACATTTTTCCGTGTGCATCACTTACAAAAAATATTGAAGGAAGCAATATGACAGAATTTGGTCTTCTGCAAAGTAAAGGTATAATAGCATTTACTGATGGCATTAAAACTATTCAAAATCCCAGATTAATGTCTCGGATAATGAATTCTGCAAAAGATATTGGCTGTTTAATAATGCAACATGCAGAAGATTATGAACTTGCAAAAAATGGGATGATAAATTCAGGCATTATCGCATCTAAATTAGGATTATCAGGTATTCCTGAGATCGCAGAAAGAATTTTGATTGAAAGAGATCTTACTTTACTTGAAAAAGTAAAATGCAGATATCATATTTCTCAATTATCATCGCACAAATCTATTGAAGTGATCAAACATAGGAAAGAAATTGTAAAATTCACATCCGGTGTTTCGATAAATAATCTCTCTTTAAATGAAAATGATATTGGTGATTTTAGAACTTTTTTAAAACTATCTCCACCTTTGAGGCGTGAGGAAGATAGAATTGCTCTAGTGGAAGGATTAAAGGATGGATTAATAGATGTAATTGTTTCAGATCACAAACCTGAAGATGAAGAGTCAAAGAGATTAACATTTTCTCAAGCTGCAACAGGCGCATCAGGTATAGAAACTCTATTATCTTTAAGTTTAGAGTTATATCACAATGGATCTTTAAAATTAGAAACATTAATTAAAGCGCTTACTTCAAATCCTGCAAAAATTCTCAAAATAGATAAAGGTAACCTCTCCATTGGCAATGATGCAGATTTTTGTGTTGTAGATATAAGTAAACCATGGATTGTAAAAAAAGAAAAATTGGTTTCAAAATCAAAAAATACCTCAATTGAAGACAAAAAACTCCAAGGTAAGGTTACGAATACATTTGTAAAAGGAAAAGAATTATTTAAGCTTTAGTATGGATATTTTTTTGATAGGTATCATTTCATACCTCATGGGCTCGATACCTTTTGGATATATACTTACAAAGATATTTTTAAAAAAAGATATAAGAGAAATCGGATCTGGTAATATTGGAGCTACTAATGCTTTAAGAACTGGTAACAAAAGTATTGGTTATTTCACGTTAGCATTAGATATTTTAAAAGCAATTATTCCAGTTATTTATGTAAAAATTTTCTACCAAGATTTTTTATATATTACATCTTTATGTGCCTTTTTAGGTCATGTATTTCCAATTTGGCTTAAGTTTAAAGGTGGCAAAGGCGTTGCTACCTATGTCGGTATTTTATTTGCTATAAATTTATATTTTGGAATTATATTTTCTATATGTTGGTTTGTAACTTTTTTTATTTCTAAATTTTCATCTCTATCATCTTTAGTAGCTTCAATATCTATACCAATCTATCTAATAATTTCTATTCAGTTTAATCAGGCAATTTTTTTTACGATCATGTTTATCTTGATTTTTTTTACTCACAGGGAAAATATTAAAAGATTGATAAATAAAGAAGAAACTAAGACAAAAATTTATTAAATTGACTATCTAAAGCTTTTGAGTAGTTTGTAGTTTATGAATTTGGTCATTGTAGAAAGTCCTGCTAAAGCAAAAACTATAAATAAATACCTAGGTGATAATTATAAAGTTTTAGCAAGTTATGGTCATATAAGAGATTTGCCGTCAAAAAATGGTTCTGTTAATCCAGATCAAGATTTTAAAATGGAATGGGAAGTTGATAGTTTTTCAAAAAAATATTTAAAAGAAATAACTGATGCGGCTAAAGACTCATCTAAAATTATATTAGCAACTGACCCTGATCGTGAAGGTGAGGCAATTGCTTGGCATGTCAAAGAATATTTGAATGAAAAAAAACTTTTAAAAGATAAAGAAATTGAACGAGTTGTATTTAATGAAATAACCAAAAAAGCTGTTATTCAAGGAATTGAAAATCCTAGGCAAATTGAGCCATTACTAGTCGATGCGTATATGGCTAGAAGAGCCTTGGACTACTTGGTTGGTTTTAATATATCCCCGATCCTCTGGACGAAACTCCCAGGTTCAAAATCTGCAGGAAGAGTTCAATCTGTTGCTTTAAAATTAATTACTGAGAGAGAACATGCAATTGAGTCTTTTAAACCTGAGGAATTTTGGACTTTAAGTATTAAATTTGCTGATACTGCAAATCAAAATTTCACTGCTAGTATTAGTCAACTTGACAACAATAAAATTGAAAAATTTTCATTTAGAAATAAAGAAGAGATAAATAAAGCCATATCAAGTATTAATAAAAAAAAATTTAGTATAACTGACATTTCCAGCAAAATAGTAAATCGTAATCCCTCTGGACCATTTACAACTTCAACTCTTCAACAAACCGCATCAAGTCGACTAGGTTTTGGTGCATCTAGAACAATGCAAATTGCCCAAAAACTTTATCAAGGTATAGAAATGGAAGGTGAAACAATTGGCTTAATTACTTATATGAGAACTGATGGAACTAATTTATCTAAAGATGCTGTTACAAGTTTCAGAAATTATATCCAAAAAGAAATTGGTAATGAATACTTGCCTAAAGATGTTTTGAATTATTCAGGCAAAAAAGCTAAAAATGCGCAAGAAGCTCACGAAGCAATCAGACCTACTGATATTATAAGAACTCCTGAAAGCGTTAAAAAATATCTAAGTGCAGATCAAAATAAACTTTATGATCTTATCTGGAGTAGAGCTTTATCTTCTCAGATGGAGTCAGCCAAATTTGATAGAAATACTATCACAATAACGTCAGATAATAATGATACAATTTGTAAAGCCAGTGGATCAGTTTTAAAATTTGATGGTTTCTTAAAGATTTATAATAATCAAAGCAAAGATGATGATGAAAATATTTTACCTGCTGTGTCTAAAGGACCTATTAATATTGAGGCGCTAATAGATGAACAGCATTATACACAACCACCACCAAGATATTCTGAAGCTAGTTTAGTTAAAAAGCTTGAAGAGCTAGGTATCGGGAGGCCTTCTACGTATGCAAGTATTATTTCTACTATTGCTAATCGAGGTTATGCAGAAATATTGAATAAAAGATTTTTTCCTACAGATAGAGGTAAATTAATTTCAGCCTTTTTAGAAAAATTATTCTCAAAATATGTAGATTACAACTTTACAGCAGGATTAGAAGATCAACTTGATGAGATCACTACTGGGAAAGAAAGTTGGATTAAAGTTTTGGAACTTTTTTGGAAAGACTTCAATAATAATGTTTCGGAAGTAAAAGAAAAAAGAACTAGAGAGGTGTTGGATTTACTCAATGATAGTCTAGGTGAATTAATTTTTGATAAGGATAATGAGGGTAATGTAGTAAGAAAATGTCAATTATGTAGTTCTGGAACACTTAGTTTAAAGAATAGTTTCAGAGGTGGCGCTTTTATTGGGTGTTCAAATTATCCAGAATGTAAATTTACAAGACCCTTATCTAAAGCAAAAGCTGCTGCTCAAGCACAATTAGCTGAACCAAAATTTATAGGAAAACATGAAAATGGAAATGATATATATTTGAAAAATGGAAGATTCGGCCCCTACCTTCAATACGAGAAAATCCCCTCTGATTTAGAAGTTGAAAAAAATAGTAAGAAAAAGAAAAAAACTAAAAAATTAAAGTTAGATGTAAATGAACTTTTAAAAAATGTTTCAATACCAAAAGGATTAGAATTAGAGAGTATTAATTTGGAAAAAGCTCAATTTTTATGTTCGCTACCTAAATCTTTGGGAATAAATCCAGATAATCAAAAGGAAATTACTTTAAACGTTGGAAGATTTGGTCCTTACTTAAAATGTGAAAATAAATCAGCAAGAATAGAAAATGTAGAGGAAATATTTTCCATAGGTTTAAATAGAGCAATAACATTAATAGCTGAGGCTAAACCTGGTCGAATGTCCTCTTCTATGATAAAAGATTTGGGAGAACATCCTGAGGATAAAAAACCTGTTAGAGTCATGAAGGGTCAGTATGGGCCTTATATAAAATATAAATCACTCAATGCAACTATTCCTGAGGAAAAAGACCCCACTGAATTAACTATGGAAGAAGCTTTAATATTGATTGAGAAAAGAAAAGAATACGATAAAAGTAAAAAATCAAAAGGTAAGAAAAAAAAATGAAAAAAATATTTATAATTTCAATATTTTATTTATTTTCCACAAATATACTAATTGCTTATGAACATAAATGTTCTGGGATGAAAAAACTTTCGAAAGAGTATTTAGCATGTACAGCCAAAAATATTAAAGAAGGTGCTGTCAAAAAGAAAAATCAAGTTAAAGAAGGATCTATAAAAAAAACAAATCAAATTAAAGAAGGTACAAAGAAAATATTTAATAAAGTTAAAACTAAAATCAAAAAAAATTAATTGATAATGAACTTTGAAGATAAAATTAAAGAACTTAATATACAGCTTCCTGAAGCGAAAGCACCAGTTGGTAATTATGTTGCAACAAAAATTACAGGAAAAATGTTATTCATATCAGGACAAATTTCTATTGATGATAATGGTGAATTAATTAAAGGAAAAGTTGGTAAAGAATTGGATGTCACGGCTGGTTACAATGCTGCTAAGAGATGCGCTTTAAGTATTATTGCCCAAGTTAAAAAAGCCTGCGACAATGATTTATCAAAAATAAAATCATGTGTGAAATTAACAGGATTTGTAAATTCAACAAATGACTTTATTGATCAACCTAAAGTAATAAATGGCGCATCTGATTTGATAGCTTCAATTTTTGGAGACGCAGGTATGCATACTAGAGCTGCTGTAAGCACAAATAGTTTACCATTAGGTGTTTCGGTTGAAGTAGATGCAATATTTGAGTTAAATTAGATTATTACTTTCCAACGCTGTAATATTTAAATCCTTGGTCTTTAATCTTTGATGAAGAATATATATTTCTCATATCAAAAATCATGAACTTCTTACCTTTAACTAAACTTTTAAAATTAATTGATTTAAAATCATTCCATTCAGTATGAATAATTACAAGATCAGCCCCATGAACAGCATCTTTTATTGAAGTCTTATTAATTACATTTTTAAACTTCATAAATTCAGTTTTATAACCAGTTGGATCAAAATATTTTATAGTTGCTCCTTTTTTTGATAACCATGGTATCATTTTTAAACTTGAGGAATCTCTCATATCATCTGTATTGGCTTTAAATGTAACACCTAAAAAAGTAATTATTTTATTTTTAATTTTCCTATTTAAGATTCTATTAATTCTATCTAATAAAATTTTAGATCTATTTTCATTTGATTTAATCACTGATTTAACCACTGATAAATTTGTTTTAAATTTATCTGCTGTTGTAATAATGGCTTTTGTATCTTTAGGAAAACAAGATCCACCATAAGCAGGTCCTGCTCTAAGAAATCGACTGCCTATTCTTTTATCTAATCCCATACCTATTGATATATCCTCAACATTAATGTTAGTTTTTTCACATAAATTAGCTATTTCATTTATAAAAGTAATCTTTGTTGCCAAAAAAGCATTCGAGGCATATTTAATCAACTCGGCGGCTCTTCTAGAAGTTTGTAAATAATAAGCACCCTTAGAAATAAGTGGGCTATAAAGATTTTTCAAAATTCTACCTACTTTTTTATCATTAGTTCCAATAACGACACGATCAGGATAAACAAAATCTCTTATTGCTTCTCCTTCTCTTAGAAATTCAGGATTTGAAACAACAGAAAATTTCTTTTTACTATTTTTTTTAGATAATATTTTTTCAATTTCATCTCCTGTCGTCACGGGGACTGTTGATTTTGTTATGATAATTTTAAATCTATTAATTGAAGAACTTATTTCTTTAGAAACTTTGTAAATTTGACTTAAATCTGCTGAACTACCACCTTTTTTTGTTGGTGTACCAACACAAATGAAAATTATGTCTGAGTCTTTAATTGATTTTTTTAAATCTGTAGAAAAATTTAATTTTTTATTTTTAAAATTCTTTATTACTAATTCTGATAAACCAGGTTCATAGATTGGAATCTCTCCTTTTTTTAGTAAATTTATTTTGTCAACATTATTATCTACACAAATTACTTCATTTCCTAAATCAGCAAAACATACTCCACTTACTAAACCTACATAACCAGTACCAATCATACACAATTTCATGATTTAGCTATCTCTAAAGTTGATTTGATGTAACCACTCATGCTTCCACAATCAAGATATTTTCCAGAAAAATTATGAGCAATGAATTTTTTATCATTTTGAATTAATGTTTGGATAGCATCTGTAATATGTATCTCTCCTCCTTTACCTGGTTTTTGTTTAAGTAATTTTGAAAAAATTTCTCTAGGTAAAATATATCTTCCAATCACTGCTTTATTAGATGGTGCTTTTTTTACAGAAGGTTTTTCAATTACATCTGAGATCAAATAATTATTCTTATTTATTTTAGTTTTTAACTTAAAAATTCCCCATCTCGAAACATTATTCTTTTTAACATTCATGCTAGCCATAACAGATGCGTTGTATTTTTTATGAATTTTTATCATTGATTTAGAGCAATTTCTTTTAATAATAAGATCATCTGGTAACAACATTAAAAAAAAATTATTTTTTATGAATTTTTTTGTTTTTAAAACGGCATCTCCAGTGCCAAGTGGTTTGTTTTGATAAACAAATTTTATCATTTTTTTATATTTTAAAATTTTTTTGTATTCTTCCTTAATCCTTTTATCTTTTTTTTTTTTAATAATTTTTTTATAAAAATTATCATTATAAAAATAAGTCTTTATCATTTTCTTCTTTTTTGAAATTATAAAAATAACCTCTTTAATACCTGCATCAATGCATTCATCTAGAATGTATTCAATTCCTGGTTTACCATTAATAGGTAAAAGTTCTTTTGGAAATACACTGGTTAATGGAAGTAAACGTGTACCCAAACCAGCTAAAGGAATAATTGCTTGTTTAATCATTTAAATGTTTTACTTATTAAAAAGTTTTATACAAATGAAAATTTTATTAAATAATAATGATTTAAATGAGGCATTAGAAAATGTGTCTAATCTAGGTTTTGTACCTACCATGGGAAGTCTTCACAAAGGCCATATATCGTTAATTAAACAATCCAAAAAAAAATGTAATAAAACTATTGTAAGTATATTTGTAAATCCAAAACAATTTAATAATAAAAATGATTTTAAGAAATATCCAAGAAATAGAAAGAAGGACTTATCGATTTTAAAAAGACTTAAAGTAAATTATGTATATTTACCAAGTGCTAAGGAAATTTATAGAGTAAAGAGATCCTCTAAGATTATAATTTCAAAAAAAGACAGGATATTATGTGCTAAGTACAGAAAAGGACATTTCGAGGGTGTAATTGATGTAATGGAACGGCTAATTGAAAACATCAAACCTCAAAAAATTTTTATGGGAGAGAAAGATTTTCAACAATTATATCTTTTAAAAAAATATTTAAGAAAACACTCTTCAAAAATAATAGAATGTAGAACAATTAGAGAAAGAAACAAATTAGCATTATCTTCCAGAAATTCATTATTACCAAAACGTGAAAAAAATTTGGCTGCAAAATTAATTACCAATATTATGAAACTTAAAAGAAAGTTAAATAAGGAATCAAATATTAAAAAAGCACTTAATAAATCTGAAAATGTAATTAATAAATTACAAAATGTTAAGATTGAATATCTTGAATTAAGAAATATTAAGAATCTTAAAATTTCTAATAAATTAAAAAATTCAAAAATTTTTGTATCTTTTTATATTAAAAATGTAAGGTTGATTGATAATTTTTAAAGTTCTATAAAAAGTAAGCCCCAACGCCTAAAAAAGAAACAAAACCTATTACATCAGTTATTGTTGTTACGAAAACACTAGAGGCAATAGCTGGATCAATTTTCATCTTTTTTAACGTGACTGGAACAAGTATTCCAAATAAACCTGCCACTACCATTGTCAATATCATTGAGATCGATATTATTAATGATAATTGGTAATCTTGAAACCATACTTGGACGATAAAAGAACTTATAATAGCAAAAATTATTCCATTAAGAATACCAATATTAAATTCCTTAATAATGTTTTGATTAAAGTTATTTTTTGTTAAATCATTTGTTGCTAAAGTTCTAACAGTAACTGCTAAAGTTTGCATACCTGCATTACCACCCATCGATGCAACTATTGGCATTAAAAATGCCAAGACAACCATTTGTTCAATTGTTGCACCAAACAAACTTATACAATAAGTAGCCAGAAATGCTGTGAATAGGTTTAATAGTAACCAGTTAAATCGTCTTTTAGTTTTTGTGATAACACCATCTGTAATTTCTTCGTCACCAACACCAGCTAATCTTAAAGCATCTTCCTCAGCCTCTTCTTTTAAAACTGTTAATACATCATCGGAAGTTATCATTCCTACAAGTTTATTATTCTTATCTACAACACAAGCTGAGTTTAAATTGTAATTTTCAAATGAATTACCAACTTCTTCTCTATCCATATCCACTGGAACTAAAAAAATTGAATCATCCATAATTGAAGACATTTTTGTTTCTCTAGGTGTTCTTAATACTTTAGAGGATGGTACAGCACCAATAGGTTTAAAATTTTCATCAACAATGTAAATTTCTAAAAATTCTTCTGGTAAGTCTTTATTCTCTCTTAAATAATCAATAGTTTGTCCTACCGACCAGTTACTTGGGATTGCTGTAAATTCTCTTTGCATTATCCTAGCAGCACTATCCTCTGGATAACTAAGACCTTCTAATAAGGCAAATCGATCTTTTGGGGGTAATAAACTTAATATTGAATTCTTATCTTTTTCTTCAACATTCTCTAAAATAGCTATGGCGTCATCAGACTCTAAATTTTTTAAAATCCTAACAATTGCATCTGAGGAAAGATATTTAATTATTTCTGATTGAACAGACTCGTTTAATTCAACAAATACTTCTGGGTCAATCTTAAAATTATTTAATTTAATTAAACTTTCTCTGTCATTTTCACTTAAATGTTCAATAATATCTGCAGCATCAGCAGGATGCATTTCCTCAAAAGATCTAGTTATAAAAGATGCATCATTTGAGGTAATTTTGTCTGTTACAACTTTTATATATTCCTTATTAAATTCAAAATTGACTTTTTTATCTTTAATTTTTTTTATTAAAGTCATAAATACACCTATTATTTAGACGGATCTTTTAATACAAAATGAAAAGAATACAATTTTTAAATGCCTGTAGAAATTAAAAAGTCCCAAAATCCAGTAAAATATGAGGACGCTATATCATTTATGGAAGATCGACTTAAAGATATCGATCTAAAAAAAGTAGATGATTTGATTTGGGTTTTAGAACACGATCATATCTATACATCGGGAACAAGCTATAATGAAAATGAGATAATAGATAAATCTATAAATATTATAAAAACTAATAGAGGTGGTAAAATAACTTATCATGGACCAGGGCAACTCATTTGTTATTTTGTAATTGATTTAAAGAAAGGTAAAAAAGATATTAGAAAATTCATATCTGTAATTGAAAAATCAATTATTGAAACCTTAAACCTCTATGACATAGAAACATTTGCTGATAAAAAAAATATTGGTATTTGGTACAATGATAATTCAACCATAAAAAAAGTTGCTGCAATTGGGGTCAGGGTAAGTAAATGGATAGCTTATCATGGTTTTTCTATCAATATTAATAACGATTTAAAAAAATATGACGCGATTATTCCTTGTGGGATTAAAGATAAGGGTATTACTAATCTCAAACAAATTAAAGATCAAAATTATGACGAATTAGAAAATAAGCTAATAGAAATATTTAAAACTAATTTGAAAAATTTAATCTTTTAGTTTTTAACAACTTATTAAAATAATCTGGTAATAAGGCTTTGTAAGTATATTTTTTTTCATTAATCATAAATTTTATCTGATAGGAATGAAGCATTAAATCTTTATTTATGCCTTTCGAAGAAATAGATGAATTATATTTTTTATCACCAAAAATTGAATGCCCTATGTTAAATAATTGTTTTCGCAATTGATGTTTTCTTCCTGTGATTGGTTTCATTTCTACTAAACTAGCATTGGTATTTTTATCTATCACTTTAAAAATTGTTTTAGCTTTTTCTGTAATCTTTTTTCCATTGTCGTACCTTATCAAATCATCATTCCATTCACCTGAGTCTTTTTCGATTTCTCCGTTGCATATTGCCAAATAAGTTTTGTGTACTTTTCTTAATCTAAATAGAGAGGTCAATAGTTGAGCTGTTCGTCTATTTTTAGCAATAATAAAAACACCTGAGGTATCTTTGTCTAGTCTATGAACAGAAAATGGTTTTGTTCCTTGAAATATTTCACTTTTTGCAAATATATCTACAAGATTTTTTTTTGACTTTGTTCCACCTTGAACTGATATTCCTGCACTTTTATTTAAGACTATAAAATCCTCATTGTTATCTATGATCAGATCTTCGTTAGATTTTATTATCTCAATGGATGGATTGAATTGTTTTTTTTCGTGTTTAATTTTTTCTTTAAAATCAAAATTGAAGAGTTCTATTTTATCATTTGTTTTAATCTTAAAAGAGCTTTTTATTTTTTTTTTGTTTATTTTAATTTTTCCTAACCTTAAACTCTTTTCAATAAGACTTTGTGGTACTTTTCCTAATTTATTTCTTAACCATCTATCAATACGCATGTTATTACACGTTGACTCAACGATAAAACTTCTAATCATGAATATTTAAGGCTTTTATTTATGCTGTGGCAGCTTTCTTATCTTCTTTTTTTTCAACTTCTTTTGCTGGATCTTTCTTTTTTTTATCAACTCTTTTGGCTTGAACGTCTCTATCAACAAATTCAATTATAGCCATAGGCGCATTATCTCCATATCTAAAACCTGCTTTAATAATTCTTGTATAACCACCAGCTCTTTTTTCGTATCTTTTAGATAAGGTTTTTTTAACTTTATTGGCTGACTTAATATCCTGCAATTGAGAAATCAAAATTTTAGTATTATGCAAACTATCTTTTTTACCTAATGTGATTATTTTATCAGCCTGAGGCTTTAAAAATTTTGCTTTTGGTAAGGTTGTTTTAATTTGCTCATACTTTATTAAGGAATTAAGCATATTTTTAAGCAGCGCTTTTCGGTGTTCACAAGTTCTGTTTAACTTCTTATTTGCCATTCCATGTCTCATTAGATACTTTCCTCCAATTTTTTAGACATTTCTGCGATATTATCTGGTGGCCAATTTGGAATTTCCATACCTAAATAAAGAGACATACCAGTTAAAACTTCTTTAATTTCATTTAATGATTTTCTTCCAAAATTTGGGGTTCTTAACATCTCGCCCTCAGATTTTTGAACTAAATCACCAATATAAATTATATTATCATTTTTAAGACAATTCATTGATCTAACAGATAATTCAAGCTCGTCTACTTTTCTTAATAAATTTTTATTAAATTCAGGCTCTGTTGAAACTTCTTTAACTGGAGCTTCCACAGGTTCATCAAAATTAATAAACATTTTTAATTGATCTTGAAAAATTCTAGCAGAATAAGCAACTGCATCTTCAGCAGAAATTGATCCGTTTGTCTCAACTTCCATTGTTAATTTATCGTAATCTAAAGCCTTACCTTCTCTTGCGGTACTTACTGAATAAGAAACTTTTTTAACGGGACTATATAATGAGTCAATTGCAATTAAACCTAAAGGTGGTTCCTCAGGTTTATTTAAATCAGCTGGAACATAACCTTTTCCAGTATTAACATTCATTTCCATATGGAAGTGAGTATTTTCATCTAAATTACAAATAACTAAGTCAGGATTCAAAATTTCAACATCAGGAACTGATGCGATGTCAGATGCTTTTATTTCACCAGGTCCTTTGGCATCTAATACTAGTTTTTTTGTTCCCTCAGCAGCACATTTTAATGCCAGAGATTTAACATTTAATACAATATCAGTAACATCTTCTCTTACACCTTTGATAGATGTAAACTCATGAAGTACACCATCAATTTGAATTGAGGTCACTGCTGCTCCTCTGATTGAGGATAATAAAATTCTTCTAAGTGAATTACCAAGTGTTAAACCATAACCTTTTTCTAATGGTTCAGCGATGATTGTAGCGTGAGTTAAATCATCACTTATTTTAACATCAAGTTTCGCAGGTTTGATTAATGATTTCCAATTTTTCACATTTACATTTTCTACATCCATTAAACTCTCCTTTTTTTTGGTGGCCTAGTACCATTATGCGGCATCGGTGTTGTATCTTTAATTGATAAAATTCTAAATCCTCTCGCTTGTAGAGCTCTTAATGCTGTTTCTCTGCCTGAACCAGGACCCTTAACTTCCACAGATAAAGTTTTCATACCAAACTCTAAGGCTTTTGATGCAGCAGCATCAGCAGCTATTTGTGCTGCATATGGAGTTGATTTTCTAGAACCTTTAAAACCTTTTTGTCCAGCTGATGCCCATGAAATTACGTTTCCATTAGTGTCAGCGATTGAAATAATTGTATTATTAAAAGTTGATTGAACATATGCAATTCCATTTAAGATATTTTTTTTAGTTTTCTTTTTTTTTGAATAAGAACTTTTGACAGCTTTTTTTGGCGACTTATCTTGACTCAGTTCTTTATTATCTTTTTTTTCTGCTTTTGCCATGCTTATTTCTTAAGTGGTGTTAATTTTTTTCCAGCTATCGCAATAGCTTTTCCTTTTCTCGTTCGAGCATTACATCTGGTTCTTTGACCTCTTACAGGTAATTTTTTTCTATGTCTCGAACCTCTATAGCAAGCTAAATCAATTAATCTTTTTATGCTCAGGGAATAATCTCTTCTAAGATCTCCTTCAACTTTAAAATTTTGATCAATGTATTCTCTTATTTTTAAAATTTCATCATCAGTAAGTTGATTTACTCTTTTTTCTTTAGGGATTGCTAATGATGTGCAAATTTGTTTTGAAAATTTATCACCAATACCATAAATATAAGTTAGCCCTACTTGAACTAATTTATTTTGTGGGATGTTTATTCCTGCAATACGAGCCATAATTTTGAGATAAATTTAGCCTTTTATATAAGAAGTTCTTTCAAAGTCAATGTCTTAAACATTAAGAAAAGCATCTATTTTAGCGGTTATTTGTTCTATTTTAAGCGCACCATCTATTTCATAAAAGTTTGAATTTTTGGAATAGAAATCTAAAACGGGGCGTGTCATATCCATATAGGTATCATATCTTTTTAGAATAATATTTGAGTCATCATCAGATCTTTTTTCTAAAGTTTTTCTTTTTTCAACTCGTTTAATTATTACTTCTTTTTGGACATTAAGAAAAAAAATATAATCAATCTTTTGATTTGAACTTTTTAAAATAGTTTCTAAATTTTTAGCTTGCTCTAATGATCTAGGATATCCATCAAAAATAAGTTTGTTTTTATATTTTTCATCAAAAATTACTTTTTTAATTAATTCGTTTACAATTTCATCACTTACAAATTTACCATCGTTCATATCATTGATTATTTTTTTTCCTATTTCAGAATTTTTCTTGATTTCATCCCTTAACATATCACCTGTTGAAACTTGAAAACCATTTATCTTTTTAACTAAATATTTTGCTTGTGTTCCTTTTCCAGCACCGGGAGGTCCAAATAGGATTATATTCACGAATTATCTTCCGAATTTTGTTTTTTTAATCAATTGTTCGTATTGAGAACTCATTAATCTTGTTTGTATTTGTGTTACAGTATCTATTGCAACAACAACTACAATTAAAATTGATGTACCTCCGAGATAGAAAGGAATTGGATAATTAGCAATTAAAAACTCGGGCATTAAACAAACTAAAGTTAAATATAAAGCCCCGATTGTTGTCAACTTTGTTAAAATATTATCGATATAAATTGCTGTGCTTTCTCCAGGTCTTATTCCAGGTACAAAACCACCATATTTTCTCAAATTATCAGCTGTTTCTGTTGGATTAAAAGTTATTGAAGTATAAAAAAAAGTAAAAAATATTATTCCTGATGCATAAAGCAACATATACAAAGGTTGTCCTTGAGTAAAATATGAACTTATATTTAAAAAAGTTTCATTATCAGAAAAATTAAAATTTGAAAAAGTTACTGGTAATAATAGTAATGCCGATGCAAAAATTGCGGGAATTACTCCAGCTTGATTAATTTTAAGTGGTAAATGAGATGACTCTCCTCCATACATTTTATTACCAACTTGTCTTTTAGGGTAATTTATTAGAATTTTTCTTAAAGCTCTCTCCATAAAAACAATAAATAATATTGTTAAGATTAATAAAACAAATAAAGCTAAGATCATTAATGTAGAGACTGCTCCTGTTCTACCAAGTTCAAAAGTGGTGACTAGAGCTCTTGGAATTTCTGCAACGATACCAGCAAAAATAATAAGAGATATACCATTACCAATTCCTCTTTGAGTAATCTGTTCTCCTAACCACATTAAAAAAATAGTTCCAGAAACAATCGTGGTGACAGTTGAAATCTTAAAAAAAACACCAGGATTAATTACTAATCCAGCTGAGGACTCTAGACCTACTGCTAATCCATAACCTTGAACTGTTGCAAGTAAAACTGTTCCATAACGAGTTATCTGAGTAATTTTTGCTCTACCAGTTTCTCCTTGTGATTTTAAATTTTTGAAATAATCAGAAACACCAGTCAATAGTTGAACAATAATTGATGAGGAAATATATGGCATGATTCCTAATGCAAAAATTGCCATTCTACTCACTGCACCACCAGCAAAAACATTAAACATTCCTAATAAACCTTTTTGATTACCTTCCATCATTATTTTGAGTTGTTCAGGATCTATCCCAGGTAAAGGCACAAAAGTTCCAAATCTATAGACCACTAAAATAGCAAGGGTAAATATTATTCTATTTCTTAAATCAGTATTTGATGATGATGCGCTCATTAAATTAAACTATTTTTTTAATTGTATTGAACCACCAATTTTTTCAAGTTTTTCAACAGCAGACTTTGATGCAAGATCTGCCTCAATATTGATTTTATCTTTAATGGCTCCAGAACCTAAAATTTTTAATTTAATTGAATTTTGATCTATTAATTTTAGTTTTTTGAGTAAATTTGAATTCAGCGTGTCTGTAGTTTTAATATTTTTTTTATCAATATAAGATTGGATTTTATTTAGATTTAATATAGCAATTGTTTTTTTATTAATAGGGTTGAATCCTCTTTTTGGAAGTCTTCTGTATAGTGGCATTTGTCCACCCTCAAAACTTTTAATCGCTACACCAGATCTAGATTTTTGACCTTTTACACCTCTTCCAGATGTTTTGCCTTTTCCAGAACCAATACCTCTACCAACTCTTAGTTTAGTTTTATTAATCTTATTTCTATTATTTAATTTAATCATTATCCTCTTTTTTCTATAATCTCAGAAATTTTTTTATTTCTTATTGAAGATATTTGTTTTGGTGAATTTTGCTTCAATAGTGCTTTCATTGTGGCTCTAATCACATTATGGGCATTTGATGTACCCATTGATTTAGCTACAATATCTTTTACTCCCAAAACTTCACACACTGCACGAACAGGACCTCCAGCTATAATACCCGTTCCTTTAGAGGCTGCTCTCAATACAATTCTGCCAGATCCGTCTTTAGCTTTTACATCATGATGAATAGTTCTTCCTTCTCGAAGAGGTATATGAATAAGTTTTCTTCTTGCCATTTCATTTGCTTTTTTTATAGCATCTGGCACTTGTTTTGCTTTAGCGTGAGCTATTCCAATTTTGCCGGACTGGTTTCCAACAACAACTAGTGCTGAAAAACCAAATCTACGTCCACCTTTTACTACTTTTGTTATACGATTAATGTGAACTAATTTTTCTAAAATATCGTCAGTTTTTTTATCTTTATTATTATCCATATTAAAATTCCATTCCATTTTTACGTAAAGTTTCAGCAAAAACTTTCACTCTTCCATGATATTTATAAATGCCTCTATCAAAATAAATCTTGGTAATTTTTTTCTCTTGTGCTTTTTTTGCTAACTTTTCAGCTACAATCTTAGATAATTCAGTTTTATTTACCTTTTCTCCAGACTTAATATCTTTTTCAATCGATGATGCTGATAATAAAGTAACATTTTTCATATCATCAATTATTTGCGCCGAAATATTCTTTGATGATCTAGAAATACTTAGTCTATATCTGTCATTTGTGGCAACATTTTTAACTTTATTGCTCACTCTAAATCTTTTTCTTTTACTAGTATCTAGTTTCATTATTTCTTCTTTCCTTCTTTTTTCAAAATATGTTGACCCTTTTCTCTTACACCCTTGCCTTTGTATGGTTCAATTTTTCTTAGAGTTTTTAGTTTAGATGCAATTGCACCCACTTGTTGTTTATCAGCACCACTTATTTTTAGAGTTGTTTGCTTTTCAACATTGATTTTAATTCCTTCTGGAATATCAAAATTGATATCATGGCTATAACCAAGTTGTAAATTAAGTTGATTACCTTTTAAAGCAGCTCTATATCCAACACCTACCAATTCTAGTGTCTTCTCATATCCTGTGCTTGAGCCAATAACTGCATTATTAATTAAACTTCTATTCATGCCCCATAATCGTTTGGTTTCCTGATCAATTTTTTTTGGTTTGATTGATATTTCTTTTCCATCTTTTATATCAAGATTAAAAACTTCTAAGTCAATATTAATTGATTTTTTCCCAGAAGGCCCTTCTATGTTCAACATATTGCCAGCCAAAGCAACTTTGACTTTTTCAGGGATTGAAATATTAATTTTACCAATTTTAGACATTAAAATACCTTACAAATTATTTCTCCACCCACTCTTTGCTTTCTTGCATCAATATCCGTCATGACACCTTTGGGGGTTGATACAATTGCTATACCTAAACCATTATTTATTTTTGGCAAACTTTCTGCACTAGAAAATATTCTTCTCCCTGGTTTTGAAACCCTCTCAAAAGTACTTATAACCGGGTTTCCTGAATGATATTTAAGCTCTAAAGATAATAAAGATTTATTATTTTCTTTGTTCACTTTGAAATCTTTTATAAAACCTTCATTCTTTAAGATATCAGCAATCTTAGTTTTAAAATTTGAAGAAGGTAATTCAACTTTCTTATGGCTTCTATCTTGAGCATTTTTTATTCTTGCTATCATATCTCCAATTGGATCACTTAAACTCATATTTTCCTTTCTACCAACTTGATTTAACTAAACCTGGTATCTTTCCTTGCAGACCTAATTGTCTTAATGCAATTCTAGATATTTTCAATTTTCTATAAACTCCATGAGGTCTTCCGGTAATCTGGCATCTATTCATTACTCTTACTTTTGCAGAGTTTCTAGGTAATTTTGATAATTTTTGTTGTGCTTTAAATCTTTCCTCTAAAGGAAGCTTTTTATTCATAACAATCTTTTTTAACTTTTGTCTTTTTTTAAATAATCTGTCCGATAATTTTATTCGTTTATTGTTCTTATTTATTGAGCTTAATTTAGCCATTTTAGTTGTCTCCTTTTTTAATAAATGGAAAATTTAATTTTTCTAAAAGCGCAAAACTATGCTCTTTGCTTTTAGCTGATATTACAATCACAATATCAATACCACGAACCTTATCTGCACGATCAAAACTTACTTCGGGAAATATAATATGTTCTTTAACACCAAATGTGTAATTTCCGAATTTATCAAAACCATTTGCAGACAGGCCTCTAAAATCTTTAATTCTTGGTAAAGCTATATTCACAAGTCTGTCTAAAAATTCATACATTTTATCTTTTCTAAGTGTTACCTTTAAGCCAGCGTTTGACCCTTTTCTTGTTTTAAAATTTGCAACTGATTTCTTAAATTTGGTAATTACAGGTTTTTGACCTGTTATCTTTGCTAAATCCTCCTCACAAGACTTTAATATTTTTGAGTCATTTCCATCCAAGCCTAAGCCCATATTTAAGACAATTTTTTCAATTTTTGGACCCATGTATAGATTTTTAAAACCAAATTGTGATTTTAATGCAGGTTGTATTTCTTTATAATAAAGTTCTTTTAATCTTGGAGTCATTATTTTTTAGCCTCAGTTTTTTTAGTTTTTATTTTTTCATCAATTTGTTTTAAATTTGATAAATGAATAAAACTCTCCTTTGAAAAAATTCCACCTTTTTTTTCCTTAGTTGTTTTTACGTGTCTCTTTACCATATTAATATCTTTAACTTTTGCTCTATTGTTTGGTCTATCAATTTCAATTACTTCACCTTCTTTTTTTTTATCTCTGCCTGATAAAACTCTCACTTTTAAACCTTTTTTAATCATTACAAAACCTCTGGGGCTAATGAGATTATTTTCATTTGCCCTTTATTCCTTAATTCTCTTGTCACTGGACCAAAAATTCTAGTTCCAACTGGTTCACCTTTGTCATCAACAAGAACAGCAGCATTATTATCAAATTTTACTTTTGATCCGTCATCCCGATGAATTCCTTTTTTTACTCTTACCACCACTGCTTTATGAACTGATCCTTTTTTTACTTTTCCCTTGGGAATTGCCTCTTTTACTGCGATCACTATCGTATCCCCTATGCTTGCATATCTTCTTTTAGATCCACCCAAGACTTTAATACATTCAATTTTCTTCGCCCCAGTGTTATCAGCTACATTTAATTCTGTTTGGACTTGTATCATTATTTTGTGTTCTCCATTACTTGAAATTTCTTATTTTTTGAAAAGGGTTTACTCTCAATGATTGAAACTTTGTCACCTGTTTTAAATTTATTATTTTCATCATGAGCGTTGTATTTTTTTCTTACTTTTATTACTTTTTTTAATAATGGATGAGAATATTTTCGTTCAACCAAAACAGTTATAGTTTTGTTAGGTTTATCACTTACAACCACACCTGTTAATATTTTCTTAGGCATTTAATTTTCCTTTTAATATTGTTTTTAATCTAGCAATTGTTTTTTTTGTTTCGCTAATTTTTGCCGGATTTGTAATCTGTGAATTCGTCTTTTGAAATCTAAAATTGAATAAATCTTTTTTAAATTTATCAATGTTTTTTATAATTTGATCTTTTGAGAGTTTTTTGATTTCTTGTTTTTTCATATTAGGCAAATCTCTTTATAGTTTTAGTTTTAATTGGCAATTTTGCGGATGCTTTATATAAAGCTTCTTTAGCTATCTGTTCCGAAACACCATCTACCTCAAATAAAATTCTTCCCGGTTTTACACGACATGCATAGAATTCTGGAGAACCTTTTCCTTTTCCCATACGTACTTCAATGGGTTTTTTAGAAACTGGAATATTTGGAAAAATTCTTGTCCAAACTCTTCCTTGTCTTTTCATGTGCCTTGTTAGAGCAACTCTAGCAGCCTCTATTTGTTTTCCAGTAACCCTATCAGGAGATAGCGCTTTTAAAGCATATGCACCATAGTTAATGAAATTCGCTCTTGAGGCAGCTCCATGAATTCTACCTTTGTGAGCTTTTCTCCATTTTGTTCTAACTGGCTGTAACATTTATTGTTTTCCCTCTTTAGGCGTAACTTTATTCGTTTCTTGACTAAATTCTTTAGCAAAAACTTCACCTTTATAAATCCAAACTTTTATCCCAATTATTCCGTAAGTCGTAAGTGCTTCTGCCTCTGCATAATCTATATCTGCTCTTAATGTATGAGAAGGTATACTGCCATCTCTTAACCATTCAGTTCTAGCAATCTCATTTCCACCCAATCTTCCACTGACTGAAACTTTAATTCCTTTAGCGCCCAATCTTAAACAAGATTGCATTGCTCTTTTCATTGCTCTTCTATAAGAAATTCTTTTAACTAATTGTTGAGCAATATTTTCTGCAACTAAATAAGCATTTGTTTCAGGTTTTTTTACTTCTTTAATATTTAAAGTAACCTCATTTGAAGTAAACTTAGATAAATTATTTTTTATCTTATCTATATCACTACCTTTTTTTCCAATAACAAAACCTGGTCTAGAAGTGTAAATTGTAACATAACATTTGTTTGCTGTTCTTTCGATCATCACTTTTGAAACCCCAGAATTAATTACATTTTTTTTGATATATTCTCTTATCTTAAAATCTTCTATGAGATAATTACCAAAATCTTTCTTTTTAGCGTACCATACAGAGTCCCAACCTCTGTTAACACCTAATCTAAAACCTACTGGATTAACTTTTTGTCCCATGACTCTCCATTTTTTTTGCCTCTGATAAAATAATTGTAACACTTGAATAAGGTTTTAAAATTGGTGCAGCTCTTCCTTTTGCTCTTGGTCTAAACCTCTTCATGGTAATTTTCTTCCCGCAATAAGCTTCTTTAACGACAAGTTTATCGATATCATACTGAAAATTATTTTCCGCATTTGCAACAGCAGATGAAATAGTCTTTCTGATATCACGAGTAATTCTTTTTTCTGAAAACTGAAGATCTCTAATAGCTAACTCTACTTTTTTTCCAACTATACCTTTTAAAATAGGATTAAGCTTTCTTACACTTGATCTAATATTATTATTAATTGATTTCACTATTTTTTCTTTTTTTTTCACTAATTTCTTTTTTTTACTCATAACTATTTCTTCGCCTCTGCCTCAGCAGGTTTTGCTTTTTTATCCGCAGGTGTATGACCAAAAAAAGTTCTTGTTGGAGCAAATTCACCTAACTTATGACCAACCATGTCTTCAGATATGGTAATGGGTATAAATTTTTTTCCGTTATAAATCAAAAAACTAACTCCTACAAAATCTGGAATTATTGTTGATTTTCTTGACCAAGTCTTGATAGGAATTTTTTTTGGATCAGTCTTATATTTATCAACTTTTTTTATTAAGCTTTCTTCCACAAAAGGTCCTTTCCATACTGCTCTAGCCATTATTTTGTATCCTTCCTTTTGTTTCTTCTCTTCACAATATATTTATCAGTTCTTTTATTGTCTCTTGTTTTCAATCCTTTTGCTGATTGTCCTTTGGGAGAAACTGGATGTCTTCCACCTGCTGATTTACCTTCTCCACCACCATGTGGGTGATCTACTGGATTTTTCACTACACCTCTAGTGTGAGGTCTTCTTCCTAACCATCTTGATCTTCCTGCTTTACCAATTTTTATATTTTTTTGATCAGGGTTACTTAATACGCCAATTGTTGCCAATGATCTTGAATCGATTTTTCTAACTTCACCTGATGCTAATTTAATCAAACTATAATTCCCATCCAATCCACTAATCGTAACAGAAGTTCCAGCAGATCTTGCAATTTTACCTCCACCACCTGGTTGTATTTCAACATTGTGAATATCTATACCAACTGGGATATCCTGTAACGGCATACAATTTCCAATTTTTATCTCTTTTTTTGATCCATTTTCAACTTTATCACCCACCTTTATTTTTTGTGGTGCAAGATAATATGCATGTGAATTATCATCAAATTTTACTAACATAATGTAACAAGATCTGTTCGGATCATATTCAATTCTTTCAACTGTAGCAGGCATATCAAATTTTTTTCTGTAAAAGTCAACATGTCGATACATTTTTTTATGTCCACCAGCTCTATTTATAGAAGTAATATGGCCATTGTTGTTTCTCCCTTTCATTGCATTTTTTGGAGAAACTAAAGATTTAAATGGTTTACCTTTCCAAAGACCAGTTCTATCTACAAGAATTGTTCCTCGAGTAGATTTTGTATAAGGTTTAAATGTTTTTAGTGCCATTTTAAATTCCAGTTGTTAGATCAATACTTTGACCTTTTTTAAGTGTTATGATTGCTTTTTTAAAACCAGAGACTTTAACTTTTCTTCCTCTAGTTAATTTAGTTCTATTTTGTTTATTGATAATATTTATCTTTGTAACATTTACTTTGAAAATTTTTTCAATGTTGTTTTTTATATTTTTCTTATTTGCTTTTGAAGGCACCTTAAATACAATCTTATTTTGTTCTGATAAATTTGTTGATTTTTCAGTAACTAAAGGTGATAAAATTTTATCGTATAAATGTATTTTTTCCATCTTAAGCATACCTCTTTTCTAATTCTTTTACAGATGTTTCGGTAAACACAACTTTTTCAAACTTGACAATATCAAATGCACTGAAATGATTAATGTCTGTCACTTTGATATTTGGAATATTTCTAATTGATTTTTCAACATTATCTTTTGAAGTTTTGTCTAGAATTATAATTGAATTTGATATTTGAAATTTCTTTAAAATTAAGCTCATCTCTTTAGTCTTTTTTATTTTAGAACTAAAATCGCTAAAAATTAGAAGGTTGTTGTTCTTTATCTTGTCACTAATTAAAGATGCTATACTTTGTTTTTTTTCACTCTTATTTAATTTTCTTTTTTTATATGATAGCTCTCCTTTAGGACCATGAGCTATACCACCACCAACAAAGATTGGGGCTTTTCTACTTGCGTGTCTAGCATTACCTGTTCCTTTTTGTGCATAAATTTTTGATGTTGGACCTGAGACTTCGTTTTGCTGCTTAGTTTTTGCATGCCTACCTTTATAATTAGCATTAGTCTTATATAAAACTGAATTCACTAATTTCTTATTTATCTTAGCTGAAAAAATCTTATCTAAGACTTCAATAGAACTTTTTTTACCATCTAAATTAATTTTATCGACTTTCATTATTTTTTCTTTTTCTCCGGTGTTTTCTTAGCTAGTTCAGCAGCTTTATGTTTTTCACTGATAGTCATTTTTTTTATATTTTTAACTGAACCTTTTACGAGAATTTCAGAATTTTTTGCTCCTGGGATAGAACCTTTTAAATATAGAAGCTCATTTTCTAGATCCGTTTTGATAATTTCGATATTTTGCATAGTTCTTAATTTATCTCCCATATGTCCAGCCATTTTTTTTCCCTTAAATACTTTACCAGGATCTTGCCTTTGACCTGTTGAACCATGTGATCTATGTGAAATTGAAACACCATGTGTAGCTCTCAAGCCACCAAAATTGTGTCTTTTCATAACTCCTGCAAAACCTTTTCCAATCGTTTTTGACCTAGTATCTACAAATTTAACATCTTTAAAAATCTCTAAACCAAATTCATTTCCCTCTTTATAATTTTCAATATTTTGAACTCTATATTCTTTAAGTTTCCTTTTAGCTTCAGTATTTCTTTTTGAAAAATAACCTTTCATAGCCTTTGTTAGTTTTGAGTTTTTGATTTTTCCGTATCCAAGTTGAACAGCGGTGTAACCTCTTTTTTCTTTATCTATTACCTGGATTACTCTAGCTTTTTCCATTTTTAATACAGTAACTGGCACCAACTGGCCAGATTTATAAAATTCTCTAGTCATTCCAATTTTTTTTCCTAATAAAGCAATCTCACTCATAATTATATCTTAATTTCCACATCGACACCTGATGCTAAATCTAACTTCATTAAAGCCTCGACAGTCTGTGGTGTTGGCTCAATTATATCAATTAATCTTTTATGGGTTCTCGACTCAAATTGTTCTCTACTTTTTTTATCTATATGAGGAGATCTTAAAACTGTATATCTTTCAATTCTAGTTGGTAATGGAATTGGACCTTTTATTGTAGCTCCAGTTCTTTTGACTGTATTTACAATCTCTTCAGTTGAAGCATCTAAAATCTTATTGTCGTAAGCTCTGAGTTTAATTCTAATATTCTGTTTTTCCATTTTAGCCTGCTATTTTTTTTGTTACTTCGTCTTGTACATTTTGTGGGACTTTTGCATAATGATCAAAAAACATTGAATATTGTGCTCGCCCTTGTGACATTGATCTTAAACTATTAATATATCCAAACATATTCGCTAAAGGCACCATTGCAGTTATTACTGTTGCATTACCTCTTTGCTCTTGAGTACTTATTTGTCCTCTTCGACTATTTAAGTCTCCAATAACGTCACCCATATAGTCTTCAGGTGTTACGACCTCAACTCTCATGACTGGTTCTAATAATTTTAAACCGCCTTTTGTACAAGCATCTTTGAAACATGCTCTACTTGCGAGTTCAAAAGCTAATACACTAGAGTCAACATCGTGATGTAAACCATCTAAAATTGTAACTTTATAATCAATCATTGGGAATCCTGCTAAAATTCCACCATCTGATACTGTTTCGATACCTTTTTCCACACCAGGAATGAATTCTTTTGGAATAGCTCCGCCTTTGATTTTACTTTCAACAGCTCTCCCTTTACCAGGTTCTTGCGGCTCTACTAATAATTTTACTTTTGCAAATTGTCCTGCACCACCACTTTGTTTTTTATGTGTGTATTCTACCTCTGATGAGTTTTCTATTGTTTCTCTGTATGCTACTTGTGGAGCTCCAACATTTGCTTCAACTTTAAATTCTCTTTTCATTCTATCAACAATGATATCTAAGTGTAATTCACCCATTCCTTTAATAATTGTTTGTCCAGACTCTTCATCAGATGAAACTCTAAATGAGGGATCTTCTTTAGCTAATCTACCCAAAGCTTCTCCCATTTTTTCTTGGTCAGCTTTTGTTTTTGGTTCAACAGCAATTTCAATTACTGGGTCAGGAAATTCCATAGGTTCTAGGAGAACTGGATTATCTTTATCACATAACGTGTGTCCAGTAATGGTATTTTTCAAGCCAGCTAGTGATACAATATCACCTGCATTAGCTTCTTTAATGTCCTCTCGAGAGTTAGCATGCATTAATAACATTCTACCAACTCTTTCTTCTTTTTCTTTTGAAGAATTATATACAGCCGTTCCTGTTTTTATTGTACCTGAATAAACTCTAATAAATGTTAATGATCCAACAAATGGATCATTTGCCACTTTAAATGCTAAAGCAGAAAATGGCGCACTATCGTCAAATTTCATTTCTATTTCATCCTCTGATCCTAATTTAGTTCCTTTTATTGAACCAATATCAATAGGACTTGGAAGATAATTAATCACTGCATCAAGTAGTGGTTGAACACCCTTATTTTTAAAAGCTGAACCAGTTAATACAGGAACAAAATCAAAATTTAATGTTCCTTTTCTTATACATTTAATTAAATCTTCTTCTTTAATTTCTTCACCATTTAAATAAGACTCCATCAATTTTTCGTCTTGTTCTACAGCCATTTCGACTAATTCTGTTCGGTATTTTTGAGAGATTTCTTTAAGATCCTCTGGGATATCTTTATATTCCCACTCGGCACCTAAAGCTTCATTTTTCCAAACTTGTGCTTTCATTTTAACAAGGTCAACAACACCAGTTAAAGAAGCTTCAATACCGATTGGTACTTGTATGACCAATGGTTTTGCTCCCAATCTGTCTTTAATCATATCTACACATCTAAAAAAATCTGCTCCCGTTCTATCTAACTTATTTACAAAACAAATTCTCGGTACTTTATATTTATCAGCTTGTCGCCATACTGTTTCTGATTGAGGTTCCACACCTGCTACACCATCAAACACTGCAACTGCACCATCAAGTACTTTAAGTGATCTTTCAACTTCAATGGTAAAATCTACGTGACCTGGTGTATCGATAATATTAATTCTATGGTCTTGCCAGAAACAGGTTGTTGCTGCTGATGTAATTGTAATACCTCTTTCTTGTTCTTGTTCCATCCAATCCATGGTAGCTGCACCATCGTGAACTTCACCAATCTTGTGACTTTTCCCCGTGTAATATAAAATTCTTTCGGTTGTAGTTGTTTTACCAGCATCTATATGGGCCATGATCCCAATGTTTCTATATTTGTCTAATGTGTGAGATCTAGCCATAATATTTTACCACCTGAAGTGTGCAAAAGCCTTGTTAGACTCTGCCATTTTATGCACATCCTCTTTTTTCTTTACAGCAGCACCTTTTTTTTCATATGCATCATAAAGTTCATTAAAAATTTTATCAGACATATGTTTATCTTTTCTTTTTCTTGCTGAATCTATAAGCCATCTGATAGCTAAAGCTTGTGCTCTTTTACTTTTAACTTCAACCGGAACTTGATAGGTGGCACCACCTACTCTTCTTGATCTCACTTCTACAGTGGGTTTAATATTATTAATTGCTTCATTAAAAATATTAATTGGTTCATCTTTTGACTTAGTTTTAATCTTTTCAATTGCATCATAAACTATTTTAGTGGCCACACCTCTTTTGCCGTCATACATAATATTATTAATTAATTTAGGAATAATTGTGGAATTAAATTTTGGATCAGGAACAATATTTTTTTTAGGTTGTGTTTTTTTTCTAGACATATCTATTTACCTTTTTTTGTTCCGTACAAAGATCTTCTTTTCTTTCTATTTGCTACACCCTGAGTGTCTAGATTACCTCTTAAAATGTGATAACGAACACCTGGTAAATCTTTTACCCTACCACCTCTAATTAATACGACAGAGTGTTCTTGAAGATTATGACCTTCTCCAGGTATATAAGCAGTTACTTCAAAGCCATTTGATAATCTCACTCTAGCAACTTTTCTTAAAGCAGAATTTGGTTTTTTTGGAGTTGTCGTATAAACTTTTACACAAACACCTCTTTTGAGTGGTTGTTTTTGTAATGCTGGGACTTTGTTCCTAGCAATTGGTTTAGCTCTTTTTTTTCTCAACAATTGGTTAATAGTTGGCATATCTGTAAATTTTATAATTTTTTATTTTTGAATGAAATAACTGACAGGTTATTTGTGGCAGCGTTTAGTGTCCAAAGTTAACACTACATTCCAACCAAAAAATATCGCCAAAATACTTAATAATTTAATTTTGTCAAACTAAAACTAGTTAACAAACGTGTTATTTTTATTGATTTACAGGGGTTTCTGGCTGTTCAATCTGTTCCTGCTCGGAAAGAAATTTATTGTCATCTTGGAGAGCTTTTTTGTTCCATTTATTTTTAATATTACCAGTTCCAGCAGGCACCAGTCGTCCAACTATTACATTTTCTTTTAAACCATTGAGTGGATCAACTTTACCTTTGATAGCAGCATCTGTAAGAACTCTTGTAGTTTCCTGGAATGATGCAGCAGAAATAAATGACTCGGTCTGCAGAGAAGCTTTGGTAATTCCCATTAGAACTCTTTCTCCAATAGCTGGTTTTTTACCCTCAGATTTTAATTTCTCATTAATGTTATCAAATTTAATTCTATCAATGATTTCACCAGGTAAATAAGAGGAATCACCAGTAGTTTTTACCTCAACTTTTTTTAACATTTGTCTTAAGATTGTTTCTATGTGTTTATCGTTAATAATTACACCCTGCAATCTATAAACCTCTTGAACTTGATTAACAAAATATTCAGTTAAATCTTTTATACCCATAATTCTAAGAATATCGTGTGGTAATGGCTGTCCATCTAATAAATATTCTCCTTTTTTAATTTTTTCACCCTGATTGAAATTAATATGTTTTCCTTTAGGTATTAAATAGTTAGATGGTTCTGATCCATCTTCAGGCACAATTGATATTCTTTGTTTTCCTCTTACTTCTTTTCCAAATATAACTTGTCCATCATTTTCAGCAATGATTGCACTATCTTTAGCTTTTCTAGCTTCAAACAATTCAGCAACCCTTGGAAGACCACCAGTGATATCTTTAGTTTTAGTGGTTTCCTTAGGTAATCTAGCAATAACGTCACCTGCAGAAACTTTTTGACCATCTTTAACTGATAAAATTGAGTCAGGTACTAAATAATATCTTGCTTCGTTATCATCTGCTTTTTTAATAACATTTCCTTTTTCATCTCTTAAAGTAATTCTTGGTTTTAAATCTGTACTTTTAGATTGTGATCGCCAATCAACTACTGATTTTGAGGAGATACCTGTTGCATCATCTGTTGTTTCTTGAATAGATACACCATCAATTAAATCAACATAGCTTGCAATACCACTTTTTTCAGCAATTACCGGTGTAGTATAAGGATCCCATTCACAAATTTTTGTGTTAGCTTTAACTTTTTCATCATTTTTAAAAAATAATTTTGAACCATAAGCTACTTTGTAAACAGCAATTTGAACTCCATTATCATCCTCAATAGATAATTGTGTATTTCTGCCCATTACAATTAAGTTCTTTTTAGAATCTTCTAAAATATTTGAATTAATAATTTTTAAAGTTCCTTCATTTTTAGTTATTATTTGAGAGTCTTGCTTAACTGAGGCGGTACCACCCACGTGGAAAGTTCTCATTGTTAATTGCGTTCCTGGTTCACCAATTGATTGTGCAGAAATCATTCCAATTGCTTCACCAACATGCACCATTTGACCTCTTGATAAATCTCTTCCGTAACAAGTTGCACAAACACCTTCTTTAGAACTACACGTCATAACTGAAAAAACTTTCAATGATTTTATTCCAGCAGAATCAATTTTATCACAACCAAATTCATCAATCATTGATGATTTCTTGATTATTACTTCCCCGGTTATAGGATGCTTTACATCAGTTGCAACAACTCTGCCTAAAGCTCTCTCAGATAGACTCACAACGACATTACCACCTTCTAAAATTTCAGATAATTCTATAAAACCAGGATTGTCACAATTTTTTTTAGTAATTGTTAAATCTTGAGCAACATCACAAAGTCTTCTAGTTAAATAACCTGAACTTGCAGTTTTAAGGGCTGTATCAGCTAGACCTTTTCTAGCACCATGAGTAGAATTAAAATATTCTAATGCAGTTAAACCCTCTTTAAAATTCGATGTTATTGGACTTTCGATAATTTCGCCTGATGGTTTTGCAATTAGCCCTCTCATTCCAGCTAATTGTTTCATTTGTGCAGCTGATCCTCTTGCTCCACTATCAGCCATCATAAATACTGAATTTATCTTCAATCCTTCTGAAGTTTTCTCTGTTGCAGAAATTCCTTTCATCATCTCACCAGCAACTTTATCGGTACACTTTGACCAAGCATCAACAACTTTATTATATTTTTCACCCCTAGTGATTAAACCTTCTGCATATTGTGTTTCATAATCAGCAATAAGTTTTTTTGTATCATCGATTAATTGAGTTTTATTTTCAGGGATAACTAAATCATCTTTACCAAATGAAATTCCAGCTTTAAATGCATGTTTAAACCCTAGATCCTTTAATTTATCACAGAAAATTACTGTTGTTTTTTGACCACAGAATCTAAAGACAATATCAATGATCTCTGAAACTGTTTTTTTTGGTAAAATTCTATCAATTAAAGAAAACTTAATATTATTATTTTTTGGTAATAAATTAGCTAGAAGGAATCTTCCTGCGGTAGATGTATATTTCTCAAATTTTTGATTACCCTTTTCATCAACAGTTTCAAATCTAGAGATAATTGTACTATGAACTTTAATTTGACCAGAGGATAGAGCAAATTCAATTTGATCTGCATTTAAAAAATATCCAGCTGGCTTGTCAGTGACTGGTTCTTGAGATAAATAATAAATTCCTAAAATCATATCCTGACTTGGGACAATTATTGGTTTTCCGTTAGATGGAGAAAGAATATTGTTAGTTGATAGCATTAATATTCTAGCCTCAAGTTGTGCCTCCAAACTTAAAGGAACGTGAACAGCCATTTGATCACCATCAAAATCTGCATTAAACGCAGCACATGTTAAAGGGTGTAATTCAATTGCATCTCCCTCAATTAATTTTGGTTCAAAAGCTTGAACTCCCAACCTATGAAGTGTTGGAGCTCTATTTAATAAAACTGGATGTTCTCTAACAATTAATTCAAGTGCATCCCAGACAGCGTTAGTTTCTTTCTCAACTAATTTTTTTGCTTGTTTAATTGTTGAAGCTAAACCTAGTTTATTAAGTCTTGCATATAAAAATGGTTTAAATAACTCTAACGCCATTTTTTTTGGCAATCCACATTCGTGTAATTTTAGGTCTGGACCTACTACGATGACTGAACGACCAGAGTAATCAACTCTTTTACCAAGAAGATTTTGTCTAAATCTTCCTTGTTTTCCTTTTAACATCTCAGCTAAAGATTTTAATGGTCTTTTACCTGTTCCAGTAATTACTCTACCTCTTCTGCCGTTATCAAAAAGCGCATCAACAGACTCTTGTAGCATTCTTTTTTCATTTCTGATGATTATATCTGGTGCCTTAAGATCCATTAGTCTCTTTAAACGATTATTTCTATTAATAACCCTTCTATAAAGATCATTTAGATCTGATGTCGCAAATCTTCCACCATCTAAAGGAACCAATGGTCTTAATTCTGGTGGAATAACTGGAACAACAGTCATGATCATCCACTCAGGTTTTTGACCAGTTTCAATAAAAGACTCAATTAATTTTAATCTCTTAATAGCTCTTTCTTCATTAACTTTTGATTTCGTCTCTTTGATATAATCAACAAGATTTTTTCTCTCTAAATCTAAATCAAGATTTTTAAGCATTTCCAAAACTGCTTCAGCTCCAATTCCAGCTGTAAAAGCCTCTTCACCATATTCATCTTGATATTTTGCTAGTTCTTCCTCATTTAGAAGCTGATTTTTTTGCAGACCTGTTAAACCTGGCT
This sequence comes from uncultured Pelagibacteraceae bacterium, assembly GCA_902616875.1. Taxonomy (GTDB): domain Bacteria; phylum Pseudomonadota; class Alphaproteobacteria; order Pelagibacterales; family Pelagibacteraceae; genus Pelagibacter. The sequence continues at coordinate 36,048 of CACMUH010000010.1, forward strand.
CAATGACAATAAAATTTTCAAAATACAAAACTCTCTCAACTTCTTTGAGCTTCATATCAACAGCAAGTGCTATTCTACTTGGTAGTGATTTTAAAAACCATATGTGTGCAACAGGTGTTGCTAAATTAATGTGACCCATTCGTTCTCTTCGAACATTTGATTTTGTTACTTCAACACCACATTTCTCACAAATGATGCCTCTAAATTTCATTCTTTTATATTTTCCACACAAACACTCGTAATCTTTAATTGGACCAAATATTCTTGCACAGAAAAGGCCATCTTTCTCTGGTCTAAAAGTTCTATAATTAATAGTTTCCGGTTTTTTAATTTCACCATAGGTCCAAGATTTTATTTTCTCTGGGCTAGCTAACGAGATCTTGATACTATTAAAATTTTGAGCTTCAGATATTTCTGAATTTTTAAATAGATCTGTTAGTTCTTTTTTCATAATTAATTTAATTCCACATTTAATGCCAAAGATTTAATTTCTTTAACAAGCACGTTAAATGACTCTGGTATTCCAGACTCAAAATTTTCTTCACCCTTAACAATAGTCTCATAAACTTTTACTCTTCCAGCAACATCATCAGATTTTACAGTAAGTATTTCTTGAAGTGTATATGATGCACCATATGCCTCAAGTGCCCATACCTCCATCTCACCAAACCTTTGTCCACCTAATTGAGCTTTTCCACCCAATGGTTGTTGAGTTACTAAACTATAAGGACCAGTAGATCTAGCGTGAATTTTATCTTCCACTAAATGATGAAGTTTAAGCATATAAATTATTCCAACAGTCACTGGTCTGTCAAATTTTTCACCAGTTCTTCCATCCCATAAATAAGTTTGTCCTGATTTAGGTAAATTTGCTAACTCTAACATTTCTGTTACATTTTTTTCTTTAGCTCCATCAAAAACTGGAGTGGATATAGCTATACCATTTTGTAAATTTTCACATAAATCCTTAAATTCTGTTTTACTTAACTTATCTACTTTTTGATCAAATATCTCTTCACCATAAACAGATTTTAAAAAACTCTCTATTTTTTCATTTCTCTCAATTTTTTTATTATTTTCATTAACTAAATTCTTAATTTGTTCACCAAATTCTTTACAAGCCCATCCTAAGTGAGTTTCAAGTATTTGTCCTACATTCATACGACTAGGCACACCTAAAGGATTTAAAACTATATCTACCGGTCTTCCATCTTCTCTATAAGGCATATCTTCAACTGGTACAATCTTACTGACAACTCCTTTATTACCATGTCTTCCTGACATTTTATCACCTGGTCTTAATCTTCTTTTGATTGCAACAAAAACTTTCACCATTTTCATCACACTAGGTAATAAATCATCACCACTTCTTATTTTTAAAACTTTATCTTCAAATCTTTCAGTAATATCTTGTTTTGCTTTGTTATACTGATCTTTTAATTGTAAAAATGCATTCTCATTTTTTGGATTTGAAATAGTTAATTTAAAAAGATCATTAATTGATATTTTATTAATAGTTTCAAAATCTAATTTAGAACCAGCTTCAACATCTTTTATTTTCTTAGAAAGGGTTTCTCCTAATAAAATTTGAGCAGCTCTTTGCTTAATACTTCTCTCCAAAATTTCTTCCTCAACAATTTTATCTTGTTGCACTTGATCAATTTCAGCTCTTTCAATTGTGATAGATCTTTCATCTTTTTCTATTCCGTGTCTATTAAACACTCTTACATCAACTACAGTGCCACTACTCCCTCTAGACATCCTTAAAGATGTATCTGTCACATCAATTGCTTTTTCTCCAAAAATTGATCTTAACAATTTTTCCTCAGGACCTGATGCAGAATCTCCTTTAGGAGTTACTTTTCCTACCAATATATCACCCGCATTTACCTCTGCACCAATATACACTATTCCTGACTCATCTAAATTTTTTAGAGCTTCTTCATTAACGTTAGGAATGTCTCGTGTTATCTCTTCTTCACCAAGTTTTGTATCTCTTGCCATAATCTCATACTCAACAATATGTACTGAAGTAAATACATCATCAGTTACGCATCTTTCTGAAATCAAAATAGAGTCCTCAAAATTGTACCCTTGCCAAGGCATAAATGCTACAGTAACATTTTTACCTAAAGCTAACTCACCTAATTTGGTCGAAGGACCATCTGCAATAATATCACCGGTTTTTACTTTATCCCCTACTCTGACCAAAGGTCTTTGATTAATACATGTGTTTTGGTTAGATCTTTTAAATTTTTGTAAATTATAAATATCAACACCAGATTTTGAAAAATCAGTTTCTTCTGTAACTTTAATTACAATTCTTTTACCATCAATTTTATCTACTACTCCGTCTCTTTTAGCAACAATTGTAACCCCCGAATCTAATGCAACATCACTTTCTATTCCAGTACCAACCAAAGGTGCCTCAGGTTTTAATAAAGGAACTGCTTGTCTCATCATGTTAGAACCCATTAATGCTCTGTTCGCATCATCATTCTCTAGGAAAGGTATCAATGAAGCTGCCACTGAAACCAATTGTTTAGGTGATACGTCAATATAATCTATCGTTTCAGGTTTTGCTAAAAGGAAGTTTAAGTTTTGTCTACAAGAAACTAATTCCTCCACTATTTTTCCACTTTTATCAATTTTAGTATTTGCTTGAGCTATGGTAAATTTTGTTTCCTCCATTGCTGATAAATATTCCACTTTATCTTGAACAACACCCTCTTTTACTCTCTTGTAAGGACTTTCAATAAAACCATATTTATTAATTTTTGCATAAGTAGATAAACTATTGATTAAACCAATATTTGGACCTTCTGGAGTCTCAATAGGACAGATTCTTCCATAATGTGTTGGATGCACGTCTCTAACCTCAAACCCTGCTCTCTCCCTTGTTAGTCCACCAGGGCCTAAAGCAGAAACTCTTCTTTTATGAGTAATTTCTGAAAGTGGGTTTGTTTGATCCATAAATTGAGAAAGTTGAGAACTTGCAAAAAAATCTTTTAGTGAAATTGTGAGTGGTTTTGCATTTATCAAATCTTGTGGCATTGCTGACTCGATATCTAGAGTGGTCATTTTTTCTTTAATAGCTCTTTCCATTCTATAAACACCAATACGAGCTTGATTTTCAACTAATTCACCTACAGATCTAACTCTTCTATTTCCAAGATGGTCAATGTCATCAACATCATCTTTACCATCCCTTAAGTCCAACATTTTACGAATTATTGCTAAAATATCATCATTTCTTAATATTGTAATTTTATCTGAGCACTCTAAATCTAATCTAGAATTCATTTTAACTCTTCCTACGTCAGACAAGTCATATCGGTCTGAACTAAAGAACAAATTATTGAAAATTTGAGTTGCTATTTCAATTGTTGGAGGCTCACCAGGTCTTAACATCTTATAAATTTCAGTAATTGCCTCATCTTTAGTATTATTTTTGTCATTCAGGATTGTAGTAAGTAAATAAGGACCTTTGTTTATAGAATTCGTTACAGAAATATCTAGACTTGTAATATTTGCATCTAAAATTTGTTGAATGATTGTCTCATTTAACTCAGTACCAATTTTTAATAATCCATCCTCTTGATCATTTAATTTAATATCTTTATGTAAAAACTTTCCAAATAATGATTCTTTCGCAACTAGTATATCTTTTAATCCATCATTAGATAATTTTTTAGCATTTAAATAATTAATTTTTTCTCCTAATTTAATTACAACTTTTCCTGATTTAGCATCAACAACTTCTTCAGAGAAATTTTTAGCTTTATAATTTTCAGGATTAAATTTTGTTTTCCACTTTTCTGATTTTGTATCAAAAATAAATTTTTCTGATTCATAAAATTCATTTACTATTTCACTTTTTGAATAACCAAGAGCAAGTAATAAAGTAGATGCAAAAATTTTTTTCTTCCTATCAATTTTAAAATATAAAAAATCTTTAACATCATATTCAAAATCTAACCAAGACCCTCGATTTGGAATTACTCTACAATTAAACAAAAGTTTACCACTTGCATGGGTTTTACCTTTGTCATGATCGAAAAAAACTCCTGGACTTCTATGCATTTGGTTTACAACAACCCTTTGAACACCATTCGTTATGAATGTACCACTATTAGTCATCATGGGCACTTCACCCATATAAACTTCTTGCTCTTTTGCTGACAAAATATCTTTA
>CACMUH010000011.1:0-23015 GCA_902616875.1 uncultured Pelagibacteraceae bacterium
TTACCCGTTACATAGATGTCGTCATTAAATTTTGCTTTATTTCTAAATATTATATTTGAGGAAAAACCAACAGAAATTATTGTAAAGCTTAATTTATTTGAAAAGACAGTGTCTCCACCTGAAATATGAATTCCAAATTTTTTTTGCTCTTGTTTTAGTGATTGAGAAATCTTTTTTAAATTTGATTTTGTAAATGTTTTTTTGTTTCCAGAGCCTGAAATAAAATAATATTTTGGTTTAACACCTTTGCAAATTAAGTCAGAAATAGATGATCTTAGAATTTTTTTAATAACTAAATCAGGATCTTTAAAATCAAAAAAATGTGATTTATCTATATAAGTGTCTACAGAAATAATTAATTTTTTTGATTTATCGAAAAAAACATCATCATTTAATTTAAGTGAACTTTTATTATTTAAAGAAAGTTTTGAAAAATATTTTTTGATTATTTCAAATTCATGCATTTGTTGATCTCAATTTTTTTGCGGCATTATCTAATAATGCATTTAAATATTTTGTTTGAGAATCATTTAAAAAGAGATTAGATGCATCTAGATATTCTTTAATGATTATCCTTATTGATACATTAGGTTTATATAAAATTTCATATGTTGCAGATTTTAAGATAACTTGAAATATCTTATCTAATTTAAATAAATTGAAATTATCACCTAAATTTTTATCTAATTCATCTACAATAATTTCGTTTCGTTCAATTGTGCCTAGTACAATATCTTTTATAAATTTTTTAAATCTATGTTTTGGAAATTCTATTTTGTCGTCATTATTAAATAAAACACCATATAATTTTTGAATAATTATAACTCTAGGGTTATTTTTTGGACTATACTTTGTTTTCATTTTTGAGATAAAACTGAAACAACAGCTTTTGCTGCCTCAGCACCCTTTTTTTTTCTGGCCTTTGCTTGTTTCATATTTAAACAAGTTAAAATCCCATTTCCTATAGGTTTTTTTGAATTAATAGCTAAATCCATAATAGCATTAGTTGAGGATTGAGATATGAAATCAAAATGTGGAGTTTGACCCTTAATAACACATCCAAGAGCGATGAATGCGTCAAATCTTTTTAAATGTTTTGAGATGGTTACAGGTATTTCAAAAACGCCAGGAACTTTAATTATTTTTATATTAAAATTTCTTGGGAGATTTTTTTTTGCACTATTTAACAAACCCAAAGAAATATCTTTATAATAATCCGCTGTTACTATTAAAATTTTTTTCATCAAATCAATTCTTGTTTTGTTATTTTAATGTTATACCCCTCTAAACCAATAACTTTTTTTGGTGTTCTAGTAATTAATATCATTTTTTTGATTTTTAAATCTTTAATAATTTGAGCACCTATACCATAATTTCTTATAAGATTATCTTTACCTTTCTTTTTAATACTTTTATTTTTAAAACTTTTAAGCGTTTGAGTTACTGAATTTAAGTTAGTATCTTTAATGAAGATTAGTACACAATTATTATATTTTCTAAAATAGTTCATTGTTTTATCAAATGAATTGGGAAGTTTTTGACTTATAAGATAGTTATAAACTACATTTGATGAAATAACTCTAACACGTGGTACGATTGATCTTTTTAAAGATCCCTTAATCAGAGCAAAGTGTTCTGACCCATCTAGAAGATTCTCATATATTTTGATCTTATATTTTTGATTTTTTACTTTGATATCCGAAGACTTTTTTAATTTTACTAATTTTTCTTTTTTTAACCGGTAAGAAATTAAATCTTCAATTTTACCAATTTTAAGTTTATGTTTTTGTGCAAAATTTAAAAGTGCTTGACCCTTAGCCATCGTTCCGTCCTCATTCATTATTTCACAAATGACCGCTGAATTATTCTTTTTAGCTAACTTTGAAATATCCACTGAGGCTTCTGTGTGACCAGCTCTTACAAGGACACCCCCATCCTTTGCAATGATTGGAAACACATGGCCAGGTGATACTATATCTTTTTTACTCACATTTTTCTTAGAGGCTATTTTGATAGTCCTTGCTCTATCTTTTGCTGATATTCCAGTAGTAATACCTTTTTTAGCTTCTATAGAAATTGTAAATGCTGTTTGATTTCTTGATTGATTTACAGGTGACATTAAAGATAAATTTAATCTTTTAGCTTGAAGACTATCTAAGGCTAAACAAATAAGGCCTCTTCCATATTTGGCCATAAAGTTAATATTCTTTGCATTTGTATCTGAGGTTGACATAACTAAATCACCCTCGTTTTCTCTTTTTTCATCATCAACTAAAATGTACATACCTCCTTTTTTGGCAACATTTATTATAGTTTCTATTGATGAATAATTATTTTTTTTCATAAAAATAGTTTCTAACGTATTTTGAAAGAATATCTATTTCTACGTTAACTAAATTACCTTTTTTAAGAGATGATAGATTTGTTAATTTATAAGTATGAGGAATTATCCAGATCTGAAAACCTTTTTTCGTTACTTTAGAAATTGTTAATGATATACCATTTATACTAATTGAAGCTTTTTCGATTATATGTTTTCTCTCTTTTTTATTAATTTCAAAATCAAATAGATAAGATTTGTCAATATTTTTTACTGATAATATTTTACCAACAGTATCGACATGCCCTTGGCAAATATGCCCTGAAATCTTTTGACCATATTTAAGAGGAAGTTCTAGATTAATTCTATCATTTAACTTTATGTAACTAAATTTTGATCTTTTTATAGTTTCATTTGATAAATAAAATTCCATAATTTTTTTTTTTATTGAAATGAGAGTAAGACAAACTCCATCACAAGCTACAGAAACACCTATATCTTTTAAACCTAATTTTAGATTAGATTTTACAAAAATATTTATTCCTTTTGGTCTTTTAATTATTTTTGTTATTAAACCTTTGTTGAAAATAATTCCATTAAACATTTTAATTTTTGTAAATAGTTAATCTATCGGTTGCTAATTTTGAGTTAATTATATGTTTATTATATTTGGTATTTAAAATGCTGAAAGAGGTAAAATTAACATGTTTTTTGTTTTTAGATAAATTTTTTGAACTTCTAAACATATAAAATTCATTAAATAATTTTTTTTGAAGGAAATTTTTTGTTAATATATCTCCACCTTCTACTAATAGATTTCTTATTTCCATTTTATATAGGTCTTTTAGAATTTTTTTTAGATCCAAATTTTTGTATTTATCTGTAGATCGCTTTATCAAAATAGCACCTCTTTTTTTTAAAAGCTTCATTTTTGATTTATCGTTAGAATTATGGAAAATTATAGTATTTTCATTTTTTATAGATTTAGCTATATAACTTCTTAAATTTATTTCTAAATTTCTGTCTAAAATAATTCTTTTTGGGGAGAATCGACTAAAACCCTCTAATCTACAATTTAGTTTTGGATTATCTATATTTAGTGTTTTTCCAGAAATCATTATACCATCACTTTTTAATCTTAAATAATGAGTCAATTTATCAGATGTTTTATCTGTAATTCTCTTTGATATTTCGCTGTAAATAATCTTATTCTTTGATACTGCAATTTTTCCAATTACATATGGTAGTTTCTTTTTTCTATTAAAAAAATAAGATCTGTATAAATTTTCTGCATCTTTTCTTAAAAGTCCCTTTTTAACTCTTATGTTGTTTTTTTTTAATATTGAATAACTTTTGCCTTTTACTTTTAAATCAATGTCATCCATTGAATAGCAAACTTCTCCGATTTTATTCTTTATAATATTTTTAGTACAGGGTGGAGTTTTTCCATAATGATTACATGGCTCTAAAGTAACATACATTTTAGAGCCTTTTAAATTTTCTGAACAATTTAAAATAGCGTTATGTTCAGCATGAGGTCTGCCATTATAGCCTGTTTGTCCTATAGATATTATTCTATTATTCTTTACAATTACACATCCAACCGATGGATTGTTTCCTGTTAAACCTCTTCGCGCATTAGCTAAATTTAAAGCTAATTTCATGAAATTGTTATCTTGAGTTGAAAATTTATCTTTTTTTGTAGACATCTAGCTTGTCCACAAATTGTACGAAATCTTGTTCTTCTCTAAAGTTTCTATAAACAGAAGCAAATCTAACATAAGCAACTGGATCAAGTTCCTTTAAACCTTCCATGACCATTGTTCCGATTGTATTACTTGCAATTTCATTCTGACCTAGTTCTTCTAAAGATCTTGTAATTCGACTGATAAATTTTTCGACAGTTTCCGTATCTAAAGGTCTTTTTTTTAATGCAATGTAAATTGACTTAGCTAATTTGTCTCGATCAAAAGAAGATTTCCTTCCATTTTTTTTTACAACCATTACCTCACGATGCTGAATTCTTTCAAATGTAGTAAATCTTGCACCACAACTACATAGTCTTCTTCTACGAATCGCAGTTCCATCTTCTGTAGGTCTGGAATCAACTACAGAAGTTTCCCCTTTTTTCTCACAAGGACAGATCATTTATTCAAATTTTTATAAATTGGAAAATTAGAACATAAACTTATAACTTCTTGTCTCACTTCATTTTCCACTTTACCATTATCCTCTGGATTTTTGGATAAACCTTTTATTACTTTAGTTATTAATTCGCCTACTTTTTCAAATTCTTTTAAACCAAATCCTCTTGTTGTAGCAGCTTGTGAACCAAGTCTTATACCGGAAGTTATAATTGGTTTTTCTGTATCAAACGGGATCCCATTTTTATTACAAGTAATATTGGCTCTACATAAACTCTCAGATGCTATATTTCCTTTTACACCAAAAGGTCTTAAGTCAACTAACATTAAATGTGTATCTGTGCCACCTGAGTAAATCTTAAATCCATTATTTTTTAAAGTCTCTGCTAACATTTTAGCATTTGCTAAAACATTTTTTATGTAAGTTTGGAATTCAGGTTTTAATGCTTCAAAAAAACCTGCAGCTTTAGCGGCAATGATATGCATTAAAGGACCACCTTGATAGCCAGGAAAAACTGCTGTATCAAATTTTTTTCCAAGATCTAAATCATTCGACAAAATAATTCCACCACGTGCACTTCTAAATACTTTATGGGTTGTGGATGTTACGACATGTGCATAGTCACAAGGATTTGGATATCCTTTGCCGGCTACTAAACCAGAAAAATGAGCCATGTCTACCATAAGATATGCACCAACTTTATCAGCAATTTCTCTAAATCTTTTAAAATCAATTACTCTTGAATACGCACTACCACCAGCAATAATTAATTTTGGTTTATGTTCTAGAGCAAGTTTCTCAACATTATCATAATCAATTAGTTCAGATTTTTTATCTACGTCATAACTTATCGCATTGAACCATTTACCTGACATTGAAATTTTTAATCCATGAGTTATGTGACCTCCTGAATTTAAGCTCATACCCATAAAAGTGTCATTTGGTTTCAACAAAGCTAGAAATACGGCACCATTTGCTTGAGCACCTGAATGAGGTTGAACATTTGCGTATTTACAATTGAAAAGTTTTTTTATTCTTTCAAGTGCCAGTTGTTCTGCTACATCTACATGTTCACAACCATTGTAATATCTTTTACCTGGATATCCTTCCGCATATTTATTTGTTAGAACTGATCCTTGAGCCTCTAATACAGCTTGTGAAACTATATTTTCAGAGGCTATTAACTCAATGTGATTTTGTTGTCTAATTAACTCATCATTTATTGCCTTAAATAAATCTGGATCAGATTTTGAAAGACTTTTTTCAAAAAAATCCTGGTAAGAAGAATTTATATATTTTGTTTCACTTGACATTTTTTCCTTATATTTTTTTTACTCTTTTTTTATGCCTACCACCCTCAAATTTAGTATTAATGAAAGCTTCAATACATTTAAAGGCAGTATTTTTTTTTGTCAATCTAGATCCTAATGTTATAATATTCGCGTTGTTATGCAATCTAGATAATTTTGTGTTTTTTATTGAATAACACATCGCAGCTCGAATTTTTTTGTGTTTATTTGCAGCCATTGACATTCCCATACCTGAACCACAAACTAAAATACCCATATTTTTTGAGTTAACGCTGACCTTTTTACATAATTTATGAGCATAGTCCGGGTAATTTACTGAGATTTTTGAATTATCAGTCCCAAGATCATGGAAATTGTATTTTTTTAGAAACTTTTTTTTAATTTGTTCTTTCAAATTATACCCAGCGTGATCTGAAGAAATAAATATTTTTTTCAAATTAGTTAAATTTGTAATCTAAGACACATGCAACTAAATGGATTCTATTTTCCTCTCCCCCATTGAATGCATTATGATATTTAGTATTATTAGTAATCCAAACAGATCCATCTGCAGGCATATGTTTTGCAACATTATCAATAACCATTATAGAGCCCGGGTTAGTAATTATTGGAATATGTAGTCTTGGCTCCGGATCTCTGTGCCAACTTAAAGTTGATCTTGGCTCCTTTAATAAAATTCTTACACGTCCTAATTTATACTTTGATGAAAGGACATCAAACACCTCTTTAAAATAAGTATGTTTGTAATCTTCAATAAATTCAGAATAAGCAGATTCATCAATCATTTCATCTCTCATAGCTTCTTTTCCAGAAGAGTCTGGTTTAGTCCAGAACACACCTCTAGCTTTATTACCTTTAATAGAGTCTGGATCACCTGGTATTTGTGTTAATGAAATGGCACCAAAATTTGAAACACCATCAACTCCTGAAAAACCCTTGATGGTTAATAATTCTTTATAAGCATTTTGAAGTTTGTTTACATCAAACTTAATATCTTGTTTTTGAAAATCGTTAAAATTTAAATTCATTTGTAATATATTGTCTCCTGATGTTGTTTAATATCTTTTTTAAGATATATTTGTATATAACATTTGTCGCATATTTTAAATAGATTTAAACATGATAACAGGAAAATTCCCAGCATTGAGACTTAGACGCAATAGAAAAACTGATTGGTCAAGAAGGTTAATTGAAGAAAATAATCTTACACCTAATGATTTTATTTTACCAATTTTTCTAATTGATGGAAAAAATAAAAAACAATCTATTAAATCAATGCCTGGTGTTTACAGGTACACAATCGATAAATTAAATAATATAATAGACAGAGCTATTAAAAAAGGCATACCTATGATTGCCTTGTTTCCATACACTGAAAAAAGAAAAAAAAACGACTTAGGTACCGAGGCTCTTAACGAAAATAATCTGGTTTGTAGGGCACTACAAAGAATAAAGAATAAATATAAAAATGAGATTGGAATAATGTGTGATGTTGCATTAGATCCATATACCTCACATGGTCATGATGGACTTTTACAAAACAAATATGTGTTAAATGACGAAACCATAAAAATTTTATTAGATCAATCTTTATTGCAAGCACAAATGGGTTGTGATGTTTTAGCACCATCTGACATGATGGATGGTCGAATTGGTGAAATTAGAAAGTACCTAGACAAACATAATTTAAAAATGACACAAATACTTTCTTATGCTGTTAAATATGCTTCAAGTTTTTATGGCCCTTTTAGAGATGCAGTTGGTTCAAAAAACTTATTAAAAGGAAATAAAAAGAATTATCAAATGGATTATAGAAATAGTGATGAAGCCTTAAGAGAGGTTGCTTTGGATATAAAAGAAGGAGCTGATATGGTTATGGTTAAACCTGGACTACCATATCTTGATATAATTAAAAAAGTTAAAGAAAACTTTAAGATTCCAGTTATGGCATATCAAGTCTCAGGTGAATATTCTTTATTAGAACATGGAATTAAAAATGATTTAACTGATCGAAACATTATTTTAGAAAGTCTTATTTCTTTTAAAAGAGCTGGAGCTAATGCTATTGTTAGTTATTACGCTGATAGATTAGACCAAATTATTAAATAATTATTTTAAAGTATTAATAAATTGTAATCTGCTGATTGGTTGGTTTAGGTTATTTGGCTTTAAAATTGACTTTTCAAGATAATCACTCAACAATTTAAGACCTGTTAGTAAAGATTCTATATCTTCAGTTGAGTTATTTTTATCTATTAAAAAATTAGGTATAATTCTTTTTCCTGTTGATGACTTCGATATATATTGTTTTTGATCACCAATAATTTTTTCATTAACTAAATTCTCAAAATTTAAGTCATAGCCTAGAGATTTAAATAATTCCAACTCCCAAAAGATATAATTTTTTATCCAGTCTTTAGAGTTCAATAAAACATAAAATTCTTCTAACAAAGAAAATATCTGTGCATTTTTTTGTGACTCAGCTGTAAGTAATTTAACCAAATTCATAGCTGAGGAAATACAAGTTAATTTTTGATGATTATCAAAATATAATGGAGATAAAGCTTCTTGAATCTCTACTTTAAAATAACCCATGCTATTTTCATTTTTAGAATTATAATTTACATATAGTTTATTTCCTGTTTGAAGATAGTTCTTAATTTTTTTTGAAGTGCCACCGAAAATAATGCCACTTACTTTACCAAAATTTTTAGTGTAAATTTCGGATATTAATGAATTTTCATTATATTTATTTTTATTTAATAAAAATCCAATATCGTCCCAAATCATAATTTACTCTGATTTTGTAAACATTTTATAGCGGCATTCTGTTCAGCATCTTTTTTTGAATTACCTTCTGCTAAAAAGAACTTAGTATCAATTAATTTTACACCAACCTTAAAAAGAGGTTTATGTCTTGGTCCAGTATTTGAAATAAGTTTATAAATAGGTAATTTCTTAAATCTTTTTAAAGAGAATTCTTGTAATTTTGTTTTTGCATCTATTTGAGTAATAACACTATCTTTAATATTTTCTGACCATAGTTCTAAAATAAATTTTTCTACAGAATTAAAACCTTTATCTAGATAGATAGATCCTATTAATGCTTCACAACAATCAGAAACAACCTTATCCTCAATTTTATTTTTCTTTTTCTTAATATCTAAAGTTAAAATATATTTATCAAGGTTTATTTTTTTTGCGATTTGTAAACAAGTTTTCTTATTTACTAATGATGCAAACTTTTTATCTAAAATACCCTCTTTTTCATTTGGGTAAATTTCTAAAAGTTTTTTTGCAATTACTAATCCTAAGACACGATCACCTAAAAATTCTAATTTTTCATTATTAATTTCTTTGTTATAGCTTTTATGAGTTAATGATCTAACTAACAAATCTTTGTCTTTGAAGTTGATCTTAATCTTTTTTTCTAAAGTTTGATAATTAATTTTCATTATTTGATCTTTTGAAAGAATCTATCAAATCTGATTGATTTGTTCCATTTCCAAAATGAAAAAATACTTCCAATAGATCTATCTGAAGAGAAGAAAATAAATTGAGCCTTTCCTACTAAATTATCTTTATGTACATATCCTACGCTTGATAAATATCTACTATCCTTAGAGCAATCTCTATTATCTCCTAAGTAGAAGTAGTGATCATTTGGAACTATAAATTTATCTGAATTTTTAAATGTATAATCTTTTAAGTAAACAGTTTTATGTTTTTTTCCATTAGGTAAAATTTCCTCAAAAGTAAATACATCAATGGTTCTATTTCCACAGAATATTTTATCATTTTCTGAGATTCTGGATTTCAAAACTTCTGCATTGTTTATATACAAATTTGAATTGATAAATTGTACTTGATCTCCGGGTAAACCAATTAATCTTTTTATATAATCAGTTCTATTATCTGCAGGAGTTTTGAATACTACAACATCTCCTCTTTTTGGCTCACTAAACATTATCCTTCCAGTAAAAATAGGTGGACTAAACGGAAAAGAATGTTTGCTATAACCATATGAATATTTAGTTACAAATAATCTGTCTCCAACTAACAGATTAGGCTCCATCGATGAAGATGGTATGTAAAATGGTTGAAGAAATATCGATCTAATAAAAATAGCAATAATTAATGCATAAAATAAGGTTTTTATGTTTTCTTTAAAGAAATTTTTATCTAACATTATCTTTTAACCAAAATTGTAAATGCTATTGAATGATCTTTTTCATCAGATAGTGAAAGAAACAAGTCATATTTCTTAATTTTGAACTTTTTTTTTATGATTTTGTCAATTTTTTTTGATTTATAGAAAAAAGGTTTACCCATTTTATCATTTAAAATTTCAATATCTTTAAAACTCAAATTATCTCTTATGCCGGTGCCAAATGATTTTGATAAAGCTTCTTTTGCTGCAAACCTTTTTGCAAAAAAGTTTGTTCTATTAACTTTATTTTTAGAAAATTTAAGTTCATTAGGTCCAAAAGTTCTTTTTATAAAGTTTTGGTTTTTAATTAAAGGCTGAATTCGTCTATTATTTACTACATCAACTCCAATTCCTAATATTTTCATTTCTGTTATTTAATAATTTTTTTAAACTTTTTTATTACTTTGGATAAACCAAAAAATACAGACTCACCGATTAAATAATGTCCTATATTAAATTCTTCTATTTCTTTAAATCTAGATAATAGTTCAGTTGTTTTATAATCAAGTCCATGACCAGCATGAACTTCTAAACCAATTTTCTTTGCAATAATTGAACATTTTTTAATTCTGTTAAGCTCTTTGGAATAATTCTTCTTCAATTTTACTAATCTAGAAAGTCTACCTGTATGAATTTCAACACAATCAGATCCTAATTTATACGAGGTTTTGATATCATTAATTGATGGATTTATAAATAAACTAGTTCTAATTTTTTTCTTTTTAAATTTCAAAATTATATTTTTAATTTTATTTTTATTTTTATCTAAGTCTAAACCTCCTTCTGTAGTAACTTCTTTTCGATTTTCTGGCACTAAACAAATATAATTTGGTTTTATTTTTAATGCTTTATTTATCATTTTTGAGTTAGTTGAGATTTCCAAATTAACTAAAATCTTTTTTAAAGAACAAATTTTTTTTGCATCATTATCTTTTATATGTCTTCTATCTTCTCGAAGATGAATTGTTATTGAGTCAGCGCCTGCTTTCTTAACAAATTTAGCCGCAAATATTGGATCTGGGTGTAATTCACCTCTAGCATTTCTCAGGGTTGCTATATGATCAATATTTACTCCAAGACGTCTCACTTCGTGTATCTACTTCCTGGCGTTGAAATTGGAATTAATTTCAACTCGTTTGGAATGTTGTTCTTTTTATAAGTTGGAACAGAAATTTTGAGGTGTGAAACTATATTTTTTTTTATCTTTAAATTATTTTTTGATGATCTATCAATAATTGTTGCAAAACCCATTAGTTTTGCTTTTGAATTTTTAATCAATTTTACGCATTCCATGCTCGATTTGCCTGTGGTTATAACATCTTCAATAATTAATACTTTTGATCCTTTTTTAATTTGAAAACCTCTTCTTAATTGAAATTTCCCTCTTACTCTTTCACAGAAAATAGTTTCTTTTTTAAGCAGTCTACCAATTTCATAACCAATTATTATACCACCCATTGCTGGTGATAAAATTAAGTCGAAGTTTTTAAATTTTTTCTTAATTTTTCCGGCTAAAGATTTACAAATTTTCTCTGCCTTATGAGGAAAACTTAATAGTTTTGCGCATTGAATATATTTTGAAGAGTGTAATCCAGAAGATAAAACAAAATGTCCCTCTAATAATGCATTAGTTTTTCTTAAAATATCTAAGGATTTTTTGTGTGAAAGCATTTCTTTTATCTTCGTGTCTAATTATCTTAAATTTTATACCTTTTTGTTTTAGCTCTGCAATAAAATTAGTGAAATTTTTTAAATCCCTTATGATTAATTGGAATTTAAAATTTATATAGTTAGGGTTTTTGCCTGCCATCACAAGGTTTGAAATATTCAGTTTATGCTCTCCGATTAATGAACTAACATTACCAAGCTGACCGGGTTTATCTGGTAAAGATATCCATAAAGTGGTATTGTACTTTTTTACTCTTTCCTCTTTTCTTTCTCCCTTTTCATGCCAATAACGTCTTATAGCTGCCCTTGCTTTTCCTGTTTTTGTTGTTGGGATCCAATGCAATGATGGTGAATGATTTTTAGAGGTAATAATTTTAACTCGATCTCCATTTCTTAAAATAGTTTGGAGTTCACTTTTATTACCATTAATTTCACATCCGATTGCGGTATCTCCTATTTTAGTATGTACGGCATATGCAAAATCAATTGGAGTAGCATCTTTTGGTAATTTAATAACCGATCCTTTTGGTGTAAAACAAAATACATTTTCCTGGAACATTTGTAGTTTTGTATATTCATATGAATGTTCTGGATTTTCATTTTTTTCAATGATTTCTACTAAATCTTTTAACCAGTCATATTCTTTCCAAGTTAAAGAATTAAATTTCTCAGAGGATTTATATTGCCAATGTGAAGCAATACCTCTTTCAGCGAAATCATGCATTTCTGTTGTTCTAATTTGAATTTCTATGGGTTTTTTATTAGATCCAATAACTGCGGTATGAATTGATTTATAACCATTAATTTTAGGTGAAGAGATATAATCTTTAAATTTGCCAGGTATACAATTGTATTCTTTATGTATTATCCCTAAAGTTTTGTAACAATCATCAATATTTTTTAAAATTATTCTAAATCCAATAATATCAGTTATTTGCTCAAGAGAAACTCGTTTCTTTTGAACTTTTCTCCAAATTGAAAAAGGTGTTTTGCCTCTTCCATAAATTTTAGATTGTATATTATTGTTATTTAACAAAGTGTTGATTTCAATAGAAAGAGATTCGAAAATATCTTTTTTGTCAGATTTGATTTCATCTAATCTATTTTGAATTAGTGTTCTTGCATCATTATTCAAAACCTCAAAAGATAAATCTTCTAGCTCATCACGAATTCTATGCATTCCCATTCTATCAGCTAATGGTGCATAAATTTCCATTGTCTCTTGTGCAATTCTTTTTCTTTTATCTTCTTTAGTGATAGCTTTTATCGTTCTCATATTATGTAAACGATCTGCAATTTTAACTAACAAAACTCTTATATCTTTTGAGGTTGCTAAAATAAGTTTTCTAAAGTTTTCTGCTTTTGAGTTTGTGGTTGCGGTGTTTTCAAAAACTGAAATTTTTGTAACACCATCAACTAAATCTGCAACTTCTTCACCAAATTCTCCTTTAATGGTCTCGTAAGTAGCGTAGGTATCTTCGATTGTATCATGTAATAAACCAGTAGTAATAGTAGCGCTATCTAATTTGAGATCTGTTAGGATATTTGCGACTTCTATTGGATGTACTGAATATGGGTCACCTGAAGCTCTCTTTTGATTACTATGTGCTTTAACAGCAAAATCATAAGCTTTATTCAGTTTTTCAGGGTTTAAAAATTTGTTATAAATTTTTACTTTATTTATTAAATCTTCAGAATTAAGCATTCAAACACTATATCACTAAATTAAATTTGTTTAATAGACCTAATGTCTCTATTTTTTAATGATAATAATAGTTTTTTTATGGAATGTTTTGAAACTGGATGTTTCCAATTTTTATCTATCTCAAATAATGGAAAAAGGACGAAATTTCTTTTATGCATTCTTGAATGAGGTAGATTTAATTCACCTTTCATTTTTCTTCTATTAAAATCAATTATATCAATATCGCACTCTCTAGGAGCATTTCGAAGTCTTTTCTTTCGTCCCAGGCTTGTTTCAATAGTTTTACAAACACTTATTAATTCAAAAGGTGATAATTTAGTTAGAACCTTAACTACAACATTGTAAAATTTAGGATTGTTATTATCAGGCCAAGACAAACTCTCATAATAGCTTGATGATTTTACTATCATAATATCATTAAGAATTAATTTTGATTTAGCTAATTCAATATTATTGATTTTATTTCCAAGATTAGAACCTATACCTAAATAGACAGGATTAACTTGATTTTCTAATATATCTTGCTCTATCACGATTCCAGTCTCTTTGTTTTTTTACTGCTCTTTTATCAAATTGTTTCTTACCCTTGGCTACAGCTAACTCTAATTTTGCTTTTCCTTTTTTAAAATACATTTTGGTAGGTACTATTGTAAGCCCGTCTCTTTGCATTTTCCCAATTAGTTTATTAATTTCTCTCTTATTTAATAATAATTTTCTTTCATCGGTTGGATTATGGTTTGAATAACTAGCTTGCTTATAAGATGCAATATGTGAATTGATCAAGACTATTTCACCTTTTTTTTCTATTGCGTAAGAATCTGCAATGTTTACCTTACCATTACGAATTGATTTTATTTCAGAACCTTTTAAGACAATACCTGCTTCAAACAAATCCTCAAAAAAATAATTGAAACTAGCTTTTTTATTAAGACAAATTATTTTTAAACCACTATTGGTTTTTTTTTTCATTAAACTAGTTTTGCAGAATGAAGTGCTTTTTTAACGATATCCTTAGTTTCAGCTGTCACTTTTACAAGAGGTAGTCTTACATTATCATCACAAAGATTTAATAATTTTGCTGCGTATTTTACTGGACTTGGATTACTTTCGACAAACATTGCATGATGAAGAGGTTGTAATATTTTATCAATTTTTTCAGCCTCTTTAATTTCATCGTTATTTTCAGATTTTGAAAATTTTTGAAAATCAGAACAAAGTTTTGGAGCAATATTTGCAGTAACACTTATAGCTCCCACTCCACCTCTTTTATTAAATTCTAAAGCATTATCGTCATTACCAGTTAATTGAATGAATTCATTTCCCATTTTTTTTAAAGTTTGTTCAACCCTATTTAGGTCTCCAGTTGCATCCTTAACACCAATAATATTTTTTAATTCAAATAATCTAGCCATAGTATCAACTGACATATCAATAACTGATCTCCCAGGAATATTATAAATTATTATAGGTATTCCACATTTGTCATTTATTGCTTTATAATGTTGGTATAAGCCTTCTTGTGTTGGCTTGTTATAATAAGGTGTTACAATAAGAGCGCCTGTGGCTCCAATTTTTTCAGCATGAGTTGTAAGTGAAATAGCCTCCTCTGTAGAGTTCGATCCTGTACCTGCAAAAACTGGTAATTTTCCATTACTTTCTTTTACACATAACTCAATCACTCTTTCATGTTCATCATGACTTAAAGTTGGTGACTCACCAGTTGTTCCTGCTGGAACTAATCCATTTGTCCCATTTTGGATATGAAAATGAATTAAATTAATATATGTCTCATCATCAAGTTTATCATTTTTAAACGGGGTGACTAAAGCAACATTTGATCCTTTAAACATAAATACTTATAACATACATTGTAGATTCATATAGTAAAAGATTATGATTAAAAAAATCTTATTTTGGATAGTATTGATTAATTTATTCGGTCTACAAACTATAGCTCAATCTGACATAATCCCATTAAAAAAACCTATCCAATCTGAAGAGCTAACACAAAAAAAATTATTAATAGATGTACTAAAACCCTTACCCAAACCAATACCAAAAATAGTAACAAAAGAGATAGAAAAAAAAATTGAACCTAAACCAGAAAAGAAGATAAGCGGACTGATACTTCCTAAAAAAAAACCTTTAATTGCTGGAACCAAAAAAACAACAGAAATAAAGATATCAAAATATTATCGTAAAAAAGATTTTGCATTAGCAAAAAAAGCAATTTCCGAAATGAAAAAAGCTAGTTGGACAGCTGCAATTAAAACTGCCAAAAGAGCTAAAGATAAATCTATATATGACTTTATTCAATGGAGGCATTTACTTACAAAGGGAAATCAAGCTTCTTATTATGATTATAAAACATTCATAGACTCAAATGAAGATTATCCTAGAATTGGAAGAATAAGATATTTAGCTGAGCATAAACTTTCTACAGAAAAAGTTAGTCCACAAAAAATTATAGAATGGTTTGGTCCTGCGGAACCTTTAAGTGGTTTTGGTAAAATGATATTGGGTGAAAGTTTTATTCTAAATGGTAATAAGGAAAAAGGAATAAAATTTATTAAAGAAGGCTGGATATCAGCTGAATTGTCTAAAACAGATTTAAGATTTTATCGTAAAAAATTTAAAAATTATCTTAATGCAGATGATTATATTAAACGAGCAGAATATCTTGCTTGGAATAACAAATATTGGGACTTAAAACGACTGTTAAGATATTTACCTAAAGATTATGAACTATTATATACAGCTAGACAACTATTGATGAGTAAATCGTATGGTGTCGATAATGCTATCTCTAAAGTTCCATCAAATCTTAAAAATGATGCCGGTTTAAATTACGATAGATTAAAATGGAGAAGAAAAAGAGGAAGAGTTGATAGTTCTGTTGAAATTCTTTTAAAGATAAGAAATACAAAAGATTACTTGGTTCGTCCTGAAAAATGGTGGATAGAAAGAGAAATAATTTCTAGATCATTAATATATAAAAAAAAATATGAATTAGCCTATAAAATTGCAAGCAACCATGGAATGAATGATGGACCTGAATTTGCTGCTGCAGAGTGGATGAGTGGTTGGATCGCATTAAGTTTTTTAGATGATCCAGTATTAGCCAAAGAACATTTTGAAAATTTTTATAATAATGTTGGATACCCTATTAGTACAGCAAGAGGTGCATATTGGTTAGGTAAAACTTATAAAAAACTTGGTGATAAAGATTTATCTTATAAATGGTTTAAAGAAGCAACAAATTATTTAACCACTTACTATGGTCAATTGGCATTTATGGAAATTAGTCCAAATGAAAAATTTGAGCTTTCAAAAGACATGATTATTAAAAAAGAATATCGTGATTATTTTTTTAAAAAAGATTTAGTCAAATTGATATATTTACTTGATGAACTAGATGAAGATAAATATGCTAAACATATACTAAGACATTTAGCTAATGATGATGTTGGTAGTGGTAGTGAAGTTTTGGCAGCTGAACTTGCAACAAATATAGAACGATTTGATTTTGCAATTCAGATTTCTAAAATAGCATCCTATGAAAAAAGATTTCACAACAAATATAATTACCCAATAATAAGTACACCCAAATATATTAATGGAAGAAAAATTCCAGATAATGCTTTCATTCTTTCAATCATAAGACAAGAGAGCGAGTTTGATTTAAGTGCCAATAGTCATGCTGGTGCAAAAGGGTTAATGCAATTAATGCCTTACACTGCTAAACTAGTTGCTAAACAGGCAAAACTTCCTTATTCGAAATCTAGGTTAACTACTGATGCTGAATATAATATTAATTTAGGATCACATTATATAGCAGGATTAATTCTTGAATATGATGGTGCCTATCCATTTGCAGTGGCTGCTTACAATGCTGGACCAAAAAGAGTTCGATATTGGAAAAAAATAAACAAAAATCCTCAAAAAAATCAAATTGATTATATCGACTGGATTGAATTAATTAAATTTAAAGAAACTAGAAATTATGTCCAAAGAGTATTAGAAAACTACAATGTTTATAGATATGTGCTTGAACAACAGCCAATCGCAATGAAAGATTTTTTTAAGAATAATCCCTTGTTTTAATAATGGCGGAAGAGGAGGGATTCGAACCCTCGGTACAAGTTTCCTCGCACGGTCATTTAGCAAACGACTGGTTTAAGCCTCTCACCCACTCTTCCAAGAAATTTGTCGCCTTTGATTGTATTGAATAATTAACATTAATAAAGTAATTATTCATTAATTATGAAAAATAACTATTCAATATTTTCGCTTATTAAAAATGCTTTTACTTATCATGAAAATTGGGAAAAGGCATGGAAAGACCCTGAGCCAAAAAAAGAATATGATGTAGTAATTATTGGTGGCGGCGGCCATGGTTTAGCAACAGCCTACTATCTGGCAAAAAAACATAATATGAAAAATATTGCTGTTGTTGAAAAAGGTTGGATTGGTGGTGGGAACACAGGGAGAAACACTACAATTATAAGATCTAATTATTTATGGGACGCAAGTGCTGGTCTTTATGATCACGCTCTTAAAATATGGGAAGGCCTTTCTCAAGAATTAAACTACAATGTAATGTTTAGTCAAAGAGGAGTAATGAATCTTGCTCATAATCTTCAAGATGTAAGAGATTTAAAAAGAAGAACCCATGCTAACAGACTTAATGGTATTGATGCAGTATATTTAAATACTGAAGAAGTTAAAAAATTTTGTCCAATAATAAATACCTCTCCAGATATAAGATACCCAGTCTTAGGTGGAACTTTACAAAAAAGAGCTGGAACTGCAAGACATGATGCAGTTGCATGGGGGTATGCACGAGGTGCGGATGAAATGGGTGTGGATATAATTCAGAATTGTGAGGTTAAAGGTATTAAGAGAAATGGTGATGCAGTTGAAGGTATTGAAACTACAAAAGGATTTATTAAAACAAATAAAATTGGTGTAGTAGCTGCAGGTCACTCTAGTGTGATAGCTAATATGGCTGGATTAAGGTTGCCATTGGAGAGTAAACCGCTTCAAGCTTTAGTTTCAGAGCCTGTAAAACCAATCATAGATACAGTTGTTATGTCAAATGCTGTTCATGCATATGTTAGTCAATCAGATAAAGGTGAATTAGTAATCGGCGCAGGAACTGATGATTACATATCATACTCACAAAAAGGAAGTCATGATATTGTTGAGGGGACATTAAATGCAATTTTAGAGTTATACCCTATCTTTAGTCGTATGAGAATGTTAAGACAATGGGGTGGAATTGTAGATATTTGTCCAGATGCAAGCCCGATTATAAGCAAAACATCGATCAAAGGTTTATATTTTAATTGTGGTTGGGGAACAGGAGGATTTAAAGCTACACCTGGCTCTGGAGATTTGTTTGCGCATACAATAGCCAACGATGAACCACATAAACTTAATGCTGCATTTAATTTGAATAGATTTGTAAGTGGTGATCTTGTTGACGAACATGGTGCAGCGGCTGTAGCGCACTAATGTTTTTAATTAATTGTCCTTTTTGCGGTGAACGAGAACAAAGTGAATTTAAAGCTGGTGGAGAAGCTCATATTGTTAGGCCCAAACAACCAACTGAATTAAGTGATGATCAATGGGCAGAATATTTATTTATGAGAAAAAATATTAAAGGTATTCAATTCGAAAGATGGAACCACATTCATGGTTGTAGAAAATGGTTTAACATGGTGAGAGATACATCAAATGATGAAATTAAAGCCGTTTACAAAATGGGTGAAAAACCACCGGTTAAATAATCAATGACAAAAAATTTAAGAGTTAAAAGTAGTAAATTAGTCGATGAAACATATCGAATTTCATTTAAATTTAATGGTACAACTTATTATGGATTTAAAGGTGATACACTTGCTTCTGCCCTATTGGCTAATAATATCCACCTAGTAGGTAGAAGTTTTAAATACCATAGACCTAGAGGAATTATGACTGCTGGGTCAGAGGAACCAAACGCTATTGTTCAACTTCATAACGGAACTTCAAGAACAGAACCAAATGTAAGAGCTACTGAAATAGAAATATATGAAGGTCTTGTGGCTTCAAGTCAAAATTGTTGGCCTAGTGTAAAGTTTGATATTGGAGGTATAAACAATTTTTTAAGTCCATTATTACCTGCAGGTTTTTACTACAAGACTTTTATGTGGCCAGCAAGTTTTTGGGAAAAATATGAATATTTTATTAGAAAATCTGCTGGTTTAGGTAAATCACCTGATGTTCCAGACCCTGACATATATGAACACAAATACATTCATTGCGATGTATTAGTTATTGGTGCAGGTATTTCAGGAATTATTGCAGCAAAAACCGCTGCAAAAAATGGTTTTAAAACAGTATTAGTTGAGGAAAAATCATATTTAGGTGGTTTTACAATTTATCAGGACTCAGAATTTTTTAAAATTAACAATCAAAATTCAGCTTCATGGTTAGAAAAGGAAATCAATGAAATAAAAAAAATTGAAAATTTAGAAATTAAAACCAGAACAAGTGTTGCTGCTTTTCATGGTTATAATTTTTTATTAGCAAGAGAAAATTTAACTGATCACTTGCCACTTGAACAAAGAGAAAATAAAACTCGTCAAAGATTACTCAAAATACGCGCTAAAAAAGTTATTACAGCCACAGGGTCTATAGAAAGACCTTTAATTTTTGACAATAACGATCGCCCAGGGATATTACTCTCATCTGCTATAAAAAAATATGCAGATTTATTTGGTGTAGCATGTGGAGAAAAAAATATTTTATTTACCAATAATGATAGCGCTTATGAAACTGCAATAAGTTTAATTCAAAAAGGGATTAAAGTACAAGCGATAATTGATAACAGAGAAGAAATTGATTCTAAACTTATTAAGGAAACTGAAAAAAACAATATAAAGATTTATAAAGGTTACACAATTGTAGATACATTTGGATACAAAAGAATAAATAGTGTCTCTATTATGAAATTGTCTAAAGATGGTCAAAAGGTTATAGGATCAATAGAAAATATTTCATGCGATAGTTTGGGTATTTCAGGAGGTTGGACACCAGCAGTTCATCTATTTACTCAATCGGGTGGAAAACTTAAATTTAGAGATGATGATCAAGTTTTTATTCCAAATACTTTTCCATCAAATCAGATAAGTATCGGAAGTTGTAATGGTGATTTTACTTTGGATGAAATATTAATTAATGCACCTAAATTACTTAAAGAATTTTTGAGTATCAAGAAAACCGAATACGAAAATATTGAAATATATTCAGCATTTAACAAATCAAAAAGAAATATTTGGTTATTGCCTTCAAATAAAATTATAGGGAAAACTAAATCATTTGTAGATTTTCAAAACGATGCAACAGCCAAAGATATCAAATTAGCTTTAAGAGAAGGTTTCAGGTCTATTGAACATGTTAAAAGATATACAACAACAGGTATGGGTACAGATCAAGGTAAACTTGGGAATATGCATGCCTTAGGAATAATTTCTGAAACAGCATCTTCTAAAATGGGTGAACTTGGTACTACAACATTTAGACCACCCTACACTCCTCTTACATTTGGTACTATCGTTGGAAGAAATGTTGGTAAATATTTTGATATAACAAGAAAAACGCCAATTCACGAATGGCATTTTGAAAACAAAGCTGAATTTGAGAATGTAGGACAATGGAAAAGAGCTTGGTATTATCCACAAAATGGTGAAAACATGCATCAAGCAGTTCAAAGAGAAAGTAAAGCTGCAAGAGATAGTGCAGGCATATTAGATGCATCCACGTTAGGTAAAATTGATATTCAAGGTACTGATGCCTCTGAGTTTTTAAATAGAGTTTACACCAACGCTTGGTCAAAACTTGAGATTGGAAAATGTCGATATGGTTTAATGCTGAACGAAGATGGCATGGTCTATGACGATGGTGTTACTACCAGATTAGACGAAAATCATTATATTATGACAACGACAACTGGTGGTGCTGCTACAGTTTTAGGTAAACTTGAAGATTATCTTCAAACAGAATGGCCTGAACTAGATGTGTATTTGACATCTGTAACTGACCATTATGCAACTATTAGTGTTTGTGGTCCTAATAGTAAAAAGATAATTCAAAAAGTAATACCTGAAATCGATTTATCAGATAAAAATTTTCCTCATATGTCATTTAAAAATTCAAAAATTGGTAAAGTGAAATGTCGAGTTATGAGAATAAGTTTTACTGGTGAACAAAGTTACGAAATCAATATTCAGTCTAATTACGCTAAATCAGTATGGGAAAATTGCATGGAGGCAGGAAAGGAGTTTAATATTACTCCCTATGGGACTGAAACAATGCATTTATTAAGAGCGGAAAAGGGATTTATCATAGCCGGTCAAGACACAGATGCAACTATGACACCAATTGATTTACAAATGGATTGGATAGTTAGTAAAAAGAAATTTGATTTTATAGGTAAAAGATCTTTATATAGATCAGATACTATTAGGGAAGATAGGAAACAATTAGTAGGTCTTATCACAGACAATCCAGAAGAAATATTAGAAGAAGGTGCACAAATTGTTGCAGATATGAACAAAACACCAATAGAAATGTTAGGTCATGTTACCTCTAGTTATTTTAGTCCAAATCTAAAAAAATCTATTGCTCTTGGAGTAGTTAAGGGTGGAAAAAATATGATGGGTCAAAAATTAATAATTCCAATGGAAAAAAAACAAATCAATGTAACGGTTACA
The DNA here is from genome assembly GCA_902616875.1 of uncultured Pelagibacteraceae bacterium. Classification (GTDB taxonomy): domain Bacteria; phylum Pseudomonadota; class Alphaproteobacteria; order Pelagibacterales; family Pelagibacteraceae; genus Pelagibacter. The sequence continues at coordinate 22,115 of CACMUH010000011.1, forward strand.
GATCCGGTATTCCTAGACAAGGAGAACAAAAGATTAAATGCTTAATTATTCAAATGTAATTGAAAATGACAAATCTTATCCAGGTTTGCAAATGAGAGAAATAAAACCTGTCATGAAACTTATTATTAGAGGAAAAAAAAGACAGTTTTTATCTGCTGTTGGAAAATCATTAAATCTACTTTTGCCAAATAAAGCAAATACTTCCTCAAGAAGTGACCAATTAACAGCTCTTTGGTTAAGCCCAGATGAATGGATGATTTTTTCAAATGAAATTTTAAAATCAGATCATAATAATTATGATGTAGAAAAATTACTTAATAAAAATATTTGTAAAACAAATTTGGGTGCTGTAACTGATGTCACAGACCAATTTGTATTAATAAATCTTAAAGGTGATAAAATTTTTGATTTATTTGAAACTGGATCTCCGTTTAATTTTAATGATTTTAAATCCAAAAAAGGCCTTGTAACTCAAACAATTTTGACAAAAATTGATATAATTGTTCATAATCAGGACATTAACGATGTAAATTTATTTGTGAGAAGATCCTTTTCAGATCATTTATTTTCATGGATGAATGATAGTGCGTCAAGATTATAGATCTCAATAATAAAAAAAATAATATAATTCTATAAATTATGAAAAAATTACTATTATTAATATTATTTACCTTTTTACCATTCTCACTTAACGCAGACTCAAATTTAGATAAAATACTATCATCAGGTGTATTAAAAGTTGGCACTACTGGAGATTGGGATCCCATGACAGTTAAGGATCCAGCTACTAATAAATATAAGGGTTTTGACATTGATGTCATGAATCAACTTGCAAAAGATATGGGTGTAAAGATTGAATTTGTACCAGCAGAATGGAAAACTATTGTCTCAGGTATAACAT
>CACMUH010000012.1:0-22405 GCA_902616875.1 uncultured Pelagibacteraceae bacterium
ATTTTTATTTTCTGAAAAATTTTGATTTGATATATTTACTTTATAGAGACTTTTAAATAAAAAATCCCCTGATTTATCTCCAGTAAAAGCTCTGCCTGTTCTAGTTCCACCATGTGCTGCAGGAGCTAAACCTATAATCATTAATTTTGCATTGATGTCACCAAAACCGGTAACAGGCTTTCCCCAGTATTTTTCATTTATGTTTTGTTTCCGTTTTTCTAGTGAAATTTTTTTTATGAAATTAAATAAACGGGGACATTTTTTACATTTAATTATTGTGTTATTTAATTTTTTGAATTTAATGCTCATTGATGAAATTACTTAAGATTATAATAATAATATTTCTCGTTTCCACAATTGAAATAAATGCAGATACCGAAAAAGAAATTATAAACAATCTTCAAAAAGGTGGTAATTTAATTTTTATCAGACATGCTTATGCTCCAGGTAATGGTGATCCAGAAAACTTTAATATTAATAATTGTGAGACGCAAAGAAATTTAAGTCAATCAGGAAGATTGCAATCAAAAAAAATTGGAAATTTTTTTAAAGAAAATGATATTCCAATTAAATTAGTAATTTCAAGTGAATGGTGTAGATGTAAAGAAACAGCCTTGATTGCTTTTAAAAATTATGAAACAGAAAATTTTCTCAATTCTTTTTACAGCGCAAAATTTGCAAAAAATAGAAAAATGCAAATGAAAAAGCTCAAAGATTATGTAAAAAGTTGGAATGGTGATAAAAATTTAGTGTTAGTCACTCATTATGTAGTAATATCAGAAGCTCTTAATTATGCACCAAGTTCAGGAGAAATTGTGATTGCTGATAAAAATTTTAAAAAGTTGAATAGTATAGAAATTGATTATTAAAGATTATGTCCTCAAAGAGAGCAATGAAACAAGCACAAAAACAAGCTTATGCTAGACACAGAAGTAACATTACTCAAAGTCGATTTGGTCAAAAAAAAAGAAACTTTACAAAAAAAGGTAAAAAAAATTAGCTTTCACTATCAAATTTTTCAATTTTTTTACATGTAGAAATTTTGGAAATTCCTTCTTCATCATTTAAAACAGTTTTCATATAAACTTCTTGTTTGCCTTTTTCAAAAAGTATTTGAGTATAAAATTGTGGATATCCATGTTTGTGAGTTAAAATTTTTCCATTTTCCTCATAAATATTTCTTACATATGAGTTAGATTTCTTTACACTAAGGTCTGTTAATCTGTATTTTTGATAAGTTTTTTCTTTGTACACATAATTTCTGACCATAATCAATTCATTCAAATTAAGTATGTATTCATTTTTTAAAAACTCATCTTGTTTGTCGTCACAAGAACTCATTACTATAATCTCAGATTTTAAACTTTGGATAGGTGAAATGAGTAATAAAAAAACGATAAAATATTTAACTTTTTTCATGTTTGTCAGCTAAAAATAAACTTATTAAAAATATAGCTGTCCAGCCAAGTCCTAAAAGACCTTTATATACATTGGTGTCTGCACTCCATATTTTAAGAAATATAGCTCCAAAGATAAGGCCTATAATGTAAATAATTGATACTATTGTAGTTCTACTCATTTTTTAAACTTTTTTTAAAAAGAGAAATACCATTTTCAATTTTATATGTATAGGACTCTTCAAAACTTTCTAATTGCCATCCAGACAATCTAGCTTTAATTATTTTAAGATTTTCTATTTTCCATTGATCTGAAGTATCCTCTTGTTTCCAAATTTTTTTTTCATCATTATTTCTGCCACAGCCATAACAATATCCAGTTTTAGGATCAGTTTTACAAATACTTATACATGGCGAAACAATCATAATAATCATTATAGAGGAAAAATTATAAATTTTACAACAAATGTCGTTGGACAAATAGTTTCAATAATATATAAAACTTCAAGAATTGTGGGGCGATGGCGGAATTGGTAGACGCGTCGGTCTTAGGAACCGATAGAGCAATCTGTGAAGGTTCGAGTCCTTTTCGCCCTACCATCAATGGATTATGAAAGTAACAATAGAAAATAAAAAAGGTTTAAATAAAGACTTAAAAGTATTCATAGATAAAAAAACTATGAGCACTCACATGGATCAAAGATATGAAGAAATTAAAGGAACTGTTAATCTTAAAGGTTTTAGACCTGGAAAAGTTCCAAAAGAAATTTTAAAAAGACAATTTGGAAAAGCAGTTTTTGGTGAAGTCTTAGATAAGGTTATTAAAGATTCTTCAACTAAAGCATTACAAGAAAACAATATTAAACCTGCTGGTCAACCAAAATTAGATCTTAAAACATATGGGGAAGATAAAGATCTTGAATACATTATTTCTGTTACAGAGCTTCCAAAGGTTGAAGTAAAACCAATAGAAAATATTAAGTTTGATGAGTATTCAGTAAAAATAGATGAAACTGAGGCAGATAAAAGAATAAAAGAAATAGCAAAAAATCAACCAAACTTTAAAGAAGCTCCAAAAGATACAATTGCAAAAGAAGGTGATTTAGTAGCCTTTGATTATAATGCTACTATTGATGATAAGCCATTCAAAGGTGGTGAAGGTAAAAACACACAATTAACTTTGGGTAAAGATTTATTTTTAAAAGGTTTTGATAAACAACTAATGGGTGTCAAAATAGGTGATGAAAAGATTGTTGAAGCTGTTTTACCTGAAAACTTTCCTGAAAAAGAATTGGTAAATAAAAAAGCAAAATTTAAATGTAAAATAACTGTATTAAAAAATCCTGAACCGGTAAAAATTGATGATGAGTTTGCAAAAAATTTTGGTGCAAAAGATTTAAAAGATCTTAAATCTTTAATTTCAAAACAAATAAATGATGAATATAAAAATTCTCTTGAGCGTTTTTCTAAAAATCAAATCTTAAAAGAGATAGAAAAATTTAAGATTACAGAAATTCCCGAGAATCTGATTGATGAAGAAGTAAAAATTCTTTCTCAAGGAATGTCTGAAGAAGATGCAAAAAAAAGTAGAAAAAATTTTGAGGAAATTGCGAAAAAAAGAATAAAAGTTGGGTTAGTTTTAAATGAATTCGGTGAGCAAAATCAAATCAAGGTAACAGAACAGGAACTACAAGCTGAAGTTCAAAAACAAATTAGAATGATGCCTGGTCAAGAGAAAATGGTCATGGATTTTTATCAAAAAAATCCTTCAGCATTATCTAGTTTAAGAGGAACAGTCTATGAGGAAAAAATTTTAAAGCTAATTAAAGAAAAAGCAAAACCTAATAAAAAAGAAGTTACAAAAGAAGAGGCAGAAAAAATTTTGAAACAATCTCAAATGCAAGAATATAGCCATGCAAATGAGGACAAAGAAAAAACTGAAAAGAAGGTTGAGACTAAAAAACCCTCAACGAACAAAACTAAAACAAAAACCTCAAAAACAAAGTCTCCAGTTAAAAAAACAAAAAAAGTTAGTAAAAAGTAATCTCAAGTTGTATAAGTAAAGCGAATCAACTTATGACAAATAAAATATCAGAACATATGAGCACGTTAGTTCCTATGGTTGTTGAACAATCAAGTAAGGGTGAAAGAGCGTATGATATTTACTCAAGATTGTTAAAAGAGAGAATAATTTTTTTAACAGGACAAATTAACGACAATGTTGCTTCTCTAGTTACTGCTCAACTTTTATTCTTGGAGGCAGAAGATCCAAAAAAAGAAATTTATTTATATATAAATAGTCCTGGAGGCTTAGTAACTGCAGGTCTTGGTATTTACGATACAATGCAATATGTAAAGCCTGATATTTCGACATTATGTATTGGCCAAGCAGCATCGATGGGGTCATTTTTACTTTCGGCTGGAAAAAAAGGTAAAAGATTTTCATTACCAAATTCTAGAATAATGGTTCATCAACCATCTGCTGGTTTTCAAGGACAAGCAACTGATATTGAAATTCATGCTAATGAAGTTTTATCTTTAAAAAAAAGATTGAATGAAATTTACTCAAAACATACAGGTAAATCAGTAGACGAAATCAAATCTGCTCTAGAAAGAGATAACTTCATGACTGCTGATGCTGCGAAGTCATTTGGCTTGATAGATGAAGTGGTAGAAAAAAGATCTTAATACACAAGATATTGACATCAAATTATTAGAAACTTGATTAACATAAGTCTCTTATAATAGAGTAATAAAATTGATTCGTTATAAAAACTATGAATACAAATAACAAAAATATTTTATATTGTTCTTTCTGCGGAAAGAGTCAACACGAAGTTAGAAAACTTATTGCAGGCCCAACTGTTTTTATCTGCGATGAGTGTGTTGAACTTTGTATGGACATCATAAAAGAGGAGAGCAAAGATACTTTTGTAAAACATCAAGATGGGTTACCTTCACCTAAAGAGATTTGCTCTGTTTTAGACGATTATGTAATTGGACAATCTCACGCAAAAAAAGTTTTATCTGTTGCAGTTCATAATCATTACAAAAGACTAAATTACGAAAATAAGACAAGTAAAAATGTAGAACTTGCTAAATCAAATATTCTATTAGTTGGTCCGACTGGATGTGGAAAAACATTATTAGCACAAACACTCGCTAGAATTTTAGATGTTCCGTTCACAATGGCTGATGCAACAACTTTAACTGAAGCAGGTTACGTTGGTGAGGATGTTGAAAATATTATTTTAAAGTTATTACAAGCTGCAGACTATAATGTTGAAAAAGCACAACGTGGAATTGTTTATATAGATGAGGTTGATAAAATTAGCAGAAAATCTGAGAACCCATCTATAACTAGAGATGTTTCAGGTGAAGGTGTACAACAAGCACTTTTAAAAATAATGGAAGGAACCATAGCAAGTGTTCCTCCACAAGGTGGAAGAAAACATCCTCAGCAAGAATTTTTACAAGTTGATACAACAAATATATTATTTATTTGTGGAGGTGCTTTTGCAGGATTAGATAAAATTATATCACAAAGAGACAAGGGAACCTCAATTGGTTTTGGTGCAGATGTAAAAAATACTCAAGATAAAAAGACCGGTGAATGGATGAAAGGTTTAGAACCAGAAGACTTATTGAGATATGGTCTTATACCTGAGTTTATTGGTAGATTACCAATGATCGCTACTTTGGATGATTTAGATGAAAAATCTTTAATTAAAATATTACAAGAGCCAAAAAATTCTTTAACAAAACAATATCAAGAATTATTTAAATTAGATGGTGCAAAACTAAGTTTTAAAGAAAGTGCATTAAAAGAAATTGCTCTTAAAGCAATCAGAAAAAAAACAGGAGCAAGGGGTTTAAGATCAATTTTGGAAAATATTTTACTTAAGACGATGTATGATTTACCAAGTCAAGAAAATATTAAAGAAGTCATAGTTGATGCTGCATCTGTAAAAGGACAATCACAACCAATAATAGTTCATTCAGAATCAGACGATAAATCAAAGCCTAGCAAGACCTCAGCGGCGTAATATCCTTAATAAATAAGAAAAAGGTATTGCAATATAATTTATAATATCCATATTCTTATTCATGGACGTTAAAATTTCATTACCTCTATTGCCGCTAAGAGACATAGTGGTGTTTCCAAGTATGGTGATTCCTCTCTTTGTAGGAAGAGATAAATCTATCTCTGCTCTTAATGAAGTAATGAAAAAAGATAAAAAGATTATTTTAGTAACTCAAAAGAACTCAGAAATAGATGACCCAAAAAAGACCGACATCTTTATGTATGGTTGCGAGGGTAGTATTCTTCAACTTTTAAAATTACCGGATGGAACTGTCAAAGTTTTAGTGGAAGGAATAAAAAGAGTTAAAATTCTAGATTTTAAAGACAATGAAAAGTTCATCACTTGTGAATTTACTCATTACAACGATATTATAAATAAAGATGAAGATCTATATCCGTTAGCAGCAACGGCTTTAAGAAGGTTAGAAAAGTTAACATCAATTAATAAAAAGATTTCTAATGAAACTATTAGTTCTATCAAACAATTAAAAGACGCCTCCCAGATTGCTGATAATATTGCATCTCATATAACTGCAACCATTTCAGAAAAACAACAAATTTTTGAAACTATAGATGTTAAGAAAAGATTGAATGCAATAATCAAAATAATGGAGAACGAAACAAGCATAATTGGTGTAGAGAAAAGAATTCGTGGAAGAGTTAAAACTCAAATGGAAAAAACTCAAAGAGAATACTATTTAAATGAACAACTAAAAGCTATTCAAAAAGAGTTAGGTGAAATTGAAGATGGAAAAGATGAAAATACCAGCCTTAACAAAGCAATAATTAAAGCGAGAATGCCTAAAGAGGTTGAAAAAAAATGTTTACAAGAATTAAAGAAATTAAAAAATATGAGTCCAATGTCAGCTGAGGCAACAGTTGTTAGAAATTATTTAGATTGGATGACAGAACTTCCATGGCATAAGAAAAGTGCTGTAGATATTGATCTTAAAAAAGCCTTAGAAATTTTAGACAAAGATCATTTTGGTCTAGAAAAAGTAAAAGAGAGAATTATTGAATTTTTAGCTGTTCAAAAAAGAATGGAAAAAATCAAAGGTCCTATATTATGTTTAGTTGGTCCTCCTGGTGTTGGCAAAACATCTCTAGGAAAATCAATTGCAAAAGCTACTAACAGAGAATTTGTAAGAATGTCAGTTGGTGGTATGAGGGATGAAGCAGAAATAAGGGGACATAGAAGAACATACATAGGTTCTTTACCTGGTAAAATAATCCAAATGATGAAAAAAGCTGGTACGAAAAATCCATTAATTCTTTTAGACGAGATTGATAAAATTGGTAATGATTATCGAGGTGACCCATCTTCAGCACTACTGGAGGCATTAGATCCTGAGCAAAATACAACTTTTAACGATCATTATCTTGAAGTTGATTATGATTTATCTGATGTTATGTTTGTTACAACAGCTAACACTTTAAATATCCTTCCACCTTTATTAGACAGAATGGAAGTTATTAGACTCGCGGGTTATACAGAAGATGAAAAAATAAATATTGCAAACAAATATTTATTACCAAAACAAATTAAAGATAATGGTGTCAAAGAAAAAGAGATGAGTTTACAAAATGACATTATTCAAGAAATTATCAGAAGTTACACAAAGGAGTCTGGTGTAAGAAATCTAGAAAGAGAAATTTCTAAAGTTGCTAGAAAAGTAGTTAAGAAAGTTGTTTCTGGAGAGGAAAAAGAAGTCAAGATTAATAAAGAAAATTTGTCAGATTTTTTAGGTGTTCCCAAGTTTAAATCAGGTGAGTTGGAAACTGAAAATAGAGTAGGAATAGTTACTGGATTGGCATGGACTGAATATGGTGGAGAAATTTTGAAAATTGAAACTGCCACAATGCCAGGAAAAGGAAGAATGCAAATTACAGGTAAGCTTGGAGATGTAATGCAAGAGTCAGTTAAAGCTGCAAAATCTTTTGTTAGATCTAAATGTTTAGAGTATGGAATAATACCTCCATTATTTGAGAAAAAAGATTTTCATATTCATGTTCCAGAGGGTGCTACACCAAAAGATGGTCCATCTGCAGGAATAGGGATGGTTACTTCTATAGTATCTTCTATAACAAACATCCCAGTTAAAAGAGATGTTGCAATGACAGGTGAGGTTACTTTAACAGGTCAAGTATTGCCAATTGGTGGCTTAAAAGAAAAACTTATTGCAGCGCATAGAGCAGGAATTAAAGAAGTTTTAATTCCAAAAGAAAATGAGAAAGATTTAGTTGATATGCCAAAAAAGATAATTGATGAAATTAAAATAACTGCTGTTGAGTATGCTGACGAAGTTTTAAAGATTGCTTTAACTAAGGAGCTCAAAAAAACAGAGTGGGTTGAGGTTGATATTTCTAAAAAAGATGACAAGTCTCAAGCGAGTATTCAATAAAAAATTTATTTATGGAACTATATATAATTTTATTAATTGTAGTTTTTGTAACTTATTATTTAACAAGACCAATATCTAAAACAGAGAAAGATCATTTTAACTCCAAAAATAATTGGAGAGGTGGATTTTAAAAAATTATCTTTTATTTATAACAACTAATTAATCTTGACCTTATTTTACTAAAAGATATAACCAACATTTTGGTTTTGGGCGGTTAGCTCAGTTGGTAGAGCATCTCGTTTACACCGAGGGGGTCAAAGGTTCGAGTCCTTTACTGCCCACCAAAAGAATCAAAAGTGGGGGTGTAGCTCAGTTGGTTAGAGCGATCGCCTGTCACGCGATAGGTCGAGGGTTCGAGTCCCTTCACTCCCGCCACTTATTTAATTTAAAGCTGATAATCGTTATCAAATGAGCTGTATATTTTGAATAATGTGACTTAACACCACTTCATCTGGCTTTAAAAAATGATATATATTCCACCATGACAGCGGAATTTTTAAAAGATTATTTACCTATAATATTATTCCTAATTATAGCATTAGGGCTTAGTTGTGCTTTTATAGTAATTAATTTTATCTTATCTCCAAAAAATCCAGATCCAGAAAAATTATCAGCCTATGAATGTGGATTTGAGCCATTCCAGGATTCAAGAATGGAATTTGATGTGAGGTTTTATTTAGTTGCAATTTTATTTATTATTTTTGACCTTGAAATTGCATTTTTATTTCCGTGGGCAATTTCTTTGGGAAATATTGGCATCTTGGGTTTTACGTCAATGATGATTTTTTTATTCATACTTACAATTGGATTTATTTATGAATGGAAAAAAGGTGCATTAGACTGGGAATAAAATTTTTTTAAATGAATAATAAATTAGATCAAGTACCTGATGAATTTAAACAACTTGCGGAAGATTTTGGCAAGAATGGATTTATAACTACCTCATTAGAAAATTTAGTAAATTGGTCAAGATCTGGATCTTTGCATTGGATGACTTTTGGTCTTGCTTGCTGTGCTGTTGAAATGATGCAAACAGCTATGCCAAGATATGATCTTGAGAGGTTTGGTGCTGCTCCAAGGGGGTCACCTAGACAATCTGATGTTATGATTGTTGCAGGTACTTTAACAAATAAGATGGCACCAGCATTAAGAAAAGTTTATGATCAAATGCCAGAGCCAAGATACGTTATATCAATGGGTAGTTGTGCCAATGGTGGGGGTTATTATCATTATTCATATTCTGTTGTGAGAGGTTGTGATCGTATTGTACCCGTTGATGTTTATGTGCCAGGCTGTCCACCTTCTGCTGAAGCATTGTTATATGGGATAATGCAATTACAAAAAAAAATTAGAAATAAAGGATCTTTTAACAGGTAATATGAATAATTTAATCGATTTAGAAAAAAAGATAAATTCAGAACTTACGACAAAAATTAATAAAACTACAATTAAACATAATCAAATTTATGTTGAAATTGATAAAGATGATTTAATTGACGTTGTCTTATTTATAAAAACAAACAAAGATACTAAGTTTAGACAGCTTATTGATATTACAGTTGTAGACTATCCTGAGGAAACTCAAAGATTTAAGATTGTGTATTTATTTTTAAGTCACGAGTTAAATCATAGAATGATCCTAAGTTATTCTATCAATGAAAATGAGCTTATCTCCTCTCTAACATCTGTATTTCCATCGGCTAATTGGATGGAAAGAGAAGTTTTTGATATGTATGGCGTAAATTTTAAAAATCATCCTGATTTAAGAAGAATTTTGACCGACTATGGTTTTGAAGGCCACCCATTAAGAAAAGATTTTCCTTTGACTGGCCATTCGGAAGTTAGATATAGCGAAGAGAAAAAAAAAGTTATCAATGAACCTGTAAAACTAGAACAGAATTATAGAAATTTTGATTATGAAAGTCCTTGGGAAGGAACAAAATATATAAAAGAAATATCAGAAACTAATGACAAAAAAAATTAAAAATCTAAATTTGAATTTTGGTCCACAACATCCTGCTGCCCATGGTGTGTTAAGACTGATTCTTGAACTGGATGGAGAGGTTGTAGAAAAAGCAGACCCGCATATTGGATTGTTACATCGAGGAACAGAAAAATTAATTGAAAATAAAACATATATGCAAGCTGTTCCATATTTTGATCGACTTGATTATGTTGCTCCCATGAACCAAGAACATGCTTTTGCCTTAGCTATAGAAAAAATTCTAGATATCGATGTTCCAATTAGAGCACAATATATAAGAGTTATGTTTTGTGAAATCGGAAGAATATTAAGTCATATATTAAATGTTACTACTCAAGCTCTAGATGTTGGTGCTTTAACACCATCATTATGGGGATTTGAAGAAAGAGAGACATTAATGACTTTTTACGAACGAGCATCTGGATCAAGATTACACGCAAATTATTTCAGAGCTGGCGGAGTTCATCAAGATTTACCAGCTGGTTTAGAAAATGATATAGCGAAATTTTGTGAAACTTTTCCGAAAATAATAAATGATCTTGAGAACCTTTTAACTGACAATAGAATATTTAAGCAAAGAAATGTTGATATTGGAGTGGTAACCAAAGATGACGCATTAGACTACTCTTTTAGTGGTGTAATGATTAGAGGCTCAGGGATCCCTTGGGATTTGAGAAAATCTCAACCCTACGATTGTTATGATCAATTAGAATTTAAAATTCCAGTAGGTAAAAATGGTGATTGTTACGATCGATACTTATGTAGAATTGAGGAAATGAAAGAAAGTGTATCAATTATAAAACAATGTTTAGCGAGGATGGAAAAAGGTCCAATTAAAACTTTTGATGGTAAAATATCTCCACCATCTAAAGCAGAAATAAAACAATCTATGGAAGCCTTGATACATCACTTTAAACTATTTACTGAGGGATATCGTGTACCAAAAGATGAAATTTATACTGCCGTCGAAGCACCTAAAGGTGAATTTGGTGTTTATTTAATCTCAGATGGATCAAGTAAACCTTACAAGTGTAAGATTCGAGCGCCAGGATTTTCACATTTACAATCAATGGATTATTTAATTAAGGGTCACATGTTAGCGGATGTGCCTGCTGTTCTTGGTTCACTTGATATAGTTTTTGGGGAGGTCGATAGATGAGTTTAAGAAGACCTGCAAAAAACCAACCTGAAAATTTTGAATTTAACGCTTCTTCATTAGAGTCAGCAAAAAGTATTGTTGCTAAATATCCAGAAGGTAAACAACAAAGTGCTGTGATGGCATTATTATATTTAGCTCAAAAACAAAATGATAACTGGATACCTTTAGCTGCAATGAAACACATCGCAAAATTTTTAGATATGCCATACATAAAAGTATATGAAGTTGCTACTTTCTATAGCATGTATAATTTATCACCTGTGGGTAAGTATTTTGTTCAAGTGTGTACAACAACTCCATGCATGATAAGGGGTGCAAATAAATTAGTCGAGGCATGTAAAGAAAAAATTTCAGAACATGAATCAGTCCTTTCAAATGATAAAAGTTGTTCATGGATGGAAGTTGAGTGTCTTGGTGCATGTGTCAATGCCCCGATGATGCAAATTAATGATGACTATTATGAAGATCTTGATAAAGAAAAAACTTTAAAAATTTTAGATGAAATTCTAAATGGAGAAAAACCAACACCTGGCTCCTATAGAGGAAGAATAAATAATGAACCAGAAAATAATAGAAAAACATTAATGGATTTAAAAAATGCTTAAGGATCAAGATAGAATTTTTCAAAACTTATACAATGATTTGGGACCCGACCTAACCTCATCCCAAAAAAGAGGTGATTGGGTTAATACTAAAGAAATAACAGATAAGGGCAGAGACTGGATTATAAACGAAATCAAAGACTCTCAACTTAGAGGTAGAGGTGGCGCAGGTTTTCCAACAGGTTTAAAATGGTCTTTTGCACCTAAAGAGGTTGGCTCTAGACCCCATTATTTAGTGATCAATGGAGATGAGTCTGAGCCAGGGACTTGTAAAGATAGGGATATTTTAAGATTTGAACCTCATAAATTAATCGAAGGTTGTTTGATTGCATCATATGCAATTCAAGCACATGTTTGTTACATTTATATTAGAGGGGAATATTTTGTAGACGGACAAAAGCTACAAGCAGCAATTGATGAAGCTTATGAAAAAAAACTATTAGGTAAAAACGCTGCAGGCACTGGGTGGGATCTGGATATTTATATTCACTATGGAGCTGGAGCATATATTTGTGGAGAGGAAACTGCATTACTTGAGAGTATCGAAGGAAAAAAAGGTCAACCAAGATTAAAACCTCCTTTTCCAGCTCTAATAGGACTTTATGGTTGCCCTACAATAATTAATAATGTGGAAACCATAGCTGTCGTACCAACTATACTGAGAAGAGGTGGTAAATGGTTTGCGTCTTTGGGAAGAGAAAAAAATACAGGTACTAAAATTTTTTGTATATCTGGAAATGTAAATAATCCTTGTAATGTTGAGGAAGAAATGAACATTCCATTAAAAGAACTAATTGAAGTACATGCTGGGGGTGTCATAGGTGGCTGGGATAATTTGCAAGCTGTTATACCGGGTGGATCATCAATGCCATTAATACCAAAAGATAAATGCGAGACTTTGACTATGGACTTCGACTCATTAATGGCTGAAAAAAGTGGATTAGGAACAGCTGGTGTAGTTGTAATTAACAAAGATCAAGACATCATAAAATGTATGGCCAGAATTGCTAGATTTTATAAACATGAAAGTTGTGGCCAATGCACACCTTGTAGGGAAGGTTCAGGCTGGATGTGGAGAATGCTTGAAAGAATGGCAAAAGGTGAAGCATCTAAAGATGAGATAGAAATGTTGGGTGATGTTACAAAACAAATAGAAGGTCATACGATCTGTGCATTTGGCGAAGGTTCATCTTGGCCAGTTCAAGGTTTATTAAGACATTTCAAAGATGAAATTAAAAAAAGAAATAAATTTGATCCAATTGTAAAAGAAAATAAAAATATTCCTTATTTGGTAGATCAACACTTATTGGATAAAAATGCTTAAATTAAAAGTAAACGATATTGAAGTAGAGGTTGAGGAAGGGTTGACTGTTCTTCAAGCTTGTGAAAAAGCAGGCGCAGAAATACCAAGATTTTGTTATCACGAAAAATTATCAATAGCTGGTAACTGCAGAATGTGTTTAGTTGAAATGGAAAAATCTCCAAAACCAATAGCATCATGCGCTATGCCCGCTGCAGATGGAATGGTTATAAAAACTAATACTCCAAAAATAGAGAAATCAAGAAAAGGTGTGATGGAGTTTTTATTAGCAAATCATCCGTTGGATTGTCCAGTGTGTGATCAGGGTGGGGAATGTGATCTTCAAGATCAATCAATGTTTTATGGAATAGATAAGTCAAGATTTAAAGAAAACAAAAGAGCAGTGCCTGAGAAAAATATGGGTCCACTGATCAAAACTCAAATGACAAGATGTATTCATTGTACTAGGTGTGTGAGATTTGCAACTGAGATAGCTGGGGTTCCTGAGTTAGGTGCAATTGGAAGGGGTGAGGATATGCAAATTACTACATATTTAGAGCAATCAGTTCAATCAGAACTATCAGGAAACGTAATTGATCTTTGTCCAGTAGGAGCTCTAACATCTAAGCCTTATGTTTTTGAAGCAAGACCATGGGAATTAAAGAAAACGCAGACAATTGATGTAATGGATGCGGTAGGTTCAAATATTCGAGTAGATACCTATGACTGGGAAGTGAAAAGAGTTTTGCCTGTTATAAATGAAGATATAAACGAAGAGTGGATTTCAGATAAAACAAGATATGCTTGCGATGGATTATTAAATCAAAGATTAGACACTCCATATATAAAGTATAATAATAAATTTGAAAAAGCCTCTTGGGACGAGGTTTACAAAATCATCAAATCAAAAATAGAAAATGCAAATAAAGATAAAATTTGTGGTTTTGTTGGCGATCTAACAAATATGGAGACAAGTTTTATTTTCAAAGAATTTTTAGAAAGAACAATTGATACGAAAAAATATGATTTTAGATCTTCAAAAAGATTTATCGACAATTCTAAAAGAGAAAATTATTTATTCAATTCATCGATAAACGGAATTGAAGAAGCAGATTTAATTTTATTGATAGGCACAAATCCTAGATTTGAAGCAACAATGATTAATGCGAGAATTCGAAAAGCATATTTAAGTAATAATACTAGAGTTATCTCTTTAAACGATCTTGGAGACCTAACTTATAACTATCATAGCTTAAATGGAAAGG
The DNA here is from genome assembly GCA_902616875.1 of uncultured Pelagibacteraceae bacterium. Lineage (GTDB taxonomy): Bacteria > Pseudomonadota > Alphaproteobacteria > Pelagibacterales > Pelagibacteraceae > Pelagibacter. The sequence goes on from CACMUH010000012.1 coordinate 14,194, forward strand.
CAAAAACTATCAAAAATATATTTGAAAATAATGATGAATTGTCAAAAGAAATTATTGAGTCAAAAAAACCAATGATTGTATTTGGTGAGTCTTTTTTTAAAATTAAATCAGCAAGTTATTTATTTAATTTATCTAAAAAATTTTTATCCAAGAATAATAAATTGAATGATGATTGGAACCCAATTAACATATTAACAGTGGATGCAGCTACAGTTGGAAATTTAGATTTAGATATAATTGATAAAAATGATAAAATCCTAGATGAACTTCATGAAAATAGATTTGAAATTATTTTTTTACTTGGCCAAGATAATTTAGATTTTAAAAAGAAAGATGAATTTATTATCTATCAAGGAAGTCATGGAGATAGAGGTGCAGAAATTGCAGATATAATTTTACCAGGCGCTGCTTATACTGAACAATCTGGACATTACACTAACTTGGAAGGTAAATTACAAAAAGCTTATAAAGCATCTTACCCCCCAGGTGATGCAAAAGAGGACTGGCAAATTATAAATGATCTTGCTGAGATTATGAATAATAGAAAACTTTTTAATGATAAAGATGAACTCGAAAGTAGTATGTTTAACTATTTAAAAGTGAATAAAGATCAGCAAACTTCAGAATTAGATCATGAATTAAATGAGAGCGATTTTACTGATGAATTTTTAAAAGTTGATTATAAAGACTACTATTTTTCTAATGTAATTGCACGTTCATCAAAAACTATGCTTGAGTGTAATAACGCAAAAATTGATTTAAAAAAAACAGGGACAGAAGGTTAATTCATGGAATACTTAAATATTATTTTTCAAGAAAGCTACAAAATTTTATTTTTATTAGTGCCTGTTTTAGTTTCAGTCGCTATGATCGTTTGGTTAGATCGAAGAGTTTGGGCTTTTGTTCAAAAAAGACAAGGTCCAAATGTTGTTGGTCCATTTGGCTTATTACAATCCCTAGCAGATGCCCTAAAATATATTTTCAAGGAAATTATAATACCTGCTAGTTCAAACAAAATAATTTTTATTCTTGCTCCAATAATAACAATGACTCTAGCTCTAATAGCATGGGCTGTAATTCCTTTTGGAGATGAACAAGTATTAGCGGATATAAATGTTGGAATTTTATATATTTTTGCTGTCTCATCATTGGGTGTGTATGGGATAATAATGGGTGGATGGGCATCGAATTCAAAATATCCTTTCTTAGGAGCAATTAGATCTGCTGCACAAATGGTATCTTATGAAGTATCGATTGGTATCATTATAATTAATGTCTTATTATGCGTTGGATCTCTAAACTTGAGTGATATTGTAGTTGCTCAAAAAGAATTGTGGTTTGTAATACCATTATTTCCAATGTTTGTAATTTTTTTTATATCAGCTTTAGCTGAAACAAATAGACCACCTTTTGATTTACCAGAAGCAGAGGCTGAATTAGTTGCGGGTTACCAAACAGAATATTCTGGGATGATGTATGCAATGTTTTGGTTGGGAGAGTATGCAAATATTTTGTTAATGTGTGCACTAGGGTCAATTTTATTTTTAGGAGGCTGGTTATCTCCGATCGATCTTTATCCTTTTAATTTAATACCTGGAGCTCTTTGGTTAATTTTCAAAATTTTATTTTTATTTATTCTTTTTGCGTTGGTCAAAGCGATTGTTCCAAGATATAGATATGATCAACTAATGAGACTGGGTTGGAAAATATTTTTACCATTATCTTTAACTTATGTTGTTTTGACAGCAAGTTATCTTTTTTACTTTAATCTTTTACCCACAATATAAATGAAAATATCAAGATTTTTTAAAACAATATTAATGACCGATTTTATCAGTGGGCTTTTTATTGCTGTTAAGGAACTTTTTAAATCAAAAAAAACAATAAATTATCCATTTGAAAAAGGCAAAATTAGTCCAAGATATAGAGGTGAACACGCATTGAGAAGATATCCTAATGGAGAAGAAAGATGTATAGCTTGTAAATTGTGTGAAGCTGTCTGTCCCGCTCAAGCAATTACAATTGAATCTGCCGAAAGAGCTGATGGAAGTAGAAAAACTACTCGCTATGATATTGATATGATGAAATGTATTTATTGTGGATTATGTGAAGAGTCTTGTCCTGTAGATGCAATTGTCCAAGGACCAAATTTTGAATTTTCAACCGAAACTCGTGAGGAACTTTATTATACAAAAGAAAAACTCCTAGATAACGGAGATAGATGGGAAAATGTTTTAGCGGCAAATATTAAATCAGACAATCCATACAGATAATTTATGATTGCACATGCAATATTTTTTTATGTTTTTTCTGTCATTGCAGTTGTTTCTGCTATAATGGTAACTGTTTCTAAAAACACGGTTCATTCAGTTTTTTTTTTAATTCTTGATTTTATAAGTATATCATGCCTCTTCATAATGATTGGTGCCGAATTTTTGGGGATGATTATGTTGATAGTTTATGTTGGGGCAGTTGCGGTGCTATTTTTGTTTGTCGTAATGATGCTTAACGTTGCTCAACAAAAAAATCAGTGGTTTGTTTCAAAAGATAGCTCAAGACATATTCCTATAGGATTGTTAATCAGTGTAATAATATTTTTTGAATTGATAATTGTAATAGGCGGCTGGAAATATAAACCTGATTTATTTAATTCTACGAAATCATCTTTAGAAAACGGGGTTAGTAATACTCATTCATTAGGTCAGGTTTTATACACTGATTATATACATGTGTTTCAAATCAGTGGGATGATACTTTTAATTGCTATGATAGGTGCAATAGTCCTTACATTTAGACAAAGAGAGGGAGTTAAAAAACAAAGTTATTTAAAACAAATATCTAGAGAAAGGACTGAAGGTGTGGAAGTACTTGAGGTGGCGTCTAATAAAGGAGTAAAAATAGATGATTGATATAGGTTTAGGTCACTATTTAACTTTAGGTGCTGTTATTTTTAGTATTGGAGTAATTGGTATATTTCTTAATAGAAAAAATATTATTGTAATCTTGATGAGTATTGAACTTATCTTATTAGCTGTAAATATTAATTTAGTATCTTTTTCAATTTATTTAGGAGATCTTTCTGGTCAAGTGTTTACTCTATTTATACTAACTGTTGCTGCAGCTGAGGCTGCGATTGGTCTTGCGATCATAGTTGTTTATTTTAGAAACTCTGGAACTATTCGAGTAGAGGAGATAGATAAACTAAAAGGTTAAAATGGAAATTTCAATTATAGCATTACCATTAATTGCCTCAATTATTTCAGGATTTTTTGGAAAATTGATAGGAGATAGAAGTTCAGAAATAATTACCAGCCTATTGGTATCTATTTCAGCAATTTTTTCTGTCCTCGTTTTGTATGAGGTTGTTGTTAATCAGTATCAAGAGAACATCATCATAGCGACATGGATTAGCTCTGGATCGCTTGAAGTAAATTGGTCAATGAAAATTGATACATTATCTGCGGTGATGTTAGTTGTCGTTACATCAGTTTCTGCCTTAGTTCATATTTATTCAATCGGTTACATGTCTCACGACCCGCACAAACCAAGATTTATGGCTTACTTATCTTTATTTACATTTGCAATGCTGATGTTAGTTACTGCAGATAATTTCATTCAATTATTTTTTGGTTGGGAAGGTGTAGGCTTATGTTCGTATTTTTTAATAGGATTTTGGTTTAGAAAAGAATCAGCTAACAAAGCTGCAATTAAAGCATTTGTAGTGAATAGAGTGGGTGATTTTGGGTTTGCTCTAGGAATATTTTTAATTTTTTATTTATTTGGAACTGTAAATTATTCTGAGGTTTTTGCAAAAATTCCAAACATTACAGATAAAGATTTGGTATTTTTAGGTATCACATTTAATGCTGTAGATTTAATTTGCTTACTTTTATTTATTGGTGCAATGGGTAAATCAGCACAAATTTTACTTCATACCTGGTTACCAGATGCTATGGAAGGGCCAACACCTGTTTCTGCATTAATTCATGCAGCCACAATGGTAACAGCAGGAGTTTTTCTAGTTGTAAGGTGTTCACCAATTTATGAATACTCTGATCTAGCTTTAAATATCATTACGATCATTGGTATGAGTACAGCATTCTTTGCTGCAACTGTAGCTCTGGTACAAAATGATATTAAAAAAATAATTGCGTATTCTACTTGTAGCCAATTAGGTTACATGTTTTTTGCCACTGGCGTAGGAGCATATAATGTTGCAATGTTTCATTTATTCACTCACGCGTTTTTTAAAGCACTATTATTTTTAGGATCTGGTTCAGTTATTCATGCTTTTAAAGACGAACAAAATATAAATAATATGGGCGGAGTGTGGAAAAAACTCCCATACACCTATTCACTAATGATTATAGGAACGCTAGCTTTAACGGGGTTTCCATTTTTGTCAGGCTTTTATTCTAAAGATGCAATAATTGAATTTGCTTATTTGAGAGGAAATACAACAGGTTATTATGCTGCTGGTATAGGTATTTTTACAGCATTTCTTACATCAATTTATTCTTGGAGATTAATTTTTAAAACTTTTCATGGTGAGTATAATAATAAAGAGATTAAGATAGATGAGACGCACGAGTCTCCTATCGTGATGTTGATACCTCTAGTTTTATTATCAATTGGTGCAATATTTGCAGGATTTTTATTTAAAGAATTATTTATCGGTTATGAAGGTCTAAATAATTTTTGGCGAGACTCAATATTTTTTCTAAAACCATTAAGCACTGATCACCCACCACTATGGTTTTTATTACTCACTCCAACTTTGGTAATATTATCTATTCCACTAGCATATTATTTATTCCTTAAAAATAGAAATTTACCTGAACGATTAGCTAGTATAAATAAACCGCTATATAATTTTTTATTAAATAAATGGTATTTTGATGAACTTTATGATGTTTTATTTGTTAAACCATCAAAAAAATTAGGTTTATTTTTATGGAAGTTCTTTGATTTGAAAATTATCGATGGGTTTGGTCCAGACGGTATTTCGTCGATAATCAAAAAATTTTCAGTAAAAGCTAATAAATTTCAAAGTGGATATATATATCAATATGCTTTTGTAATGTTACTTGGTTTTTCTGCTTTATTAACATTCTTAATTGTAAAATAATGAACTTTCCTATCCTTTCTTCTTTGATTTTATTACCATCAATTGGAGCTTTATTCTTATTTTTTACCAAAAGTGATAAAAAAAATAATTTTACTGGAAAATATGTTGCTTTATTTACTTCAGCAGTAAATTTTTTTTTATCACTTTATCTATGGATATTATTTGATCCCACAACTTCTGAGTTTCAATTTGTTGAGGAAAGAATTTGGATTAAAGATTTAATAAATTACAAGGTAGGTGTTGATGGTATTTCGATTTTGTTTATTTTACTTACAACATTTATAACACCGCTTTGCATTATATCTGTGAATAATTCAATCAAAGAGAGACTAAGTGAATTTTTGATAGCTGTACTTATCATGGAGTCTTTTATGATCGGTGTATTCTGCTCTTTAGACCTTGTTATTTTTTATTTATTTTTTGAGGCAGGTTTAATTCCCATGTTTTTGATTATTGGTATCTGGGGTGGTGCCAGAAGAGTTTACTCAGCATTTAAATTTTTTTTATATACCTTGCTTGGTTCAGTTTTAATGTTAGTAGCTATAATTACAATATATTGGTTGAATGGAACTACAGACATAGTTGAACTTTATAATTCTGGAATTGATATAAAGTATCAAAACCTTTTATGGTTAGCTTTTTTTAGCTCTTTTGCAGTTAAAACTCCTATGTGGCCAGTTCATACATGGTTACCAGACGCTCATGTTGAAGCGCCAACAGCAGGATCTGTTTTATTAGCAGCTATATTATTAAAAATGGCAGGTTATGGTTTTATAAGATTTTCTCTTGGATTATTTCCGGCAGCATCAGAAATTTTCACCCCATTGATTTACACACTCAGTGTGATCGCGATTATTTTTACTTCTTTCATAGCTTTAATGCAAGAAGATATGAAAAAGCTAATTGCTTATTCATCAGTTGCGCATATGGGTTACGTTACTTTAGGAATTTTTACAATTCAGCAACAAGGTATTGAGGGAAGTATTATTCAAATGATCAGTCATGGACTAGTTTCTGCAGCACTTTTTTTGTGTGTAGGTGTTGTTTATGACAGAATGCATTCAAGACTTATAAATACCTATGGTGGAATCGTAAGTATTATTCCAAAATATTCTATTTTATTTATGTTATTTACTTTAGCAGCTCTGGGCCTACCTGGAACAAGTGGTTTTGTTGGTGAGTTTTTAATTTTGATGGGCGCATTTAAGGATAATTTTTTAGTAGCTGTGATTGCTAGCTTAGGGGTAATTATTGGCGCTGCATATATGCTTTGGTTATACAAAAGAGTAGTTTTTGGAAAATTAATAAATACAGATTTAAAACAGATGTTTGATTTAAATAGATCTGAGTTATTTATTTTATCTTGTTTAGCTGTGCCAACTCTATTTTTTGGATTTTATCCAGATCCTCTAATTAACACAATTGAGGTATCTATCTCAGATTTAATTGATCAATATAATTTTAAATTAGCAAGTAAAACATAATGGAAAATTTACAATTAGTATTACCCGAAATATTCTTATCATTGTCGATAATGTTTTTATTAATATTGGGTGTTTTTAAAAAAAATAGCTCAAGACTTGTGCAGAGTCTTTCCTTAGCTGTTTTGATTGTAACCGCTGTTATTACTTTTAACGAAACTATCGGTATTAACGAGGCAAAACTATTTAACAATAGTATTATCATCGATTATCTATCTTCTTTGATGAAGATAATCACTTTATTAGCTGCCTTCTTAGTCTTAATCATTTCTTCAAACTATCTTAAAACTTTTCAAATTTTTAAGATTGAGTATCCAATATTAATTTTAAGTTCTGTATTAGGAATGATGGTTATGATTAGTTCTAATGACTTGATTGTATTTTACATGGGTCTTGAGCTTCAGTCGTTGGCATTATATGTTTTAGCTACATTCAATAGAGATCAAATTAAATCTTCTGAAGCAGGACTTAAATATTTTGTTTTAAGTGCTCTATCTTCTGGTTTGTTGCTATATGGTTGCTCTTTGATATATGGATTTACTGGCTCTACCAATTTTAATGTAATAGCTGATCAATTAAATTCATATGAGTATGCTTTGACATTTGGTATCGTATTTATTTTAGTAGGACTAGCGTTTAAGATTTCTGCTGTTCCTTTTCATATGTGGGCTCCAGATGTGTATGAGGGTTCACCTACTTCGGTGACATTATTTTTTACAATGGTTCCAAAAATAGCAGCACTGACAGTATTTATAAGATTTTTATATGTACCATTTTTAAATCTGATTGATCAGTGGCAAATGATTTTAATTTTTTTATCGATTGCATCAATGCTATTTGGTGCCATTGCAGCCATAGGACAAGCAAATTTGAAAAGACTTGTTGCTTATAGCTCCATAGGTCATGTGGGTTACGCACTAGCTGGTGTAGCAGCAGGTACGAATGATGGCATTCAAAGTTCAGTAATTTATATAACTATATATATACTAATGAACTTAGGATTATTTTCATGTTTGTTGATGTTGAAACGAGATAATAACTATTATGAAAAAATAGATGATTTATCAGGTTTGTCTAAAAATCATCCTATGCTAGCGTTATCATTACTTATAATTTTATTCTCGTTAGCTGGGATTCCTCCTCTAGCTGGTTTTTTTGCAAAGTTTTATGTTTTTAAAGCGGTTATTGAACAATCAATGTATTTTTTAGCAATCGTAGGTTTATTATCAACAGTCGTTGCAGCTTTTTATTACTTAAGGTTAATTAAAATTATGTATTTTGATGAGCAAAAAGAAAAATATGACACCGACCATGGTTTTTGGTTAAAATTTTCTTTAACAGCATCTACATTGTTAATTCTGATATACTTCATATTTCCAAGTCAATTAATAGAGGTAGTTTCTAGAATTAACATAATTTAATGAAATTCAGAATTTTAAGATTTAAAAAATTAAGAAGTACAAATGATACAGCCATAAGAATGGTTAAAAGTTCTAATTTAAAGTGTGGAATGATAATTGCTGATAGCCAAAGTAATGGACGTGGGCAATATGGAAGAAAATGGATTTCATTTAAAGGAAATTTATTTGTAAGTTTTTTTTAT
>CACMUH010000013.1:0-22196 GCA_902616875.1 uncultured Pelagibacteraceae bacterium
CACGATTACCATTAAATAAAATATCCTTAGTTGAATATTTTGAATAGGAAAAATTGTTTAATCCATCAAGTTTTTTATCTTTAAATATATTTTTAAAATTGATCCCTTTTTTATTAATTATGTCATTTAAGTTTTTTCCTTCTTCGAATAAGTTTTTTTGGATTTTAGAAAGCTGATTATTTCTTGTTTTAAGTTGATTTACTATGTTCGAAATTTCATTTTTTTTGGATGCGGAATTCTGTTTGTTAATTTGGTGACCTAAAATTAAAAGAATAATTAAAAACGCTATTAATAAAATATAAATAAAATTTACTTTAATTTTCATCTAAACTTTCCTACACCTATAATTAAAATTTTACTAAATAATTTTTTCAAATTTTGAGCGACAAAAAATACTTTTAAGGGGCGTTCTGTTGCCAGGTGCCCCGAACCCCGTTTACTCAATTAATAAAAATTAATTAAGCAGCAATTGCGTAACTTTCGTTAGCATTTATAAATTAGTCCTTTACGGAGGAACAATTCCGAACGAAAGAATAGCCTTTAGTCACCCGTCGAATCTAGTTCACCCCCATAAGTTGTAATTGGTGGAGGTGGTGGGTACTGCCCCCACGTCCGCAATGGTTATTACGAAATTCGTTTATCGTCATAGTTGGAAAACCAACTTTATTAATATAAAAGGAATCGCAAGAGATTCAATAACAATCATGAAATTAACCAAAGAACAATCTGCAGAAATTAAGAATCAGCAGTCTCAAAGTAATAAAACAAAAAGGGTTGTAGTATCAGAGTTGGAAAATATTCTTTATGAGGCAATTCCAGCTTTAGATCATGGTTTTGTAAGGGTAGTTGATTATATGGGTGATGATACATCTATTGTTCAAGCTGCAAGAGTTTCTTATGGAAAAGGAACTAAACAGGTATCGACTGATGCTGGGTTGATAAAATATTTAATGCGTCATTGGCATAGCACACCATTTGAAATGTGTGAAATTAAATATCACATCAAGTTACCGATTTTTATAGCACGCCAATGGATAAGACACAGAACTGCAAATGTAAATGAATATTCTGCAAGATATTCTATTTTAGATAAAGAATTTTACTTACCATCCTCTGAAAATTTAGCAGCTCAATCAACAAGTAATAGACAAGGAAGGGGAGATGTCCTTGAAGGAGCCCAAGCAAAAGAGGTTTTAGAGCTTTTGAAAAATGATGCTGAAAGAACTTACTCCAATTATGAAACAATGCTTAATGAAAGATATGATGGATCCACTATAAATGATAATAAAAAAGGTTTAGCTAGAGAACTTGCTAGAATGAATTTAACGCTAAATACTTATACACAATGGTATTGGAAAACAGATCTTTTAAATTTAATGAATTTTTTAAGACTGAGAGCAGATCATCATGCTCAATATGAAATTAGAGTTTATGCTGACATCATGTTGGATACATTAAAAAGGTGGGTACCAATAACTCATGAAGCTTTTATGGATTATAGAGTAGGTGGTACAGAAGTTTCTGCTAAAGGAAATGTTGTGATTCAAAAATTAATTAAAGGTGAAGATGTCTCTTTAGAAAGTTCTGGTTTGTCCAAAAGGGAATGGAATGAGTTAATGGAAGCTTTTAATCTTAAAGATAAGTTGATTTAATTTTATTAGCAAAATCTATATAAATTTTTGAAATTTCACAATTTGGATCCTCCTCAACTATTGGTTTTCCATTATCACTTGTCTTTGCTATTTCAGAATTAATTGGTATTTCTCCTAAAAATTCTTTATTAAATTCTTCTGAGGTTTTACGAACTCCACCCTCACCAAATATTTTATATTTTTTATTATCATCTCCAATGAAGTAACTCATGTTGTCAACAAGTCCTAAAATTTTTACCCCTAGTTTATCAAACATTTTAATTCCTCTTTTTACATCTAACAAAGCCACTTCTTGAGGTGTAGAAACTATGATTGCTCCGTCCATTTTTATCTCTTGTGAAAAAGTTAACTGCGTGTCTCCTGTGCCGGGCGGCATATCTACAATTATGAAGTCCAAATCTTTCCAATTTACTTTTTGAGTAAAAGTTCTTATTGCACTGGTTACCATTGGACCTCTCCAAATCATTGGAGTTTGCTGATCGGTAAGAAAACCGATAGACATACATTGAATATCATACTTAATTATAGGATTTAATTTTTGGCCATCACTTTTTGGTTTTTCAGTTATCCCAAACATTTTCGGTATCGAAGGTCCATAAATATCTGCGTCTAGTAAACCAACTTTACAGCCTATATGTTTTAATGCTATTGCAAGGTTGGTTGCAAAAGTTGACTTTCCAACCCCCCCTTTCGCACTTGAGATAGCAATAGTAAATTTTGTTCCAATAATTGGATTTTTAGTAAATACTTTTCGCCCAGTATCTTTGCTCGTTGCGGCACTTAGTTCTGGCTTTTTATCTGGCATTATTTGATCTTAGCTTGTTTTTGTGAAATTAGACACTATATAGATAGTCTATGTCAGATGATTTTCAAAAAAGAGGTGGAAGTCCTTGGGGATCACCTCCAGGTGGAGGTGGTAGTGGTAATGGCTCTGGAAGGGGTCCAAGACCACCTGATGTAGATAAAATCATAAAAGAGTTTCAAGAAAAAATTAAAAAATTTTTACCAGGTGGAAGTTCATCTGGAGGAAAACAAGCTATCTTAGTTTTAATTATTTTAGGTTTTGTTTGGCTAGCAAGTGGTCTTTATAGAGTACTTCCTGACGAACAAGGCGTTGTTTTAAGATTTGGAAAGTTTGTAAAAACAACACAACCAGGTTTAAATTATCATATTCCTTTCCCAGTAGAGTCTGTTTTAACACCAAAAGTTACCAAGGTTAACAGAATTGATATTGGTTTTAGGTCGGAGAGAGATAGTGGTTTTTCTTCAGCTGCTGGAGGAGTAGCAGATGTTCCTCAAGAAAGTTTAATGCTTACTGGTGATGAAAATATCGTAAACATAGATTTCTCTGTTTTTTGGGTAATCAAGGATGCAGGTAATTTTTTATTTAAAATTCAAGATCCAGAGGGAACTGTAAAAGCTGCAGCAGAAACAGCGATGAGAGAAGTAATAGCAAGATCCGATATTCAGCCAATTTTGACAGAAGGAAGATCTTTAATAGAAACAGATACACAAGAAATAATCCAAAAAATATTAGATGAATACACATCTGGAATCCAAATTACACAAGTACAAACTCAAAAAGCCGACCCACCAGACCAAGTAATTGATGCATTTCGAGACGTGCAAGCTGCTAGAGCAGACATGGAAAGATCAAAAAATGAAGCTGAAGCGTACGCTAATGATGTAATCCCAAGAGCACGAGGGGAAGCTGCAAAAATTTTACAAGCTGCAGAAGCTTATAAAAAAGAGGTAGTAGCTAAAGCGGAGGGTGAAGCAAGTAGGTTCTTAGCTATTTATAATGAGTATAAAAAAGCAAAATCAGTTACTCAAGAAAGAATGTATTTAGAAACGATGGAAAAAGTTTTGGCTGACATTGATAAAGTGATAATTGAGAAAAATGCTGGCTCAGGTGTTGTTCCTTACTTACCATTACCAGAACTAAAAAAGAAAGTGACTAACTAAAATGAAAGCAGGAAAAATTATTGCAGGACTAGCTGTTTTTATTGCAGCAACATTATTCTTTTCAATATTTATTGTTAAAGAAGTTAATCAAGCAATTGTACTTCAATTTGGTGATCCAAAAAGAATAATTTTAAAGCCTGGTTTGAACTTTAAATTACCATTTATTCAAAACGTCGTATTTCTTGATAAACGAATTTTAAATTTAGACACACCACCTGAGGAGGTGATTGCATCAGATCAAAAAAGATTAATTGTTGATGCTTTTGCAAGATTTCAAATTGTAGATCCTCTTAAGTTTTATATCTCAGTTGGAAATGAAAGAGTTGCAAGATCTAGATTGGCAACAATTATCAATTCAAGAATAAGGAACGTATTAGGTCAGCAAGAACTACAAACACTTTTATCAGAGGATAGAACAAAACAAATGGCTTTAATTCAAGAAGGTGTAAATAATGAAGCACAAAACTTTGGTATAGAAATTGTAGATGTAAGAATTAAACGTGCTGATCTTCCTCAAGCGAATAGTGATGCGATCTTTAGAAGAATGCAAACAGAGAGGGAAAGAGAAGCAAAAGAGTTTAGAGCAAAAGGTGCTGAAATGGCGGTCACGATAACATCAACTGCTGATAAAGAAGTAACGGTTATTTTAGCAGATGCACAAAAAAAATCTGAGATCATGAAAGGAGAAGGCGATGGAAAAAGAAATAATATTTTCGCCAACGCTTTTGGCCAAGATCCAGAATTCTTTGCTTTTTACAGAGCTATGCAGGCTTACGAAAAAGCTTTAATTGGTGGAGAGACTTCATTAATATTATCTCCTGATAGTGAGTTCTTTAAATTTTTTGGAAATATAAAACCAAATTCACAATAAACTACTCATGAAAGAATTGATCATCGCCTTTGGTCTATTCTTATTTATTGAGGGAATTTTATATGCCATATTTCCATCAAAAATGAAAAGTATGTTAAAAAAATTAGAGCTTATAAAAGATAGTCAACTCAGATCAGGTGGATTAATCTTTGCAGTATTAGGTTTTATAATTATTTATTATATGAAGAACTAAAATGATTAGAATAAATGCATTATTTATAGCGATTATTTTAATAATAGGTCCTCAATTAAAATCGTTTGCTCAGAATCATCCTAGTTCTTTTGCTGATTTAGCAAAAAAATTGATGCCATCTGTGGTTAATATCTCAACAACTACAATGGTCAAAACACAAACCAATCCTTTCCCTTTTCAATTTCCTCCAGGTTCACCATTTGAGGATATGTTTAAAGAATTTGGAACACCACAAGAAAGACCATCAGCAGCTTTAGGATCAGGATTTATTATAGATGAAAAAGGGATTGTCGTTACAAACAATCACGTTATTCAAGATGCAGATGATATTATCATAAGAGTAGGTGACAAAGAAATTAAAGCCAAAGTTTTGGGTGCTGACCCATTATCAGATATCGCGGTACTCCAACTTGAGACAAATGAAAAATTCAAACCAGTTCAATTTGGTGACTCTGATAAAGCAAGAATAGGTGACTGGGTAATAGCAATTGGTAATCCCTTTGGACTTGGCGGAACTGTAACATCTGGAATTATTTCTGCAAGAAATAGATCAATAGGTTTATCTAGGTACGAAGATTATATTCAAACTGATGCATCAATCAATCAAGGAAACTCTGGTGGTCCATTATTTGATATGAATGGAGATGTGATTGGAATCAATACTGCTATCCTTGGAAGAAATGGTTCAATTGGAATTGGTTTTTCAATTCCTTCGAATAGTGCAAAGATAGTTATTGATCAATTAATAGAATTTGGAGAAACAAAACGTGGTTGGTTAGGTGTAAGAATTCAAGATGTTACTAAAGAAATTGCTGAAGTTGAAAAATTAGATAAACCTCGTGGGGCATTAGTTGCAAGTGTTGCAGAGAACAGTCCATCTGCTAAAGCAGGAGTAAAAGCTGGTGATATCATTTTAGAATTTGATGGCGAAAAAATAAATCAGATGAAGGAACTTCCTATGATTGTTGCAAGAACTGCAGTTGGGAAAAAAGTAGAAGTAAAAATTTGGAGAGATAAAAAAGAAATTGTTAAAATTGTTACACTTGGAAGATTAGAAACCTCAGAAGATTTCAAAGTCTCAGAAAAAACAGCAAGTCCAAAAGAAACTGAGATAAAAAATTTAAAAGTAACTGTGAGACAAATTACTAAAGATGATATAAAATCACGAAATTTACCTAATCAAACTTCTGGATTAGTTGTCACTAAAATAGCAAATGATAGTCCTTTAATAAGCTCTGTTGAAGTAAACAGTATCATTTTAGAAGCCCAAAAGAAAAAAATAAGAAATGTAAATGATTTAAACCAAATTGTGAAACAAGTTTTAAATAGTAATCAAAAAACTATTTTATTAGTTATCTACAATAGCCAAAATCAAAGACGATATATTGGTGTTAAATTAGATTAATTAATGGATTTGAAATCCAAAATTATTTTAATTTATGGTCCAACCGCATCAGGGAAGTCAAATTTTGGAATTAAACTTGCCAAAAAAATTAACGGTGAAATTGTAAATGCCGATAGCATGCAAGTATATAAAGAATTGAAAATTTTGTCTGCGAGACCTCTTTTAAAAGATTACAAGAATATAAAGCATCATTTATATGGATTTCAAAGTGTAAAAAAAAACTTTTCCTCAGGAGATTGGTTAAAATTAGTTAATATAAAAATTCTAGATATAAAAAAAAGAAATAAGACACCTATTCTTGTGGGTGGCACCGGATTGTACTTTAAAGCAATAACTGAGGGTTTAGTAAATATTCCCAATATTCCAATTCGTTTTAGATCAAAAATAAGGTTGTTACATAAAAAAATTGGAGCAAAAAAGTTCTTTTCAGAATTAGTAAAATTAGACCCCGTATCAAAAAACTTTGTTAAACCTACAGACACACAAAGAGTTATTCGAGCCTACGAAGTTAAATTATTTACCAAAAGATCAATTTACAATTGGTTCAAAAGCACACGATCAGATTATGAAAATGAAGATTTTTTTAAGATATATATTGATTATCCAAGAGACGAGTTGATCAAGAGAATTAGTGATCGCACAGAATACATGATTGAAAATGGAGCAATTTCAGAGGTAAAAAAATTTATAAGATTAAAAGTTCCAAGAACAAAAACTGCCTCTAAGGCGATTGGAATTGCAGAAATTAGAGGATATCTTGAGAAAAAAATTGAGATATCAGAGGTAATTGAGAAAATATCAATAAAGACTAGGCAATATGCAAAGAGACAATCTACTTGGGGCAGAGGTAATATGATGGATTGGAACAAAATAAAGTCAGAGGACCTAAATAAATTTTTAAAAAAAATTTAGATATCACGTACTAATTCTTGACCAATAAGCACAACTTCAGCTAGATTGCATGAATGTCTAAATTATATACAGGTGCTGAAATTGTATTCAAATGTCTAGAAGACCAAGATGTTGAATTTATTTTTGGTTATCCAGGTGGTGCAGTATTACCGATTTATGATGAATTAAAAAATCATAATACCATCAAACATATTTTAGTTAGACATGAACAAGGTGCAGGTCATGCTGCAGAAGGTTATGCGAGATCATCTGGCAAACCAGGTGTTGTGCTTGTAACTTCTGGACCTGGTGCAACCAATGTTGTTACTGCGTTGACAGATGCTTATATGGACTCTGTTCCACTAGTTTGTATATCAGGTCAAGTGCCAACACATCTAATCGGCACTGATGCATTTCAGGAATGTGATACAACTGGAATTACGAGACCATGCACAAAACATAATTGGCTGGTTAAAGATATTAAAGATTTATCTAAAATTCTTCACGAGGCTTTTAGAGTTGCAACTACAGGGAGGCCTGGTCCAGTTTTAGTTGATATACCTAAAGATATACAATTTGCCAAAATGGGTTATTCAAAACCTAAAGCTAAAAAAAAACTTAATGGAAAATCGTTAAATCATTTTTCACAAAAAGATATTGATACATTGATTGGTTTAATGAATAAATCAAAAAAACCTGTCATCTATTCTGGTGGTGGAGTTATAAACTCTGGACCAGAGGCGAGCAATGTTTTAAGAGAACTTGTAGAGCTTACAGGTTTTCCAATCACTTCAACACTGCAAGGTTTGGGTGCGTATCCAGGAGATGATAATCAATTTTTAGGCATGCTTGGTATGCACGGAACCTATGAAGCCAATAACGCGATGCATGATTGTGATTTATTAATAAATATTGGTGCTAGATTTGATGATAGAATAACTGGTAAAATTGATGAGTTCTCTCCAAAATCGAAAAAAGTTCATATCGATATTGATCCTTCATCAATAAATAAAATCATTAAAGTTGATTTAGCATTAGTTGGTGATGTTAAAGAGGTTTTAAAAGGAATTACAAAAACTCTAAAGAAAAAAAACTTAGATTTGAAAAAATCAAACAAGCAACAAATTGCTAAGTGGTGGGAACAGATACAAAAATGGCGAACAAAAAATTCACTTCATTTCAAAAACAGTGATGAAACCATAAAACCTCAACATGCAGTTCAGAGATTGTACGAGCTTACAAAACACAAAGATACTTATGTCACGACTGAGGTGGGTCAACATCAAATGTGGGCAGCTCAACATTATAAATTTAATAAACCGAATCGCTGGATGACCTCTGGAGGACTTGGAACAATGGGATATGGATTACCTGCCGCTGTGGGTGTCCAAATAGCCCATCCAAAAAAATTAGTAATTGATATTGCAGGTGAAGCTTCAGTTTTAATGACAATGCAAGAAATGTCTACAGCAGTTCAATATAATTTACCTATTAAAATTTTTATTTTGAATAATCAATACATGGGAATGGTGAGACAATGGCAAGAATTGTTACATGAGAAAAATTATTCTGAGAGTTATACAGAGGCTTTGCCTGATTTTATAAAGATGGCAGAGGCTTATGGTTGTAAGGGTATAATGGCTGAAAAACCAGAAGAATTGGATGAAAAAATTAAAGAGATGGTTGAGTTTGATGGACCTGTTATTTTTGATTGTCGAGTAGATCCAAATGAAAATTGTTTTCCAATGATTCCTTCAGGAAAACCGCATAACCAAATGATATTAGGGCCAAGTGAAAAAGAAGAAAATAAAATTACCGGTAAAGGTAAAGCTTTAGTTTAAGTATGGCAAATCCGAAATCCGCATATAGTGTTTCTTCGAAAAAAGAAAAATCAGATACACACATCTTTGTTGTTTGGGTGGATAATGAATCTGGTGTTTTAGCAAGGGTTGTAGGATTGTTTTCTGGTCGAGGTTATAATATTGAGTCACTTGCAGTTGCTGAGGTGGATGCAAAAAAAAGTATATCAAGAATTACAATAGTCACGACTGGGACACCTCAAGTAATTGATCAAATTAAATTGCAATTAAAAAAACTTGTTCCAGTCCATAAAGTAGCAGATTTTAAAAGGAATGATAAGGGCGTAATATTTAAGGAAATGGCATTATTCAAAGTTGTCGGCAGCTCTGTGAAAATCAAAAAAGCTATTAATGCTTGTAAAAAGTTTGATGCTGTAATATTGGATAAAACAAAAAAATCAAATGTTATTCAAATTACTGCATTAAGAAGAGAAATAGACAAAATGGCAAAAAATTTAAGAAAATTTGGTTTAGTAAGTGTTTCTAGAACTGGTGCTGTTGCTATGACAAGGGGTGATAAAGTTTTTAATTAATTATTGAGGAGAAAATTATGAAAATGTTTTATGAAAAGGATACAGATGTAAATTTAATCAAAGATAAAAAAATCGCGATATTTGGTTATGGTAGTCAAGGACATGCTCATGCTTTAAATTTAAAAGATAGTGGTGTTAAAGAAGTTGTAGTTGCATTGAGGGAAGGTTCCTCAAGTATACCTAAAGCAGAGTCAAAAGGATTAAAGGTAATGAATTTATCTGATGCTGCTGAGTGGGCAGATGTTGTAATGATTTTAACACCAGATGAATTACAAGCTTCAATTTATAAAAACCATATAGAGCAAAGAGTTAAAGAAGGAAAGTCAATAGCATTTGCTCATGGATTAAATGTTCATTATGATCTGATAAAAGCTAGAAAAGATTTAGATGTTTTTATGGTTGCTCCTAAAGGACCAGGTCATTTGGTAAGAAGTGAATATGAAAAAGGTGGGGGAGTACCATGTTTATTTGCAGTACATCAAAACGGCTCTGGTAAGGCAAGAGATCTTGCTATGTCTTATGCCTCAGCAGTTGGCGGCGGTAGATCAGGGATTATTGAAACAACATTTAAAGACGAAGTTGAAACAGATTTATTTGGGGAACAGACTGTGCTTTGTGGGGGTTTGGTTGAACTAATAAAAAATGGTTATGAGACTTTGGTGGAAGCTGGATATGAACCTGAGATGGCATATTTTGAAACTGTTCATGAAGTAAAACTTATTGTTGATCTTATTTATGAAGGTGGAATTGCTAATATGAATTACTCTATTTCAAACACAGCAGAATATGGAGAATATCAATCTGGACCTAGGGTGATTAATAAAGAGGAAACCAAAAAAAGAATGAAAGAAGTTTTGGCTGATATTCAATCTGGTAAATTTACAAAAGAATGGATGGATGAGTGCAAAAGTGGCCAAAAAAACTTTCTTGCTACCAGGGCAAAATTAGCTGAACATCCAGTTGAAAAAGTTGGGGCTAATTTGAGAGCTATGATGCCATGGATTGGTAAGAAGAAATTAGTTGATAGTGATAAGAAGTAAATTTTAGTTCCAAATTGGAATAAATTCAGTATTTTACTTTTGCAATCTAAACGAGAGGTTGTATATTTCAAAAACAAAAAATTTTTGATATGGCTGACAAAGATAAAGTATTCATTTTCGATACAACGATGAGAGATGGTGAGCAATCACCAGGAGCTTCAATGAGTGTTGAAGAAAAAATTCAAATCTCAAGAGTTTTTGATGAAATGGGTATTGATATTATAGAAGCAGGTTTTCCAATATCATCTCCTGGTGATTTTGAGGCTGTAAGTGCAATAAGCAAAAGTGTTAAAAATTCCATCCCTTGTGGTTTGGCAAGAGCAACTAAAAAAGATATTGATGCTTGTCACGAGTCTTTAAAATTTGCGAAAAGATTTAGAATACATACTTTTATTTCAACAAGCCCAGTTCATATGAAGCATAAATTAAATATGACTAACGAACAAGTTTTGGGGGCAATTAAAGAGAGTGTTACTTATGCAAAAAAATTCACAGACGATGTTGAATGGTCTTGTGAAGATGGCACAAGAACAGACTTAGATTTTATGTACAAGACAATCGAGCTTGCAATTAAATGTGGTGCTACGACGATAAATATTCCAGATACAGTTGGATATTCAATACCAGAAGAATTTGCAAAAACTATTAAACTTATAAAAAATAATGTACCAAATATTGATAAAGCAATTATATCAGCCCATTGTCATAATGATTTGGGTTTAGCAGTTGCAAATGCATTGTCAGGATTGTCAGCTGGAGTAAGACAAATTGAATGTACAATTAATGGAATTGGTGAGAGAGCAGGAAATGCTGCTTTAGAAGAAATAGTTATGGCAATTAAAACACGAGATGATTTGTTACCCTATGAGACAGGTATAAAAACAGAGTTAATTAGCAAAGCTTCAAAAATTGTATCAAACGCAACAGGATTTCCAGTTCAATTTAATAAAGCGATTGTTGGAAAAAATGCTTTCGCACATGAATCAGGGATACACCAGGACGGAATGCTAAAAAATAGAGAAACATATGAAATCATGACACCAGAAAGTGTTGGAGTTAAAAAAACATCATTAGTGATGGGTAAACATTCTGGAAGACATGCTTTTAAAGATAAGTTAAGTGATTTAGGCTATGCCGATGTAACTGATGATGTTGTTCAAGCGGCATTTGGAAAGTTTAAAATTTTAGCTGATAAAAAAAAGCATATCTATGATGAAGATATAGTCGCGCTAGTTGATGATAGCTTGATTATTGACAACAAAATTAATGCAATAAATTTAAAATCTTTAAAAGTTTTTGCTGGCACGGGTGAGCCACAAAGAGCTGAAATGACATTAGATGTTTTTGGCGATATAAAACATACTACTCAAACAGGAGATGGTCCTGTTGATGCAATATTTAAATGTATAAAGGAGCTTTATCCACATGATGTTAAGTTGTCTTTGTATCAAGTTCACGCAGTTACTGAAGGGACAGATGCACAGGCCACAGTCAGTGTTAAAATTGAAGAGAATGACAGAACTACTGTTGGACAATCAGCTGATACAGATACTTTAGTTGCATCAGCTAATGCTTATCTTAATGCATTAAATAAAATGTTAATTAAAAGAGAAAAGAAATCTCTTTACAAAAATATAGAACCTAAAAAAGTAAAAGGAGTGTTTTAATGGGCATATTTGATAGAATGAAGAAAATCTGGAGTCAGGATATGGCAATTGACTTAGGAACAGCAAATACTTTAGTAGTTGTGAAAGGACAAGGGGTTGTTCTAAATGAACCTTCAGTTGTTGCAATTGTTGATCAATCAGGAAAAAAACAAGTTTTAGCTGTTGGAGATGAGGCCAAAACGATGTTGGGAAGAACTCCTGGAAATATTCAAGCTATTAGACCTTTAAGAGATGGTGTAATTGCCGATTTTATCGTTACTGAAGAAATGATAAAACACTTCATTAAAAAAGTTCATAAAGGAAGCACTTTTGCTAATCCAAGAATTTTAATTTGTGTTCCAACAGGCTCAACTCCTGTTGAGAGAAAAGCTATTCAAGATAGTGCTTTAGCAGCAGGGGCGAGAAGAGTTCAATTGATTGAGGAGCCAATCGCGGCAGCTATTGGTGCTAATCTTCCTATATCTGAAGCAACTGGTTCAATGGTAGTGGATATAGGTGGTGGTACAACTGAAATCGCAGTTATGTCCTTAGGGGGTTTAGTTTATTCTAAATCTCTAAGAGTAGCAGGAGATGCTATGGATGGTGCAATGGTCAACTATATGAGAAAAGAATATAATTTGATGATCGGTGATAGTACTGCGGAAAAAATTAAAAAAGAAATAGGTACTGCTATTCCTACAAATAATAATACTTATGCAGTTAAAGGACGAGATCTAAGATCTGGAACTCCAAAAGAAGTTAATATTACAGAGGAAGATACAGCAGAAGCATTAAATATTATTTTAAAAGAGATGGTTAATGGAATTAAGGATGCATTAGAAAGCACTCCTCCAGAATTATCTGCCGACTTAGTTGATATGGGACTAACTTTAACGGGTGGTGGAGCTTTATTAAAAAATATAGACAGAAGGTTTTCTAAGGAAACAGGTTTGCCAGTTCACATTGCTGATGATCCACTATCTTGCGTTGCAGTTGGAACTGGAAAAGCTCTTGATCAAGAACAAACATTCTCGACTATGTTGACTGAATATTAAGAGTAATGGCCTCTAGCAGAGATGATTTTATAATTGCAATTCGTTCTGCTTTTTTAAAAAAAAGCACTCAACAAAAATTTTCTCTACTTACTTTAGTATTTATTTCTATATTTATTATCCTTTTATCAAGCCTAGACTTTAAGGCAGTAAGATA
Organism: uncultured Pelagibacteraceae bacterium; assembly: GCA_902616875.1. GTDB lineage: Bacteria > Pseudomonadota > Alphaproteobacteria > Pelagibacterales > Pelagibacteraceae > Pelagibacter. The sequence continues at coordinate 13,265 of CACMUH010000013.1, forward strand.
TCTGAAGGCTGGATTAAGTGAGGTGGTTTATCGATCGTCTTTTATTGTCTCTATACCAGAAAACTTTGCTAAGAATTCCATAATCAATATTATTGAATACACAACTTTTTTTAATAAATATCAAAAAAACAAAGATGAATTGGATAAACTTAAATCTAATTTTGTATCTAACGAAATTATTCAGTATGAAAATCAAGAGTTAAAAGTGTTAATTGACGATTATATTTCAAGTTCAAATAAAATTTTAGCAAAAATAATTGTTGATCATGATAGTCCTTTTTTAAAGAGCATAATTATAAATAAAGGAAGTAAAGACGATATAAAAATTGGTACAAATATTTATGATCAATCTTATTTAGTTGGTCGGGTGATTGAGGTGAATTATAAAACATCAAGGGTATTATTGTTGTCAGATTTAAATTCTAATGTGCCAGTAACAATTGCACCACAAAATATCCAAGCAATAGTCACAGGGAGTGGAGACAATTTTGGACAAATTAAATATATTAAAGCGGGTTTATCAGAGGAGTTAGTTGATGAAAGTATAGTTTACACCTCAGGTACTGGAGCAATATTTAAAAGTGGAGTACCAATAGGCAAATTAAGATCTAAAAAAGATGGTTCTTCTAATAGATACAACGTTGAATTCTACAGCGACTTTACACAATTAAAATATGTTTTTGCAGAAACAATTACTCAAATTGAAATTCCTCAAGTTGAACCAGAAATAGTTCCAATTGAAGATAAAAGTGAAGAACTTGAAGAGTCAAAATTAAAAATTTTAGAAGATGAGCTTAAAATTATTGAAGAAACTAATTCAAAATTTATAGAAGAAAATGAAAATTTAACTACTGAAATTAATGATTTAAACAATCAAATTTCAGTTTTAAATAATGAAATTTTTTTACAAAAGCAAAAAATCAATCAATTCAATATTGATACCCAAGAGTTAGAATTTTTAAAGTTAAACTTAGAACATGGTCATAAATGTAGAAAATCTTTTTTTAATGCCGATGGTTTTAATGTTGGAACTGAAGAGTACAAGAGTTGTGTTTTAAATGGAGGTAGAACAGGTGGCTAACTTAAAGACAAAGGGAACATTTTCTAAATTATATACCTGGTTACCAATAATTTTATTATTTGTTTCAGTGCTTAATGAATTTGATTTTAATTATTTAAAACTTGAGTATTTTTCTTTTAATTTTCCATTTATTTTGATCTTTTTCTTTACCTTAAAAGATTTTAAACATTTTGATTATCTTTTTGTATTTTTTGCAGGTTTGCTCAACGACACTGTTATAGGTTTGCCCCTAGGTATTAGCAGCTTGTCTTATACACTAATTTGTATTGCTACGGCATATATTAGAAATATAACAATTAGGCCAAGTCCTATGAAAGATTGGTTCTACTTTTTATTTATAATAAGTTTGATTAACTCTTTAAATTACTCAGTTTTAAGTTTATTCTTTTCGTACAATTTGGTTTTAACGAGTTATCTTGTCAACACGACTTGTACATTTTTACTTTATATAATTTTTGTATCAATATTTAAATATTATATGAAAGGAATTAATGATTAATTCTTCAAGTGACAATGTAAAGAAACTTAATTCTATTAATAGAAGAATGTTCATTACAGGTTCATTAAAATTTTTTATAATGATAGGAATAGTCAGTAGATTATTCTTTTTACAAGTTAAAGAAAATAAAAAGTATTTAACTCTTTCCGACAAAAATAGAATTAGAGAATGGAAGTTAGCCCCTGTCAGAGGAGAATTTCATGATTATTTTGGTAATGTTATTGCAGGAAATTTTGAAGCTTATCAACTCCACGTGATACCAGAACAAGTTGAAGATTTTAGGTATGTTATATATCGATTAAAGGACTTACTAGAATTATCAGATAACGAATTTAAAAAAGTATTAAAAAAGAAAAATGAAATAAAGCCTTGGGAAACTTTAATTGTTTCTGATAATTTGAGTTGGCAAAAGTTTTCAAAGATCAACAATCATTTATATGATTTAAATGGTGTAAAACCAGTTATATCCATTTCTAGAAACTATCCTTTTAAAGAAAATTTCACACACTTAGTCGGCTATGTCAGTCAAGCAAACCAAGATGATATCGAATCAACACAAGCCATAAAAAAGAATTTTGTCCCAGGTTTAAAAGTTGGAAAAGTAGGTTTAGAAAAGACATTTGAAGAAAAATTAATAGGCACAAATGATATTGAGAGATATGAAGTAAATGCTTATGGCAGAAGAATCAGTCAATTAGAATTTCAAAAAGGTGAAAAAGGTAAAACTTTAAGACTAACCATAGATACAGAGATACAAAAGTTAGCTAATGAATTATTAAAAGATAAAGCAGGTTCTATCTGTGTAATGGATATTTATACAGGTGCAGTAATTGCAATGCATTCATCACCATCATTTGATCCAAATTTATTTGTATTTGGTATAAGTCAAGATGACTGGCAATTAATTCGAAATGATCCAATGAAACCATTAGTTAATAAAACTTTACAAGGGAATTACTCACCAGGTTCAACAATTAAACCTATTGTTGCTTTATCTGCACTTGAGAATGGTATCGTTAACACAAGTTTTACAGTTAGATGTACTGGTAAAACAGAAATGTATGGCCAAACTTATCATTGCTGGAAGAAAAAAGGTCATGGTTATGTAAGTTTAAGAAATGCAATGAAGCAATCTTGTGACACTTATTTTTATGAGGTTGCCCGTAAACTTGGTGTTGATAAATTAAGCGAAACTGCAAAAAAATTTGGTCTTGGAGAAAAAGTTTTTGGTGATTTATTTGATATTGAAAAAAAAGGATTAATTCCAAATACTCAATGGAAAAAAAATGCTCTTGGGAAAGGCTGGTTATTAGGTGAAACAATCATTACAGGAATAGGACAAGGTTATATTCAAACCACACCAATTCAATTGTGTTTAATGACTGCTCAAATTGCAAACGGTGGTTATAAAATTTATCCACATCTCGTTGTAGATGACAAACTCAAAGATCAACCTATAGATAAATTTACACCGCTTTATAAAAATTCAAAAAATATTAAAATTGTTCAAGATGCTATTTTTGGCTCAACTAATGAAGTGATGGGTACATCTTATCGATCAAGAATTGATAACCCAAAATATCAGTTTGCGGGTAAAACCGGTACAGCGCAGGTTAAAAAAATTACTGAGGAAGAAAGAGAATTGGATCTTAAAACATTCCAGATTCCATACGAGCAAAGAGATCATGCTTTATATGTAGCCTTTGGTCCATATAAAAATCCTAGATACGCATTAAGTGTCATTGTAGAACACGGAGGAAACGGAAGTACAACTGCCGCTCCAATGGCAACTAAATTATTTAAATTGATTATTGACCGACACAAGATCAGAGAGTCATTGAGAAATAAAAAGTATTTGGAGATATAGATGTATCAACATACAAGATTAACAACAAATAGACTTGGTTTTTTTCAAAAATTTAGAAACTTTGATTATATACTTCTAGTTTGTATATTGTTACTTGGCTTTATTAGTTTAGCAACAATGTATTCTACTGATGGTGGTGAGATTAAATTTCATACCAAAAGCCATTTTACAAAATTAGCAGTATTTACTTTAATGATGCTAGTAATGTCATTTATCAATATCAAGTATTGGTTCTCAATAGGTTATTTAGCTTATGTAGCGGTAGTAGGTTTGTTAGTTGGGACCTATTTATTCGGAATTACCTCATCTGGCTCTCAAAGATGGATAAATCTATATTTTATAAATTTACAGCCCTCAGAACTAATGAAAATATTTATCATTGTTTGTTTGGCTAAATTTTTTCATCGAATGAAGTTAGAAAATGTCAATTCAATTTATACAATTTTAACTTCTTTAATAATAATTCTTTTACCAATGGGGTTAGTAATTGTACAACCAGACCTTGGGACTGCAGTCCTTATTGCTATCAGTGGAATAGCTGTATTATGGTTTGCAGGTATTAATTACAAGTATTTTATTTATACTATCCTTGGATTTATAATCTCTTTACCTTTCGTCATAGCTTTCTTGAAGCCTTATCAGAAATTAAGAGTGTTAACATTTCTAAATCCTGACAAAGATCCTCTAGGTGCTGGTTATCAAATTATCCAATCTAAAATAGCTGTCGGATCTGGTGGTATATTTGGTAAAGGTTTTTTAAAAGGCACTCAAAGTTATCTAGAATTTTTACCAGAAAAACATACTGATTTTATTTTCACCCTTTTCTCAGAGGAATTTGGTTTTGTGGGTTCAGCAATACTTTTAGTAATTTATGCAATTATTATTTATAGAATTGTTGCAATAGGAGCTAGTTCCAGAAGTTATTTTGCAAAGATTTTTTGTTATAGTTTTGGTGCAGCCATTTTTGTATTTATTACTATTAATATGAGTATGGTTTTAGGTTTACTACCTATAGTAGGTTCTCCTTTACCAATTATGTCCTATGGTGGATCATCTATGCTAGCAACCATGATTGGTTTTGGAATAGTCATGAGTGCCAGAGTTCATAATCAACAATTGATTGCCTAAGTATAATTTGTCGCTTAACTTATTTGACAGATAGATTGTATATTTTTTTTATGAGTAAAAATTTACATGTAGGAATTGTTGGTTCGGGTATTCAAGGTGTTTCAAACGCATTGTTTCTTCAAAAAAAAGGGTTTCAGGTAACTATATTTGATAGAGATAACCCCGGCAGTCCAGCAGCTTCATATGGAAATGCTGGCCATTTTTCACCTTATGCTTCATTGTCATTGAATAGAACCGATGTGCTTGCTGATGTACCAGCAATGTTAATGAGTTCAACAGGTCCATTAGCTCTAAAATGGAATTATGTGCCAAAAATGTTACCTTGGTTTTTCAAGTTTATTTTAAATACAACGAAAAACAAAATGATGCATACCGCAAGAAATATGCATCAAATTTTAGATTTAGCTTTACCAGCTTATGATGAACTTTTTGATGAGATTAATTTAGATGGTCTCGTTGAAAATAAAGGAATACTCTACATTTGGAATGATAAAGACTTAAAGAGTAGAGAGTTAGAAATTAAAGTAAGAGATGAACTAGGTGTAAAACAACAACTGGTCAGTAAATCTGAAATTCACGATCTAGAACCTAATATAAAACCTTTTTATCATGCAGGAGTTTATTATCCATATGCACGACATGCCCGAAACCCTAAAAAAATCTTACTTAAATTATTTGAATTATTTTTAAAAAAAGGTGGAAAGTTTGAAAAGAAAAATATCAACGATATAGAATTTGATACAGAAAAACCAGTTTTTGTAACTGATGGTGAAAGATATACTTTTGATAAAATTGTAATTGCCTGTGGAGCTTTCTCAAAAAAATTAACAGATAATTTAGGTGAACGAATTCCTCTTGATACTGAAAGAGGTTACCATGTTCACTTCAAAGATTGTGATCATCTTTTAAGTAGACCTGTTATTTTTTCTAATAGAGGATTTGGTATCACCCCTATGGAACAAGGATTGAGAGTAGTTGGTACAGTTGAATTTGGTGGATTAGATAATCCACTCTCTAAATCAAGAATTAAAAATTTAATTAATAATGCCAAGTATATGTTAGGAGATCTTCCAGAACATGAGGATGAATGGTTAGGTTTTAGACCTACACTGCCAGATTTTTTACCTGTAATGGGACCCTCAAAAAATTATAAAAATGTATTTTATTGTTTTGGTCATCATCATTTAGGATGGACATTAGGTCCAATTTCTGGAAAGATTGTCTCTGGAATGATAGCTAAAGAAAACACAAATCTAAATTTAGATCCTTATAGCTCAGTAAGATTTAGTTAATCAAATGCAAAATACTAAGGCATACATAATGCTAGTATGTGCAACATTATTTTGGGCAGGAAACTTTACATTAGCAAAGCTTGCTTATTTAGAAAATATACCTCCCAACTCACTCGCATTTTTAAGGTGGTGCCTAGTATGGATAATATTACTTCCCTTCACCTATAAAGAGATATTAAAATTAAAAAATCAAATTAAAGGAAATTTATCATTATTTCTTATTCTAGGTTCTACTAGTGTATGTATATTTACTTCTTTTACTTATAACGCTTTAAATTACACTCAAGTAATTAATGCATCACTTTTTAATACTGCAATACCTGTAACAATAATTTTAGTTTGTTTTTTATTAAAAATTGAAAAAACAAATATTTTTCAAATATCTGGATTAGTCATTTCAGTTTTGGGAATTTTAGCTATTATTACTAAACTTGATCTAAATATTTTACTTACCTTAAATTTTAACAAAGGCGATTTATTTATGGTCGGAGCAATTATTGCTTGGGGAATATATTCTGCATTTTTGAGAAAAAGAACCTTTGAAGTATCTTTACTTGCTCTTGTCCATATAATTTGCACATTTGGATTAATTTTTCTTTTGCCTCTATTTATTTTAGATATGACACAAGGCAAAATTATTGAGATGAGTAGTAATTTTTTTTATATTTTAGCTTATGTTGCAATATTTCCAAGTATTGGTTCTTACTATTGTTGGGCTGGCGCTGTTTCAATCATTGGGGCAAATCGAGCTGGAATATTTTTATCTTTAATCCCATTATTTAGCACTTTGATGGCGATATTTTTTTATAGTGAGCAGTTTCAATTTTTTCACTTGATTGGGGCAATTTTAATTATATTAGGTTTATTTTTATCAAATAAAGAAATTAGAAATGCTTAAAGTTGCAATATTAGACGACTATCAAAATGTTTCTCAACAATTTGTTGATCTTGAAAAACTTGCGGGAAAATATGAAATCAAAATTTTTAGTGAGCCATTTGAGGATGAGGCTGATGTCATAGATAAATTGGCTGATTTTGAGGCATTATTAGTGATGAGAGAACGAACTCCAATTACAAAAAATATAATAGAAAATTTGTCTAAGCTAAAATTTATAATCACCAGTGGGCTGAGGAATAAGTCAATAGACTTAGATGCTGCCAAAAAAAGAAAGATTATTGTTAGTGGAACAGAAAGTAATTTAAATCCAACTCCAGAACTAACTTGGGCTTTAATTCTTGGCTTAGCCAGAAATATTAAAGAGGAAATAGATAATATGTATCAGGGTTATTGGCAAACCACAGTTGGTGTTGAGCTCAAAGGAAAAATTTTAGGATTAATTGGGCTTGGAAAAGTGGGTTCTCAAGTTGCAAAGATAGGTAAAGCTTTTGGTATGCAAGTAATGGCTTGGAGTGAAAATCTTAGTCTTGATAAATGTAAAGAGTTAGATGTTTTACCTTGTACTAAAGAAGATTTAATTAAAAATTCTGATTTCTTATCTATTCATGTACAGGGTGGTGAAAGATATAAAAATTGTATTACATTAAAAGAACTAGATAAAATGAAAAAAACTTCTTTTTTGATTAATACCTCGAGAGGTCCAATAATTAATGAAGATGATTTAATTATTGCTTTATCAACAAATGTAATAGCAGGTGCTGGATTGGATGTTTATGAAAAAGAACCTTTACCAGAGAATAATAAACTTAGATTTTTGCCTAACGCTTTATTAACACCTCACTTAGGATATGTGACTGCGGAAAATTATAATATCTATTATAGTCAAATGATAGAGTCACTTGAAGCTTGTGCAAGTGGGAAGCCCATTCGCGTAATAGAATAGTTATGGATTTATCAGTTGTTAATCACGAGGATTATTTTGCAAAAATTGGTGATGACCATAAATTTCCGATTAATAAATTTGGAGAACTTGCAAAATATTTAATTGACAAAAAGATAGTTAAAAAATTTCATCAACCATATGTATGCTCTGAAGAAACTTTAAAAAGAGCTCATTCAGAAAAATATATCAAGGACGTTAAAAATAAAACATTAGATCAAAAGATAATTAAGAAAATTGGGTTTCCATTAGTGGATAGTGTAATTCAAAGGTCACTAATTGCAACTGGTGGAACAGTGTTAGCTACAAAGCTTGCAATTAAAAATGGTGTTGCGTGTAATACTGCAGGTGGCAGTCACCATGCTAATTACGACGGGGGCGCAGGTTATTGTGTCTTCAATGATGTAGCGGTTGCAGCTCAATACTTATTGGATCGTGGTTTAGCTGGAAGAATTTTAATAGTTGATTTAGACGTTCACCAAGGCAATGGTAACGCTGATATTTTCGCTGATAACAAAAATGTTTTTACTTTTAGTATGCATTCAAAATCAAATTATCCAGCTAAAAAATCTATCAGTGATCTTGATGTTGAGCTTGATGATAATATGGAGGATGCTCAATATATAAAGATACTTGATTTCTATTTAAATCAGTTGAACGATGAAAATTTTGATTTTGTTTTTTATATTGCTGGAGTCGATATTCATCACAATGACCGATTAGGTAAATTAAAAATTTCAGATAAAGGTATTAAAAAAAGAGATGAAATGGTTACTCAAAATTTCTTTTCACAAGGAGTACCTTTGTGTGGTGTACTTGGTGGTGGTTATAATAAAGATTTTAAAAAACTTGTGGAATTACATTCTATTTTACATCAATCTTGTGCTAAATTACTTAAATGACAAAAAAGAATCCAAATCTTACTGCTGAACAAAAACTAATAATGTTTGAGGATGGTACAGAACGTGCTGGTAGTAGTGAATTAAACAATGAAAAACGAGAGGGAAGTTATCATTGTGCCAATTGTGGCATTAAGCTATTTGAGTCAAAAGCAAAATATGAAAGTGGATCAGGCTGGCCTTCGTTTTTTCAATCCTTACCAGATGTGTTTGAGACTAAAACTGATCACTTAATTGGTTATGCTAGAACAGAGTATCATTGTAAAAATTGTAATGCTCACCATGGCCATATTTTTGATGATGGTCCTCAACCTACGGGCAAAAGGTA
>CACMUH010000014.1:0-21530 GCA_902616875.1 uncultured Pelagibacteraceae bacterium
GCTAATATTTTCATATTCGATTTATAAACTTTACTAATTTTTATATTTTATATAAATTTTTATTATGACAAAAATAAGTGGGATATATGCAGCTTCGATGTCAGTTCTGAACTCTGATTTGAGCTTAAATATTGAAAAAACCATATCACATGCAGAAAATTTAATTGACCAAGGTTGTCATGGCACTGCAATATTTGGAAGCACTGGCCAAGCACAATTAATTCCTATCGTTGAGAAGATTAAATTACTAAATCACCTCTCAGAGAGCAAATACAAAGAAAAACATTTAATCGGAACAGGACTAAATTCTTTAAATGAAACAATTAATTTGATGAGAATTTCAGTTTCTCTAAACTTTAAAAAATTTTTAATCATGCCACCAGCTTATTATAAATATCAAGACAAGGATGTAATAAACTTTTACACAAAAATCATTGATGCAATACCAGAGTCAAAAATTATACTATATAATTTTGAGAAATTGTGTGGATATAAATTTAGTATTGAATGTGTGGAAAAATTGGTTCACAAATTTCCTGATCAAATTGTAGGTGTGAAGGATAGTTCTTACAATTTATTTGAAAAGTTAAAGTTGGAAAATTTTTCAGTTATGCCAGGTTCAGAGTCAAAATTACTTAAAGGATTAGAAAATGGTTGTTCAGGTATTATTACTGCAACTTGCAATGCTACATCTCAATTAGCTCGAAAAGTTTACGATGATTTTAAAGAAAAGAAAGATCATTCTTTAAACCAAAAATTAGTTAATGTCAGAAATACTTTTGAAAAATATAATTTAATTTCAGCTCTCCATACTTTGTTTTCAAAAGAGAATAAAATTTATGGAAATCTATTACCACCTTTAAGTTTGCTGAGTGAGGTTGACGAGAGAAATCTTTTGCAGAGTTTAAAAGATTTAAATTTTGAAACAAAATCACAATTGGCAGCTTGAGATGTATTTAGCGAGATTTCTTAATAAAGTATTTAAAAAAGGAGGGTTTATCCTGACCGATGCTGATTCCAAGGATTATATTATTGGTCAGCCAACTGACGATCCTATTAAATTAAAAATTCTAAATAAGAAACTCCATTATAAATTACTATTTCATCCAGATCTTTACTTTGGGGAGGCATATACAAATGGAGATATAGTTATCGAAAATGGATCTCTGACAGATTTTTTAGATCTAGCATTGATGAATATTGGAAGAAACGAGTTAAACATTTTTAGTTATCTTTTAAATAAACTAAGGGGGTCATATCGATATCTTACCAATTTTAACTTTATCAAAAAATCTAAAATGAATGTTTCACATCATTATGATATCAAAGATGATCTCTATGATTTGTTTTTAGATCCTAAAAGACAATATTCATGTGCTTATTTTAGAAATGAAAATGATAGTCTTGAAACTGCACAGAATAATAAGATTCAACATATAATTAAAAAATTAAACATTAAACCTGACCAAAAAGTTTTAGACATAGGATGTGGCTGGGGATCATTAGCAATTGATATTGCTAAAAATGCAAAGTGTGAAGTTACAGGAATAACCCTATCAGAAAATCAACTAAACTATTGTAATCAAAAAGCAAAAGAAATGAATTTACAGAACCAAGTAAAATTTAAACTGATGGATTATAGAGAGCTAGATGAGAAATTTGATAGAATAGTGAGTGTTGGCATGTTTGAACACGTTGGAAGGAAATTTTATAAAAAGTTTTTTAAACAAATTGAAAAATTGTTGAAAGATGATGGTGTTTCGTTAATTCACACTATTGGGTCTGTTAACCCGCCAAGAGATCCTCATCCTTGGATTACAAAATATATTTTTCCTGGTGGTTATACTCCAAGCTTAAGTGAAGTAACGAATCCTATTGAAAAAGCTGGCTTAATTGTAACCGACATTGAAGTTTTAAGGCTTCATTATGCTCATACTTTAAGACACTGGAAAGAAAACTGTTTAAAAAATAAAGATAGAATAATCCAAATGTTTGATGAAAAATTTTTTAGAATGTGGGAGTTTTATCTCGCTGGTTGTGAAATGGCATTTAAGTGGGGTGATCAAGTTGTTTATCAATTTCAACTCACTAAAAATTATAGATCAACCCCTGTGACTAGAGACTATATTTATCAATAAATTATTGATAGAATCATTTCTTCTCAGAAATGAAAAAAAAACAAAAAAAATCAAAAAAAAAAAGAAAAGTATTAAAAAAAGTCAAAACCTTCAAGTTTCGAAGAAAAAGTAAAAAAACTCAAAGGGTTGTTAAAAGATTCAAAAAAAAAAGAATTATCAAAAAAAGGAAAAATAAGGTTAAAAAACTAAAAAAAACTTATTATTTAAAACAAATTAAAAAAACCCAAAACGAAAGTATAGTTTTAAAATTAGTTAAATTACAGCTATCCCTGAAACCTCAATTCAATTTTAAATTTAATTTTAGTTTAGAAAAACATATTCAAGGTTTTTTTGATAAAATTTCAGAGACAATTTCAAGTTATAAAGTTTTAAAACGTGATGAAAAAAGAAGAATTAAGATTGAAAAAATTGAAAGAGAGAGAGCAGAAAAAATTGAGTTGGCTAAACAAAAAGAGGAAGAACAAGCTCTCAGGTTTAAACTAAAAGAACAAACACTTAAAGAAGAAGCTAGATTAGAAAAACAACGAGTAAAAGATATAAAATTATTCCTAAGAAAAGAGCAAGCACTTTTGAGAATTGAGCAAGCTGAAAAACAAAAACAGTTTTTAAAACAATTAAGACTAGATAAACAAATTGAAAAGTTCAGAATTAGAGAAGTAAAGGAACTAGAAAAACTTGAGAAAATTTCTTTAAAAGAAAAAAGAGAAGACTATGCAGGTTTACAAGAAAGAATTGATAAACTTAAGGAAAAATATCGATTACTTCGAGATCAAAAAATTAAAGAAAGGGTTGAAGCATTAGGGGTTAAACTTCAAGGTGATGAAGATAGAGAAACCTTATTAGAAAAAGAAGAAGAATATACTTTAGCAAGACAAAAAATTGAATTTGCATTAGAAAGTTTTTACAGAAGTGCAAGTAGCCTAGTATTTCAGTTAAATAAAAGACACATCACCCGCGACATGTCTATTTTTCGTTGTATAGACAGAAGATTTGAAACAGGTGAAGTTTTTATTAAATGGGATGAGTCACAAGATGATGACTGGTTATTATTAATTTATATTAAAAATAATTCTCCAGATGAAGGAATTGTTATTGAAGATAAAACTAATCCTGAAAAAAATCTTTCTCATGAGTTTAGAAATGTAGATATTTTCAAAGCCTCAGATACAATGGTAGACTCTTTAACGCAACTCATTGCAAGGAAAAGAGCCAAAAATAATAATTAAACATTTATATTAAATTAGGTATTATCTGTAATGATTTTAGGATCTGCCTTTCTAATAATTTTATATTTAATTTTCAGATACATTATTGCATGGATAACATATTTTAATAATTTAGACCCGAGACTTGGCGATAGTACATGGCGGTTTACGTATGATTATCCAGTAGTCGGTGAGAGAGATATCTCTGATTTGGATGATAAGGACTTTGTTAGATTAAGAAGAAAAAAGAATAAAATTATTTTATTAATGTACTCAATAGTCTTAGTGATGTTTGTATCTTCTATGTCTCTATTAAGTAAATTTTTATTATTTTTTACAAGTTAGATTTTTTAAGTTGCTTTTTATTTTTCAAGTAAAGAAAAAAAGCTACTATTTCATATACAATTGTAAATATATTAAAGATGATTGGTAATTTAAAAAATTTATAAAGAAATTTATATTTTGGCATTTTTTTCCATAATAATAAAAAAGCTTCTGCACCTCCAATAACTTTTTCACCATCTTTGACATGCAGTCTTCTCAAAAGTTGTTTACTATCTTTAGAGGTTTCTTGTTCAGCTAATTCATTATCTGTAATATCAACCCAATCAATTTCCTCTATTTCTTCCTTCTTATAGAGATCAATTTCTGCCTTACAAATTTTACAAGAATTATTAAAATAAACTTTCATAATTAGATGTTTTATTACTAATTTGTCCCATATATGTACATGCGTAAAATACTCTAGTTGAAAAATCTTTGAAACAATCTATTTAATGTCTTCTATGAGTAATTTCTTTGAAAAATCTGACCTATCAAGAAGTGAGGCTGAAAATATTATTTCGGATACTCTTCAAAAATGTGATGATGGTGAGTTGTACTTAGAAAATTCTAAATCTGAGTCAATTTTACTAGATGATAATAAGATAAAAAATTCTAGTTATAATTCAGATTTAGGATTTGGGTTTAGAGCTATCTCCGATGAAGTAGTTGCTTATTCTCACTCTAACGAAATTTCAAAAAACTCCTTAAAGCAATCTTCAGAAAATTTAAAATCGACACTTAAATCTGTCAAAGGTACCTATAATCATGAAATTCCTAAATCTAATAAGAAATATTATGAAAACATCAACCCTATTGAACAAAAATCTCTTAATGAAAAAATTAAAATACTTAATGAAGTAAATAATTATTTGCGTTCAAAAAATGACAACATTAAACAAGTTACTGCTAATTTTTTGGGAGAACAAAAATCGGTTGAAATAATTAGATCTGGTGGAGAAACTTTAACTGATGTTCGTCCTTTAATAAGATTCAATGTATCCGTTATGCTTGAGAAAAATGGGAGAAAAGAGACGGGTGTGTATGGTGTTGGGGGAAGACAATCTTATGACTCTTATTTAAAAGATGATAACTGGAAAAGTGTTTGTGATGAGGCTTTGAGAATAGCCTCGGTAAATTTAGAGAGTAAACCTGCACCAGCTGGTGAAATGAAAGTTGTGCTAGGACCTGGTTGGCCGGCAATATTAATTCATGAGGCTGTTGGTCATGGTTTAGAAGGGGATTTTAACAGAAAAAAAACCTCAGCTTTTCATAATTTAATGGGCCAAAAAGTTGCAAGTGAGGGAGTTACAATTGTTGATGATGGTACTATTGATAACAGAAGAGGTAGTCTTACGATTGATGATGAAGGAACCCCGACAGAAAAAACTGTTTTAATTGAGAATGGGATTTTAAAAAATTTTATGCAAGATCGTCTAAACGCTCGTTTAATGAAAACCAAATCTACTGGTAGTGGAAGAAGAGAAAACTATAGACATATCGTTCTTCCAAGAATGAGAAATACGATGATGCTGAGTGGTAATCAGACTCAAGATGAGATGATTAAAGCTGTCGATAAAGGTATTTTTGCTGTGAGTTTTGGTGGCGGACAGGTTGATATTACCTCTGGAAAATTTGTATTCAATTGTACTGAAGCTTATGAGATTGTTAATGGTAAAATTGGATCTCCAATTAAAGGTGCGACACTTATTGGAGATGGACCTTCAATTTTAAAAGAAGTTTCTATGGTTGGAAATGACATGATGATGGATCCTGGTATTGGAACATGTGGAAAAGCTGGTCAAGGTGTTCCCGTAGGCGTTGCTCAACCATCTATACTAATTAATAAGATGACTGTTGGTGGCACAAAACTTTAAATGGTCAAAGATCAAGAATTTCTAGAGAAAAAAGCATCGTATTGTTTAGGTTTGGCTAAGAAATTAGGCGCAACTGAGTCTAGTGTGATTGTTAATAACTCTGTATCTGAAACTGTTAATTTTAGAAATAAAAAACTAGACGAGTCCAATAGATCAGATGATCTTGGAATAAGCATTACCACTTACATTGGAAAAAAAAAGTCATCAATATCTTCTTCTAATTTACTTGATGATAACCTAAACATTTTGATTGAAAAATGTGTTGAGACAACAAAAAATACTCCTGAAGATGAATTTAATTCATTACCAGATAAAGATTTATTGGCCAAAGAAGTTAAGGATTTAGATCTTTATGACGATACCCATATAGAAAACGATCAAAAAATAGATTATTTGAAAAAATTAGAATCTGCTGCTTCCAATGATAAAAAGATTGTTAATACAGAATCTAGTTTTACTCAAAATAAATCAAATTTTATTTTAGCCAATAGTGAAGGTTTTTGTGCTGGCTATAAAACATCTTCTTTTACAGCTTCGGGCGTCACAGTTGCCAAAGATGAAAAAAGTATGGAGAGAGATTATGAATATTCTAGTAAATGTTTTCTGAAAGACTTGGATGACGCAGGAGAATTAGGTAAACAAGCTGCTGATCAAACAATTAGAAAATTAAGCCCCAAAAAAATTGGTAGTGAAAAAATTGCTATAATTTTTGACAAAAGAATTGCTAAGGGAATGCTAAGTACTTTTGCAAGTGCGATTTCATCATCAGCGATATCAAGAGGAACCTCTTTTTTAAAAGATAAAGTTAACCAAAAGATTTTTTCTGATAAAATTAATGTCTTAGATAAACCGGATATACTCAAAGGTTTAGGCTCAAGAAATTTTGATAGCGAGGGGGTTAAAACTGATACTCTTAAATTAGTAGACCAAGGAATTTTAAAACATTATTTGATTGATACTTACAATGGAAAAAAATTAAACCTTAAATCAAATGGAAGATGTGGAGGGACAAGCAATCTTTATTTTGAAAATGGATATATTAGTTTTAAAGATTTATTGAATTCAAAATCAAAAAGTCTCTATATTACAGAAACTATAGGACACGGAAGTAATATTGTAACCGGTGATTATTCTGTAGGTGCAACAGGTTTTTTAGTGGAAAACGGAGAGTTTAAGTATCCTATAAATGAAATTACTATTGCAGGTAATTTTAAAGACATGTTTAAGAATATTACTCTCGCAAATGATTTAGAGTTTAAATATTCAACCAATTCACCAACCATGATGATTGAGGGAATGGTTGTTGCTGGTAAATGAGTGAATTTTGCGTAATCGGCTCAGGTATTTCCGGAGCTACAATTGCGAATCTTCTTAATAAAAAAAATTCAGTAATCATATTTGATAAAGCGAGAGGTCCAGGAGGACGTGCATCTTTCAAAAGAATGAAAGGTAATATAGGCTTTGATCATGGCACTCAATACTTTTCGCCAAAAACCCCAGAATTTAAAAAATTTACCAAAGATTTAATTAAAAAAAGAATTTTAAAGGTTTGGGGTGGTAAACACATTTTTCTTAACCCCAAAAAAAAAGAAAATAAAAAACATCTGAAAATTATAGGTAAAAATGGAAACAATGATATTAGCAAGTACTTATTAAAAAAAATCAATTGTAACTTTCAAAGTGAATTAAAAAAAATTCATTATAAAAACAAACTTTGGCATTTATCATTTGCTGATGGAAAATTGAGATCTTTTAAAAGTATTATTTTAACCTGTCCTTTTCCACAATTAAAAAAACTCTCTAAAAGATTCATAAATGATTCTTTTTTAAAAAAATCAATTAAAATGGATGCAAATATAACTACTATGATTGCTATAAAAAAAGGCAAGAAATCAAATAGTAGCTATCTTTTTGAAGATCCAATTCTTGGTTGGGCTGGTAATGAAAATTCAAAAAAAAGATTTAAATCAAAATATGATTTATGGACCCTTCAAAGTACATTTAAGTGGGCAAATAAAAAAATTAATCAAAATAAAAATAATAAGAAAGAGAATTCAAAAATTATGATTGATAAGTTCTTTCAACTTTCAAATATTAAAAAAACGAAAATAAACTTCTCTCTTAATCATGGTTGGAAATATTCTTCCAATTCAAAACCTTTCAAAATTAAAAGTTTTTGGGATCCAAAGAAAAAAATAGGTGTCTGTGGTGATTGGTTTGTAGGACCAAGACTAGAGTCAGGATGGATCAGTGCACGGGACTTATTTAAGAAAATTTCAAGATAAATTATTCAAAGCTTTTTAATCTGTACTCCCAATTACCCATCCTAGAATAAGTCACTTTTAGAATTCTTAAATTTTCTTGATCGTACCAAATATCAAAGTCTAATCGTTTATCTTTAGGAATATTCATATCTTTAGATTTAAGTGTAAAATGATCAGCATCATAAATTTTTCCATAAAGATCAATTTTTTCTTTTCCTATAAAAGTAACTACCTGTTCTTTAATACTTCCAGATATTGGGCTTATTTGAGTCCCTGCCTGTAAAATTTTATGGTTCCACCAATTTCCAATAACGTTATTAAGGGTCGCCTCGCCATTGAATGAGGAGCCTTTGATATCATATTTTCTACTCTTTTTATTTAATTCTAAATTTACAAATTTTTCTTTATCATTTTGAAGAGTTTTAGAATTAAAAGAAATCAATTGATCTTTGATATATTTTTCTTCACCATATGACTCCACTTGAAAAATTGTAGTTCCCAATAGATCAACAGAAAATTTAGATTGATTTGTAATAATAGTTTCTTCACCATTTCTTTCAAAAAAATAATAATTGTAACCAATTAGTTCACCATTTCTAAAAATCTCCATTTCAATTTTGTTATATTTATTGTAGTGACCCATATGTGCCATGGAAATAGCTGGAAAAATTACAATAAACAAAATGGCTATAAATTTTCTCATTTAGCAATTACATTAGTGGACTTTATCTATAATAGAAATAACTTATTAAAATGTTTTTAAAAATAAAGAAAATACCAAAAGTTAATTGGAGTTCTGACAAGCCATATAATTTTAAACCAAAATTTCCTACTTTCTTTTTTTTATGCTTTGGTCTGACGTTGTTTGGTCTTGGTGAAGGGTTATTGATTGTTTCCTTTACAGGCGCTTCTCCGTGGAGTGTTTTAGCTCAAGGTATTTCCTTAAATGTTAATTTAACTATTGGAACAATTACTCTTTTAATAAGTATTGCTGTCTTAATTTTATGGATTCCTTTGGGTCAAAAACCAGGAATGGGCACAATATTTAATGCCTTAATAATAGCCTTTATGATCGATCTTTGTATTAAGTTTGTACCAACACCGTCTAATTATTTTAATCAATTAATCCTAGCAGTAATTTCTGTAATGATGGTTGGAATAGGTGGGGGTATTTACTTAGTTTCTAATCTTGGCGCAGGACCAAGAGATGGATTAATGATTGGTTTACAAAAAGTAACCAACTTACCAGTGGCAGCCGTTAGAGCTTTTTTAGAAATTTCTGTTGTAAGTATTGGTTGGTATTTAGGTGGAACAGTAGGGGTTGGGACTCTTTTGTTCGCTTTTGGTATTGGTCCCTGCGTTGCACTAGGTTTGTTTTTAGTTGATAAAATTTTTGATTAGGCAGCAGCGCCTGATTTTTCACTTCTTTTTCTTTCATGAGGATCAAGAATTGCTTTTCTTAATCTACAAGACTCTGGAGTAATTTCTAAAGCTTCATCTGTATTTAACATACTTAATTGTTCAGCAATCGACATTTTTCTTACAGGAGTTAAGACAACATTTTCGTCAGTACCTTGCGTTCTCATATTAGTTAATTTTTTACCCTTCATAACATTAATAATCATATCTCCTGGCTTAGGTGATAGACCTACAATCATTCCTGGATAAACAGGATCGTTATGAGTTACAAACATTTCTCCTCTAGCCTGTAAATTAAATATTGCAAAAGCAACTGCCTTTCCTTGGTCCATAGAAATTAGAGCACCATTTCTTCTGCCCTCCATTTCACCTTCAAATGGACCATATTCATGAAAAATTCTATTGATAACACCATTTCCTTTTGTCAGTGTTAGAAATCTACTTGTATATCCCATTAAACCTCTTGTCGGTGCATGAAATATAAGCCTCTTTTTATTTTTACCAGTATCTTTTAATTCTACTAATTTACCTTTTCTTCTATTCATTGAGTCAATTATTTTTGATGAATGCTCTTCATCAAGATCCATAGTAATTTCTTCTATTGGCTCAAGCTTATTGCCATTTTCATCTTTTTTATAGAGGACTTTTGGAGGGCTCACTGTCATTTCAAAACCTTCTCTTCTCATTTGAGTAAGTAAAATTTCCAACATTAATTCACCCCGACCACTAACTACAAAAGAATCATTTCCCTCATTTTCAGTAAATGTAATTCCAACATTGTTTTGTGCCTCTTGAACTAATCGTTCTCTAATCTGTGTGCTTGTAAGTTTTTTACCTTCTGTGCCAGCTAAAGGAGATGTATTTACAGTAATTGTAATTGACATAGTTGGAGGATCTATAGGAGTGGCTTCTATTGGCTCGTTAACCACAAGATCACAAATAGTATCTGCAACATTAGCTTTTTCTAAACCGGCAACAACTACAATATCTCCAGCTTCACCAACTTCAATTGGAACTTTTTTGGTACCCTCATATCTAAAAATTTTAGTTAATCTACCTTCATCAACTTTTTCTCCTTTTAAGTTGATTGCCTTAATTGCTTGATTAGCTTTTGCTGTTCCTTGAGAAATTCGACCTACTAAACTTCTTCCTAAAAAACTATCAGCATAAAGAAGTGTAGAAAGCATAGCAAAAGGTTTAGATTTATCTAATTCAGCTGGTTTAACATGCTCTATAATTTTATCTAAAAGTGGATTAAGATTTTCTCTAGGACCATCAACCTCAAGATCAGCCCATCCAGATCTTCCACTGGCATATAAAACTGGGAAATCTAGCTGCTCTTCATTAGCATCCAAACTCACAAATAAATCAAATGTTTCATCTAGAACCTCATTGGCTCTTTGATCTGCTTTATCTAGTTTATTTATAACTACAATTGGCTTTAAACCTTGTTTTAATGCTTTTGCTAAAACGAATTTTGTTTGAGGCATTACTCCTTCAGCAGAGTCAATCAATAATAAAGCTCCATCAGCCATACTAAGTACTCTTTCAACCTCAGCAGCAAAATCTCTGTGACCGGGCGTATCAATGATATTTATTCTAGAATCTTTCCAATTAATCGAGGCAGGTTTAGCTAATATTGTAATTCCTCTCTCTTTTTCTAATTCTCCAGAGTCCATCAGTCTTTCATCAACAACCTCATTTTCTCTAAATGAACCACTTTGCTTCATTAGATTATCAATTAAAGTTGTCTTACCATGATCAACATGGGCAATTATGGTGATGTTTCTTATAGTATTATTCATAAATCTGGGTTCTTATACATATTTAAACACTTTTGAAAACTTAAAAAAAACTACACTAGGCTTGAATAAATTAAGTATTTTTTTTTTAATTATAATTTTTTCGCTTTTCGCGTTTAAGTTTTCTTTTTTCTTTAAAATTTAATTTAGGTTTTTTTTTGACACTAGAGTCTTTAAACGATTTTCCGCTATATCTTTTTGACATTATCGTAAGTTTTTATAAATAATGATGTGTTATATTGATATATGCAGAATCAGCAACTAGAATTATTTAATAAAAATAAATCATTAAATTTAAAAGAAAAAAAAGAAATTTTTTTAAGGTCTATTCTAAGTAAAAATAGCAAAAGTCAGAATAAATACAAAAGAGTTGCTTTGTCGACTATTAGATATGCGGGAGGAAAATCTTTAGCTGTTGGACATGTTTTTGAATTATTACCAAATAATGTTAAAAAAGTAGTCTCCCCATTTTTTGGTGGTGGTTCTATTGAAATAGCAATGAGTAAAGTTTTAGGACTTAATGTAGTTGGTTATGATATTTTTGATATTCTTTGTAATTATTGGAATTTTCAAATTAAAAAACCTGAAATACTTTTTAAAAGATTAAATAAACTTAAACCTACTTTTTTAGAATTTGAGAGAATAAGGAAAATTTTAAACAAAGTCTGGAGAAAAGAAGTTAAATTAGATCCACTTACTTTAGCAGTTTATTACGTGTATAATTTTAATTTATCTTACGGCCCAGGGTTTATGGGGTGGACATCAGAAATTTATTTAAGCAAAAAAAAATACCAGGCAATGCTAGAAAAAATAAGAAACTTCAAACCTGGAAAATTGTCTGTGAAACATGGAGATTTTGAAAAAGTTTTAAAAAAACATAAAAATGATTTTTTGTACTGTGATCCTCCTTATTATATTGGTTCAGATTCTAAAATGTTTAAAGGAGTTTACCCAATGAGAAATATTCCTGTTCATCACAGAGATTTTTCACATGAGAAATTAAGAGACTTGTTAAAAAAACATAAAGGCAAATTTATATTATCCTACAATGATTGCCCAACAATAAGAAGATATTATAAAGGATTTAAGCATTATTTCCCAAGCTGGCAATATACTATGGGTCAAGGTGAGACGAGAATTGGAAAAAATAGAATTGAAAAAGGTGATGATCATATAAAAAAATCTCATGAAATTATTATAGTAAATTTTTGAAAATTTATTATTTAGCTCTTAGAGCCATGTGTTCTCTGTGAAGTGCAGTCATAACTTCAGGGTATTCTTCATTATTCTCTTGAAAGTTCCAAGGAGGAAATTTTTTATTTATCTTTTTATATTCTTTCTTACAAAGATCCTCACTTTCTTTAAATGCAGCAACTTGAATTGCAACTTTTGTTTTTAATCCTGCGATTTTTGCCTCAACTTTTTCATTTTTAATCATCCAGCATTCAACTTTATTTTCATCTCTCAACTCTTTTTCTATTAATAAATGTGTGCACCAACGGCTCTGGCTTGGACCTCCTTGCATAGCAGAAACATAAAAATGCATTGTAGATTTAATTCCGCCCTTAGACATTGATCCACCTATTTTCATTATTTTATCATTAGAAACGAGAAGGTAAACTCTACCTGATGAGTCTTGTAATATATCTTGATCAATCTCATCTTTGGTTAGGTATCTAATTTTTATTTTGTTTGGATTATCGTCATTTCTTAAAAGAAATTCGCCAATTTTAAATGCATTAGTTACTTCAGATATATTCATATACATTAATTATTTACTTATAAATTTTTTGAGTAAACAAAAAAAAGGGCAGTAAAAACTGCCCTTTTAGAATTTTAATATAGAGTAAGGGGTTACATTCACATACTGGTCGCATGAACACTCACTTATTTAAAAACTCCATTGAAAACTGAATTGATGACATATGAGAAATATAACAAATTATCAATCAATAAAATAATTATTCATTTTTAAATTTAAATTATATTCATTCTCTAAATTTTTATTAGAATTTGAATAATATTTTAAAAGCATATTTTTATATTCTTCACTTATATTCAGTGGTTTTTTTTCGAAAAAAGTCGAAAAAAATTTATTTTTAAAAAATCTATTTGAAAGTTGTTTTTTAATATATTGGATAGATCTTTTTGGTCTTTTTTCATTAATACCTCTAGTACCAATATCATATCTTCCAAGACCTTTATCATATCTAAAAAGACTATTAGTTAAACATTTTAAAGAAACGAGTTGTGATGGTATAGATTTATTTTCAGTTTTGAAGTCTTTAATTAATTCTAAATTTACATTAAATTTTTCTTTAAATAACTCATATTCAATATTGGTTTTTGATCTATTTTGAAATAATTCTTCAAACAAAATCACTTTAACATTATTGCTACCAAAAGTATTTTTGTAATATTTTATAAGATTAAAATAATCTAATTTAGGCAGTATGCTGTTTTGATGATTTAAAAATTGTTGTTTTAAAAATGTATTAAAACTTACATAACACCCTCCTGCTAATTGTTCTAAATAAAAACTTTGAAACCAATCGAATTGATTTCTTATAATTAAAAGAATAGTAACCTCATTATTAAAAATTTGTCTTAGGCGATCACAAATTATAAACTGATCTCCAAAAAAAGATAATGTCTCACAGGAAACAATAGTATTTTGTTTATTTAAACTAGTGTTAAGAGTAACTGGGTTTTCTAAATATTTTTTTTTAAATTCTAATGAATTTAAATAAATTATATCTATAATTAATTCACTTGTAATAGTTAAATAATTTATATTTTTTAAGTTTTCAAATATATTTTTCTGTAAGGAGGTGGATCCTGCTTTTCCCATTCCTATGTGAATTAAAGAACTCAATATTTTGACTTTATATATCAAATCTCAAAAAAAGTAAATTTCCCACCAAAATATCACCTGCCAAAAAAATGAGTGAAATTTTAGTTTTAGATTACAAATGTTCTATTTGTGAAACGAATTTTAAGACGCGTAGAATAAGGGTAAATCAAAAATAAGTAGCGTGCATTATCTTCTTAGATAAATACTAGAAGTAACGAAGATAACTACATTGAATTTACATTCTTACTACATTGTAAATTGAAAACAAAAAAAAACGCCAGAGTGTTTGATTTCTCTGGCGTTTTAGAATTTTTAGATGAGTTTAGAATGATTACATTCCCATTCCTCCCATTCCTCCCATACCACCCATGCCGCCCATTCCACCAGGCATTCCAGCAGGAGCCGCATCTTTTTCTTCTGGCTTGTCAGCTATCATTGCTTCTGTTGTCACTAATAATCCAGAAATTGATGCTGCATCTTGAAGTGCAGTTCTTACAACTTTAACTGGATCAATAATACCTTTGGCAAACATGTCACAATATTCTTCATTTTGTGCATCATAGCCGTGAGTTTTTTTGTTCTGTTCTAACAATTTTCCAACTACAACTGAACCATCAACTCCAGCATTTTTAGTAATTTGTCTTATAGGAGCTTCTAATGCTCTTCTAACTAAATCAACACCAGCTTTTTGATCCTCACCTTTGGCTTTTACTTTTTCAAGCTCTTGAGCAGCATATAACAAAGCACATCCACCACCTGTTACAATACCTTCTTCAACAGCAGCTCTTGTTGCATTAAGTGCATCTTCAACTCTGTCTTTTCTTTCTTTAACTTCAACTTCTGTAGCACCACCAACTTTAATTACAGCAACACCACCAGCAAGTTTAGCTAACCTTTCTTGAAGTTTTTCTTTATCATAATCAGATGTTGTTTCTTCAATTTGTTGTTTGATTGATGAGCATCTTGCCTCGATATCAGATTTTTTACCACTACCATTTACGATAGTACTATTATCTTTATCAACTTTAACTTTTTTACATGATCCAAGATCATCTAATTTAACGTTTTCAAGTTTAATTCCTAAATCTTCAGAAATTACACTTCCACCTGTTAAAATTGCAATATCTTCAAGCATGGCTTTTCTTCTGTCACCAAAACCTGGAGCTTTTACAGCTACTACTTTTAAACCACCTCTTAGTTTATTTACAACTAAAGTTGCTAAAGCTTCACCCTCAACATCTTCAGATATAATCATTAATGGTCGACCAGCTTGCACCACTGCTTCTAAAAGCGGAACCATTGGTTGTAGATTTGTTAATTTCTTTTCATGCAAAAGAATAAAAGGATTGTCTAACTCTGTCGTCATTTTATCACTATTCGTAATAAAGTATGGCGATAAATATCCTCTATCAAACTGCATACCTTCAACGACATCAAGTTCTGTTTCAATTCCTTTATTTTCTTCAACTGTAATAACACCTTCATTACCAACTTTTTGCATTGCTTTTGAAATCATACTTCCGATCTCTTTATCACCATTTGCAGAAATAGTTCCTACTTGAGCAATTTCATCACTATCTTTTACTTTTTTGGCTGAAGAAACTAAGTTTTGTTTTACAACATCTACTGCTGCATCAATACCTCTTTTTACAT
Source organism: uncultured Pelagibacteraceae bacterium (assembly GCA_902616875.1). Lineage (GTDB taxonomy): Bacteria > Pseudomonadota > Alphaproteobacteria > Pelagibacterales > Pelagibacteraceae > Pelagibacter. Next base: position 15,534 of record CACMUH010000014.1, read on the forward strand.
CCATTGGGTTCATTCCAGCTGTAACATATTTTACACCTTCTTTAACGATCGCTTGAGCTAAAATAGTTGCAGTTGTTGTTCCGTCACCAGCTTCATCATTTGTCTTGCTGGCAACTTCCTTAACCATTTGAGCACCCATATTTTCAAACTTATCTTCTAGGTCAATTTCTTTTGCAACTGAAACACCATCTTTGGTAATTCTTGGAGCACCATAAGATTTATCCATCACAACGTTTCTGCCTTTAGGACCTAACGTTACCTTAACAGTGTCAGCTAAGATATTTACCCCTCTTATCATTGCTGATCTTGCTTCAGCGTCAAATTTAACAACTTTTGCCATTATACTTTCTCCTTTAAATTATATTATTTACTTGAAATACCCATAATGTCCGACTCTTTCATTATGCTGTATTCTTTACCATCAATTTTGACTTCAGTTCCTGACCATTTGCCAAATAAAACTTTGTCTCCAACTTTAACATCCATTGGAATTTTTTTCCCATCTTCAGTTTTTGCACCACCACCAACAGCAACAACTTTTCCTTCTTGTGGCTTCTCTTGTGCAGTATCTGGTATGATTATTCCTCCAGCAGTTTTTTCGCTGCTATCTAAAACTTCTATTAAAACTCTGTCATGTAACGGTCTAAATTTCATATATTCTCCTATATAAATATGGAGTTCATATAGAGATTGGTAATACTATTTCAAGATATACTTGATATTTAGTTTATTAAAAAAGGTAGGAAATTGTGGATTTTTTGGGTTATAGATTATTTTGATGACTAAAAATTTAGACAAAGATGGTTTCTGCTCCATCGTTGATGATTATCAGCTTTTTTATATCGATTTATGGGGTGTTGTTCATAATGGAATAAACCTTCACAAAGAAGCAATTAACGTTTTACAAGAAATCACAAAAAAAGGTAAAGAATACATTCTACTTACAAATGCTCCAAGACCTAATGATGTTGTTAAATCCTTTTTAGAAAAAATGGGCATGGAAAAAGAAATTAGAGATCATGTTTTTACATCTGGGCAAGCATCATTAAACTACCTCAAACAAAATTTATCTACTAAAAAATTTTTTCATGTTGGACCACCACGTGATTTTGATTTGTTTAATGACTTTGTTAAAATGAAGTCAGACAAAATTGATAGCGGAGAATACATTTTATGTACTGGTTTATTTGAGAAATTTGATAAAGATTTGAATTATTATAAAGATTTATTTGAAAAAAATTTAGATAAAGAGATGGTTTGTACTAATCCTGACTTAATTGTGGATAAAGGTGATAAAAGAGAGCTTTGTGCAGGATCGGTTGCTATGGTTTTTGAAAAAATGGGTGGCAAAGTAGTTTATTTTGGCAAACCATATCCTGAGGTTTACAATTTATCTATTAATAATAAAGGTAAAAAGATTCTTGCTGTTGGTGATAATTTAAATACTGATATTAAAGGTGCAAATCTTTTAAACTATGACTCGTTAATTATTTCAAACGGTATTCATAAAAATGAAATCAAGGAAAAAGGAATTGAAGCAACTGCGAAATCTTATGAAACAATCTGTAATTATATACAATCAGATTTAAAGTGGTGAAAAATGAAATTATATAATAGTTTTAATATTAAAAAAAATCACAAAAATTCAATTATTTTAATCGGTAATTTTGATGGACTTCATCTTGGACATCAAAAATTATTTAGACTAGCAAAAAAATATAAAAAAAATTACTCTTCAAAGATTGGTGTTTTGACTTTTGAGCCTATGCCAAAAATGTTTTTTAACTCCAATTTAAAAAATTTTAGATTATCTAATTTAAACCAAAAAATTGAAAATTTAGGCAAACTTAATGTTGATTTTGTTATTACTAAGAAATTTAATCGTAAATTTTCAAAAACAAAATCAATTTCATTTATTAAAGAAACTTTAGGTAGAAAACTTAGTCCTAAATTTATTTTTGTAAGCAATAATTTTAGATTTGGAAACAAAAGAGAAGGAAACGTAAAACAATTAATTCATCATGAGAAATTATGTAATTATAAAATTGTTAAACCACAACCTTTATCAATTAAAAAACAAATTATTTCATCTTCATTATTAAGAAAATATTTGCAGAGTGGGAAACTTGATAAAGTTAATAAACTTTTAGATAGAAAATGGTCAATTGATGGAAAAGTTCAAAAAGGTAGACAACTAGGAAAAAAGATTGGTTTTCCAACAGCCAACATAGATATCAAAGATTATGTTTTAGCAAAACCAGGTGTTTATGCTGTCAAAGCTAAGAAAATAAAAAGTTCAAAATATATTAAAGGAATAGCCAATTTAGGATATCGACCTACATTTAATGGAAAAAAAATATTATTAGAAGTTCATTTATTTAATTTTTCTGGAAATTTATATAATAAGTATTTAAGAGTAGAATTTTTAAAATTTATAAGAGCTGAAAAAAAATTCAAAAGTATAGATCAACTAAAAAAACAAATTAAAATTGATTTAGTAACTGCAAAAAAAACAAAATGAGTAAAAACCAAATTAACTTACCTAAAACAGCTTTTTCAATGAAAGCTAATTTACCAATTAGAGAGCCAGAAATTCTAAAACTTTGGAAAAAAATTGATCTTTATAAAGAGTTAAGGAATTCAAGAAAAGGAGAGGAAAAATTTGTTCTCCACGATGGTCCCCCATACGCGAATGGAAATATACATATGGGTACTGCGTTAAATAAAATATTAAAAGATATTATCGTAAAGTTTCATCAAATGGATGGTAAAGACTCTGTTTATGTTCCAGGTTGGGATTGTCATGGTTTACCTATCGAATGGAAAATTGAGGAACAATACAAAAAAAATAAAAAAAATAAGAACGATGTTCCGATTGTAGAATTTAGAAAAGAATGCCGATCTTTTGCTGAAAAATGGATAGAGGTTCACAAAGACCAATTTAAAAGATTAGGTGTTGTTGGTGATTGGGAAAACTATTATTCAACAATGAGTTATGATGCAGAGGCACAAATTGTAAGAGAACTTGGAAAATTTTTAAAAGAAGGAAGTCTTTACAGAGGATTTAAACCAGTTTTATGGTCAACTGTAGAAAAAACTGCCTTAGCTGATGCTGAGGTTGAATATCAAGACCATAAATCTGATACGATCTATGCTTGTTTTCCAGTTAAGTCATCAAAAATTATAGAACTTAATGATTGTGATATTGTTATATGGACAACTACTCCTTGGACGATACCAGCAAACAAAGCCTTAGCATACAATGAAAGCTTAGATTACTTAATAATTCAAATTAATGATGATGGAAATTTTAAAAATAAAAAAATTGTTATCGCTGAAGCACTACTAGACTCTGTTTTAAAAGATTGTGAGATTAAAGAATTTGAAAACCTTAAGAAATTTAAAGGTAAAGATTTAAAAGATACTATCTGCAAGCATCCATTTTTTGATTTAGGGTATGATTACGATATTCCAATGTTAGAAGCACGTTTTGTAACCACTGAACAAGGAACAGGAATTGTTCATTGTGCACCAAGTCATGGACCTGACGATTTTAATCTTTGTTTAAATAATGGAATAAAGGCCATCGAGACAGTAGATGATGATGGAAAATATACAAATAATGTCTCTCTGTTTGAAGGTTTACATATTTTTAAAGCTAACCCAGTTGTAATAGAAAAATTGAGAGATCAAAACAAACTTCTTTCGAATGGTGAATTGGTTCATTCATATCCTCACTCTTGGAGATCAAAAGCACCTTTAGTTCATAGAGCAACACCACAATGGTTTATTTCAATGGAAAGTCATAAACTGAGAAGTAAGGCTTTAAAAGCAATAGATGATACGACCTTTTATCCAAGCAAAGGTAAAGAAAGGTTAAAATCTATGATCGAGACAAGACCAGATTGGTGTGTATCAAGACAAAGAGTATGGGGCGTACCACTTCCAATTTTTGTAAATAAAAAGTCTAATGAAATTTTAATAGACGATGGAGTATTTGAAAATATTGCTAATATTTATGAGAAAGAGGGTTCTGATTGTTGGTTTTCAGATGACCCTCAAAAATTTTTAGGTAGTAAATATAAAACTGAAGATTTTGAAAAGCTTAGCGATATTGTTGAAGTTTGGTTTGATAGTGGATCAACGCATTCTTTTGTATTGGAGAAGAGAAAAGACCTTAAATGGCCTGCATCAATGTATTTAGAGGGTTCAGATCAACATAGGGGTTGGTTTCATTCCTCTTTATTAGAGTCATGCGGAACAAGAGGTAAGGCACCTTTCGAGTCTATATTATCTCATGGGTTTGTTGTAGATGGCAAAGGTCTTAAAATGTCAAAATCTCTTGGAAATGTAATTGCACCTCAGGATATTTTGAAAAAATATGGTGCCGATATTTTAAGAATTTGGGTTGCTGCATCAAATTATGCGGAAGATTTAAGAATAGACTATTCTATTTTGGACCAGCATTCAGAGTCATATCGTAAAATTAGAAATACATTTAGATATTTATTAGGAAATATAAATGACAAATATGAGGATGTTAATTTAGATAAAATTGACGTCGATAGCTTGCCGGAGTTAGAGAAGTTTATGTTAAGTAAGATTCATTCTCTTAACATCAAATTTGAAAATTATTTTAAAAAATATGATTTTCACAATCTTTATAAAGAATTGTTGAATTTTTGCACAACAGATCTGTCAGCATTCTATTTTGATATAAGAAAGGACACTTTATATTGTGATCCAATTAATTCTGAAAAGAGAAAATCTTGTGTTAAAATTTTGAACGTTTTATTAAAATCTTTACTCAGATGGTTTGCTCCAATATTGTCTTTTACAACTGAGGAAATACATCAACTGATATCAAAGGATAGTAAAAGCATCCATTTGGAAAAATTTCTTACTTTTCCAAAAAAATTTGAAAATGAAGAACTTACAGAAAGATGGTCTCAATTAATTAAAATAAGAGATGTATGTAACATAAGTATTGAGGAAAAAAGAGCCAGTAAAGAAATTGGTTCAAGTTTAGAAGCAGATCTTAATATTCAACTTAACGAAAAATATAAGGAGATAGTTGAAGATATGGATTTATCTGAATTATGTATTGTCTCGAAAGCTGTTGTTAATTTTGATAATCAGTCAGATATTTTAGTTGTGACAAAAAAAGCTTCTGGAAATAAATGCTCAGTTTGCTGGAAGATCAGAGAAGACCCATGTGAAAGACACCCTAAATGTCAAATTTCTTAAATAAAAATTTTGTAATAAATTTTTTTATAATTCTGAGCATCTTTGGTCTCGATAGATTTACCAAAGTCTATGTGATTTCTGAAAATGAAAAAAATTTATCATCTGAACTATTTGTATCAAAATTTTTGAATATCAATTTAATTTATAATGAAGGAATAGCATTTGGTTTATTATCATTTGATCAAAGTCATATGTATAATATTTTAACAATTTTAATTGCAGCTGTAATTTTAATTATTTTTTTTATGACTTTAAAAAGTGGTGGTCTTAAAAAATATTCACTTTTAATGATACTTGGCGGAGCCCTTGGTAATTTATATGATCGAATTTTTTTTAAGGCTGTGCCAGACTTTATTGATTTTCATATCGGAAATTTTCATTGGTTTATTTTTAATGTATCGGATATATTTATTTCATTAGGAGTATTATTTTTGATTATTTTTGAAATAATTGATAATCAAAAAAGTAAAATTGATGAAAAAAATATTTAAACTTACAACAATTATAATTTCAATTTTAGCTTTAAATTCATGTGGAACTATTAGAGAAGGTTTTAGTTCACAGAAAAAAAATAGTATAGATGAATTTTTGGTTGAAAAGAAATCACCTTTAGTGATGCCCCCAGACTTCAATGAATTGCCATTACCGCAGCAAACTAATCAAGCAACTGAGAATGAAGAGAATACAGATATCAAATCATTATTGACTGACAACAAGGACTCAGATTTAGATAATCAAAACACTAATCAA
>CACMUH010000015.1:0-20836 GCA_902616875.1 uncultured Pelagibacteraceae bacterium
TGATGAAGTGTGTTCCACCAGTCTACAGAATATTTAATTATAGGAACATTTATTATTCCTAAAATTGTAATAATTGAGGTTACTTTAAAAACTTGTTCTTTATCTTCATAAATTCTCCAAGCAATTAAATACATCAAATAAAATAATGCCAATATTAACATAGATGTAATTCTGGCATCCCATGCCCACCATGTTCCCCACGTGGGCTTTCCCCAAATAGAACCTGTTACAAGAGCAATTACATTAAAAACAAATCCTGACGGAGCCAAACTCTTTGAAATTAAAAAGAAATTTTTAATTTTAAATATATAGCCAACGATAGAAAGAATAGTAATAGTAGAAAAGATACCTAGTGAGATCCATGCCGCGGGAACATGAACATACATTATTCTTACAGAGTGACTTTGTTTATAATCTTCTGGTGAGAGAATTAGAGCCTCAGTTAAACCTATAGAGACTACCAAAATAAATAATAATAAAACGTATTTTGGTGCTTTAGAAGTTATAGAAAAAATTCTATTAGGTTCTAGTAATTGAAACATAAATTTTAATTTTAAAATAAATATAAGGGTTATTTAGTACGAAATAATTATCTGATCAAGAATGTAGAGGGAGATAATAACGAAGGGTAAAATTTAACACTCTTGATCAGAATTGATTAAACTTAACAATGCCCTGTGACAAAGATTTGAGCTAAATGTGTTTAAAAAGTGAATTTACTTAATTTGATGGCTTAAAATAGCTTGAACCTTTTTTACCAGAGAAAATTTCCTCAATTAATGGATGTTTGATTGGCTCATCAGAGTCATCGGTCAATAAATTTTGCTCTGACACGTAGGCTTCATAAGTTATTTCATCATTTTCAGCTAACAGATGATAGAATGGTTGATCTTTTCTTGGTCTAACATTCTTAGGGATAGATTGATACCATTCCTCAGAATTATTAAACTCAAAATCTACATCATAAATCACACCTCTAAACTCAAAGTGTTTGTGTTTTACAATATCGCCTATTGAAAATTTAGCTTTTTGAATTGCCATTAAGATTAGTATGGGTATTTAAAAATAAAAATCAATAAGAAAAATTTATAGTTTTTGTGAAAATATTATTTATGTTAATATTCTTCCAGTGAATAAATCTTTTTTAAAGTTTCTTACTGATTTTGGACCTTTGGTAATTTTTTTTTACTACTATTACGATAGTGGAAAAGATTTAAGAGTAGCCATTCCACCATTTATAATTGCGACAATTATAGCATTAGCGATTGTTTGGTTTTTAGAAAAAAAAATACCCAAAGTTCCTTTGTTGAGCGGAATATTAATTACTTTTTTTGGTGGCCTTACAATTTATTTTGATAACCCAGTTTTTATTTACATCAAGCCAACAATCATTAATATTTTATTTGGTCTGGCTTTAATATTTGGAAGATATTTTACAAATGAACCTGTGTTAAAAAAATTAATGGGAAAATCAATACCGCTTACAAACGAAGGTTGGGAATTGTTAAGTAAAAGATGGATATACTTTTTCTTTGGACTTGCTATTTTAAATGAATTAGTTTGGAGAACACAATCTGAGGAATTTTGGGTCAACTTTAAAGTTTGGGGTTTACTTCCAATAACTTTCATTTTTACAGCCTTTCAAATCGGTTTAATCAATAAATATAAAACTCATGAAGAATAATTTAAGACTGGTTGTTAATAATCTTGATAAAAAAAAATTTAATGAAAATCATTTTTTTGAAAAAAATGAGCTTAAAATAATATTAGATTTATATGCAAAAATGGTTTCAGAGGGTTCTTGGAAAGATTACGGTCTTAATATTTCAAGCAAACAGGTGGGATTTAGTGTTTTTAAAAATGCAGCTGAAAATGCTATTTATAAAATTTGCAAAAACTTTAAGCCAAAAAATAAAAATTTAAAATATTTAATTACCGATACTAATGGTAAAATACTAAAGAATTCCTCAGAACTTAATTTGTTGCTAAAAAATACTAATTGGAAAAAACTTTAAAATAAAATTATCTTCTTTGACCGAAAAGTCTTAAGAGCATAATAAATAGGTTAATGAAATCTAAATAAAGAGTTAGAGCACCCATTACCGCTTTTTTACCCATTAACTCGCCAGTATCACTAGCAGAGTACATGTTTTTTATTTTTTGAGTATCATAAGCAGTAAGGCCGACAAAAATTAAAACTCCTAAAATTGAAATCACGAAATACATCATTGAAGATTTTAGAAAAATATTAACTAATGATGCAATAATAATTCCTATTAGTCCCATCATCAAAAATGATCCGAACTTAGTTAAATCTCTTTTTGTTGTATAACCATAAATGCTCATAGCACCAAAAGTAGCTGAACAAATAAAAAATACTCTTGTTACACTTAAACCTGTGTAAACTAATAAAATTGAAGATAGTGATAGACCCATTAAAGCAGCAAAAATCCAAAAAGTTGTCTGAGCTTTTGATGCACTCATTTTGTTGATCCCAAAACTCATATAAAATACGACACCCAAAGGAGCTAACATAACTATCCACTTAAGTCCTGATAAATAAACGGCATTTCCAATTTCAGTTAAAGCCACAATAGAACCACCTGCATCAGTAACAACTGACATCTTAAATGTTATCAACGCTATAATTCCTGTAAGTAATATTCCAGTCGCCATGTAGTTATAAACTTTTAACATGTAGGCTCTTAAGCCCTCATCAGTAACCGCAGTGGTTTCACGTGCTGCTGCTCTTGCTCTTGCTAGAATACCTTTTTTGTCTGTTGCCATAATATCTATAGATATATAGTCTTTTACTAAATATTCAAGATACCTTAAAAGATTAATAAAAAATTATACTTTAAAAATCACTATGAATTATAAAAAATTAGGTAATACGGATCTTGATGTGAGTACAATTTGTCTCGGTACTATGACCTGGGGCGAACAAAATACTCAAGAAGAGGGATTTCAGCAAATGGATTATGCTTTAGATCATGGTGTAAACTTTTGGGACACTGCAGAAATCTACTCCATACCGATGAGAGAAGAAACATATGGGGAAACAGAGAGAATAATCGGTAACTGGTTTCAAAAAACTAAAAAAAGAGACAAGGTTGTTATAGCAACAAAAGTTTGTGGTAATACTTCAAACAAATATATCAGGGGTGGTGGTTATAATTTTGGGAAAAAAAAAATTTCTGAAGCTTTAGAGGAAAGTCTCAAAAGATTGAAAACAGATTATATCGATCTCTATCAACTTCATTGGCCAGAGAGAAATACAAATTTTTTTGGAAAACATGGTTATGAACATGACGAAAACGATAATGATTGGACACCGTTTGAAGAAATTCTTGAAAGTTTAAAAAAATTTATTGAACAAGGTAAAATTAGATACATTGGTCTATCTAATGAAACTGCATGGGGTTTGTCAAAATTTCTTGAGATATCAAAATTAAAAGATTTACCAAAAATGATGTCGGTGCAAAATCCATACAATTTACTTAATAGAACTTATGAAGTTGGACTTGCGGAAATTTCTGTTAGGGAGAAAAGTGGTTTGTTAGCCTACTCCCCTTTAGCATTCGGATACTTAACAGGAAAATATAGAAATAATAATTTACCAGAAAAATCAAGAATGAAAATATTTAAAGATTTCACAAGATATAAAAATGAAAATGGTCAAAAAGCTATCGAAGAATATTATAAGTTATCACAAAAATTCAATATTGATTTTACTCAAATGTCACTGAAGTTTTGTGAAATTCAGCCATTTATGACAAGTGTGATAATAGGTGCAACGACAATCGAACAGTTGAAAACAAACATAGAAAGTGTAAATGTAAGTTTAACAAGCGAAATTTTAAATGAGATTAATAAAATTCAAAAAATGTTCCCAAACCCATGTCCATAATTAAAAAGATTTTATTTATATTTATACTTTTTACTTTTTTATTCACATCGAAATCCTTTGGGGAAGATCTAAAAAAAATTGGTAAATTTAAAGACTGGGAAACAATGGTTTTAGCGGAAGCATCTGGTAAAGTATGTTTTGCTCAGTCTTCTCCAATTCTGCAATCTCCTAAAACAAATAAAAGAGATGCTAGATTATTTGTAACATTTAGACCTGGTGAAAAAATTGCGAATGAAATCAGTACTACTGCTGGTTATGAATTTAATAAAAACAATACTGTATTAGCAACCTCTGGAAATAACAAATTTAAATTTGATATTAAGCAACAAGGTTTTGCATGGATGACTAGTAATAAAAAAGAAAAGATTATGGTCAAGATTATGAAAAAAGGTTCAAGAATAATGGTAACTGGATACAATGAAAAAGGCTCTCAAACAATCGACCATTATTCATTATTGGGATTCACTAAAGCATATAACACTGCAAAAAAAGCTTGTAGTTAGTTAATGAAATCAAAAAAAAGAATTGTATTAGCTTACTCAGGCGGTTTGGACACATCCATTATTCTTAAATGGCTTCAAGAAAATTATGATGCAGAAGTAATTTGTTACACCGCAGATATCGGACAAGAAATAAATAGAAAAAAGATTATTTACAATGCGAGAAAATTTGGTGTTACAAAAATAATTATAAATGATTTAAAAGATATTTTTGTAAAGGACTATGTATTTCCAATGATCCGTGGTCATGCAATTTATGAGGGTGTTTATCTATTAGGAACCTCAATCGCCAGACCTCTGATAGCAAAGGATCAAATAAAGGTTGCAAAAAAATTCAAAGCATATGCAGTATCTCATGGGGCTACTGGAAAAGGAAACGACCAAATAAGATTTGAGCTTGGTTATCATTATTTTGGTCCCAAAATAAAAATTATTGCACCATGGAGAATATGGAATTTAAAATCTCGATCAGATTTAATTAGTTACGCGAAGAAACGCAATATTCCTATCCCAAAAGACAAAAAAGGTGCATCTCCTTTTTCAGTGGATGATAATTTATTTCATACATCAACTGAAGGTAAGTTGCTAGAAAATCCAAAAAATTCTGCACCAGAATTTATTTTTCAAAGAACTATTTCTCCAGAAAAAGCTCCTAACAAAGCTACTCATGTAACAATTAATTTTAAAAATGGTGACCCCATTGGTCTTAATGGAAAAAAATTTGGACCAGCAAAATTATTATTTAAACTTAATCAATTGGCAGGAAAAAATGGAATAGGAAGAGTTGATCTTGTTGAAAATAGATTTTTAGGCATCAAGTCTAGAGGGGTTTATGAAACTCCAGGTGGTACATTGTTAATCCATGCACATAGAGCGATTGAGTCAGTTACACTTGATAAAGAAACAATGCACAAAAAAGATGCAATAATGTCAAGGTACGCAGAATTGATCTATAATGGATATTGGTTTTCAAAAGAAAGGTTTAAACTTCAAAAAATTGTTGATTTGAAAAAAAACAAAATTAATGGATCTGTTAAACTTAAACTGTATAAAGGCAATGTTACAATTCAATCAAGAATGACAAAAAGCAATGCTTACTCAATGAAAAAAGTTTCGTTTGAGGAAAATAAATCATTTATTAAATCTAATGTTGAGAAATTTATAAATTTTCACAAAAAAAAGTTAAGAAACTAGCTAATTATTCGGTGACAAATTGGGGATTGTTTATTTTTGAAAAAAACTTAATTTAAATTTATGGAATCGTTTAAAAATTGGATGAAAGATACAGCAAACATTTTGTTTGATGATAGCAAAAATGATCTTAGATCATTACCTAAAACAGTAAGATTGCAAATTTTATTGGTGTTAAGTTTTATCTGGACTACTGTTTTTAGTTTGTACGTATTCTCATATACAACTTTTGTATTTGGGTGGACTGGACTTTTTTTAGCCCACATTGGATTAATATTTGCGGTATATTTGACGTTTAAACATTTTCATAGAGCTGAGGAAAATTCTGCCAGCGTTTTTAAAACAAAAAATTTTGACCCCTTTAAGATAATGGTGCTCGTTTTTGTAATTGTTTTTATATTCGTGTTTTCGAAAGGAATCGAAGTGTTGACAAGTCCAAATCCATATTCTTATTCAATTCCGTATGATGGTTCCTCAAAATCAGTATTTGAAAAATGGTTACCATTTAGTAAAGATAAATAATGGAAAAGATAGCTAAAAACCTACAACTTCTTCTAATGTGTATCATTCTGGTAAGCACTGTAATTGCAGTTGGAATAGAGATTTATAAAATGTTTGAAAATCGATCGGTTACCTTAGCTGATTTGCTGCTAATGTTTCTTTACTTAGAAGTGCTAGCGATGGTAAGAGTTTTTTGGAACCAGCAATCCATAAGTATTACATTACCACTACTTATAGCAATTACAGCATTAGCACGATTTATTATTTTACAAGGAAAAGAAATGGATCCAAGTGCATTAGTATATGAAGCGGTAGCAATAGTTTTAATTGCAGGTGCTATTGTAATCTTGAGATTAAGACATAGCGATAAATTAGGTCTAAAGAAAAAAAAATCGAAATAATTAAAAATGAATTTTGAAGCTTCAAGGGCTAAGGCCTTAGATAAACTAAATAATTTTGTGGAAAACAATCTCTCAGAATATTCAAAACTTAGAAACTTTGATTATGGACCTGATAACAGGTCTAATATTTCTTGTTTATCTCCATATATTACTCACGGTATTATTAATGAAAAAGAAGTTATCAAAAAATCTCTTGATAAATTTTCATTTGCAAAAAATGAAAAATTTATTCAAGAAGTATTGTGGCGTACATATTGGAAAGGTTGGTTAGAATTAAGACCCAGTGTTTGGACAGATTTTTTAATTGAATTAAAAAAGATTAAAGGGGATTTTCAAAACAATCAAAATTATAAAAACGCGATTGATGGAAAAACAAATGTTGAGTGCTTTAACTATTGGGTCAACGAACTCAAAGAAAATAATTATTTGCATAATCATACTAGAATGTGGTTTGCCAGTATTTGGATTTTTACACTAAATTTGCCATGGCAATTGGGTGCGGAATTTTTTATGCAACATCTTTATGATGGAGACGCTGCATCAAACACTCTTGGGTGGAGATGGGTTGCAGGTGTTCAAACACAGGGAAAACATTATTTAGCAAGTGAGTGGAATATCAAAAAATTTACAAATAATAGATTTAGCAATATTAAATTAAATGAAAACGCTCCACCCAAGATTTCAAAAAAAAAATACTCAATTTTAAAACAGGATTTTACTAATCCTGAAAATATTGATCAAAATAATTTCATAATATTCGAGAATAACCTCTGTTTTGAAAAAAGTGATTTTCAAAATAATAAATTTAAAAAATTTTATATAATTTCGAATAAAAATGAAAATAGATGTATCAAACTAAGTGAAAAAGTTCTTAAATTTAAGTCATCACTTATTCAAGACCAGGAACAAAGATTTAAAAATCAATCTATTGATTGTGAAGTTATAGATATTAGCGAAATTAAAAAGATAGAAAAAGCAGTGGGGTTGTATCCAACTATTGGAGAAAATTTAGATTATTTGAATTCAAATACTTTTAAAATCAATTTCCTTTATAGAGAACTTGATCAAAACTCTTGGCAATATTGTAATAAAGGTTTCTTTAACTTTAAAAATTATATTCCAAAAATTATTTCAACACTTAACTAAAACCATCTAAACATTCCAATAATCCCGGCTGTAGCATAAAAGAATTGTAAAAATAATATTCCTCTATGACCGCCTCGATAAGCCCAAATTCCAATTAGAATTGCAGATATTAGTAGTAAACAAAAACCAAAAAACTCTATACCAATATTCATAGCTACAAATAATGAGTACAATATTGCAGTGATAACACCTGCCCACTCAAAAATTTTATTATTCATATTTATTTATCTCGCGAGTTTTATAAAAATATCACCCATTCCAGCATCTAAATTTTCTAAAGGTGTATTATTTCTCAACTCGCAATATCTACCCGTCACTTGATGACTTTCAACAAAGTCAACCTCATCTTTCGCACAATTTTTTCCATTGTGCAATAAACCTATTACTATTCGATCGTTAAGACTATACACTTCTGATTTGTTGATTTTTTCACCATTACAAAAATAATCTTTATTTACTCTATTGGGAAAATCTTTTTTAGAACAAGGATTTTTTATTGTTAAAACATAGAATTCTTTAAAACCATCCTCAAATTTATGTTTCATCTTTTGAGCTTCAGAATACTTCATAAGATCACAAGAACATGGAACACAACACCTATAATAGTTTCCACAAATTTTTTTATTCGTTTTACTTTCTTTAATAAATAAGAATTCTGAGTCACTATTTGGGTCAATTAAAGACCCAGAAACTGCACAATATAATTTGTTAAATTCAACAAAGTCTTTGTAAGTAATTTTTTTATCTATGATATATTTAAAAAATTTTGGTCCCGCGGCATTTCTATTTTTATCAGGGAATATTCTAGACCAATCAGTAATAAGCTCTTTGTGATAATTTTTTTCTCCAGCAAACGACTTGAGTTGAAATGATATTAAAAATACAATTAAAAATATATTGAATATTTTTTTCATTTCTGTCTTAAAATAATTGTTTGGTTAAGTTTATTTATATCAATCATTTCTTTACTTCCATTTGTCCATCTAATTTCTACTTTAAAATTTTTTTCTTTTTTTCTAATTCCATAATGTGCCACAGGTTCCATTTGGCATAAGTAACCAGATCCTGCATCAATTGTTTTTGAATGTTTTCTTTGATTAGTTATTAAAGTAACAGTGGCTCCTCTTGCTGGCGCACCATACTTATTTAATGGTTTAATCCTTAAGTATTTACTTCCTTTATCAACTTTTGCTTTATACAAAGTTAATGTTTGTGCTTTACTTTCACCACGAGAAACTAATAATTCTAAAATTCCATCATTATCTATATCCGCGACTGCAGCACCAGTTCCATATCCATTAACTTCGAGTCCTACCTGAAAATTTATCTGCTCAAATTTTCCATTATCTTTAATACGAAATAACTTATTTGGTTCTGCTATATTGTTCATGAAAACTTCATCAAAACCATCATTATCAAAATCTGCAGAAATAATTGTTCTTATTCTAGAGGGTTCATCAAAATCTTTATTTCCAATGTCTTTAAATTCATTATTCTCCAGGACCCAAGCTCTGTGATATCCAAGCCAATTACCACTTAAAATATCCAATCTACCACGATAATATATGTCTGATAAAGCTGTACCCCGTCCATTTTGGATTGCATCATCTACTCTATAATCAAATGCAACATCATCAAAATTTCCATTATTATTTTTAAAAAGAAAATTTGCTCCTCTCTCATTAGCCGCAAAGATATCGGCTCTTTCTGTCAAGATATGCCCAGATACAACTGCTCTTCCACCAGTAATATTATCCAGATTTAAAATCTCAGCTTTATCTTTGATAAGTTCATTTTCAATCTCATAAAACCTTGTTGGTCCTCCGTAGTTTGCAACATAAATTCCATATTCACCATCTCCCTTTCTATCTACACAAACAACAGATCTTCCTGCTGTTAAATTTAGATTTTCTTTATTTTTTTCTAATTCAAATAAATCAAAATAATTATTATCTTTTATATCCAATAATCTGTCTGAATATTTTTTAACTCCACTATATGTGTCGGTATTTAAAAAGTAGATTTCTTCAAAGCCATCTTTATCAATATCACATGCAGCAACTCCAATGGTTTTCTTTGAAATATCTGAAAAAATTTTTTGTTGGTTTATATTCTTTAATTTTCCATCTTGAAAAGATAACGCTAAATTCGGAAAACCAAAACCTGTAACTAAAAACTCATTGTTTCCATCCATATTAAAATCTGTCACTGAAATACCATAGCTCAGTCTTTTTTCATTATTCTCAATAATTTTTGATAGATCCTCAAAAAATTCTGCACGAACATTATTTGTAAGAATTAAGAATAAAAATAAAATTAAATATTTATTAAAATTTTTTATTTTTTTGATGAACATTTTTTTGAACAATACTTAACTTTTTCCCAATTAAGTCTCCATTTTTTTCTCCATTTAAATGGTCTTTGACATATTGGACAAACCTTAATTGGTAAATTTTCTTTTTTCACTAAATTGTATTTGCTTTAATGAATTTATCTGCAGCTGACAAAATCAATTTTTTTCTATCAGTTTTCATCTTATCGAAAATTCTCACCATCATTGATAGCCTTGGATTTCTTAAAAAAAACTTTCTATTTCGATCTATAAATCTCCAATAAAGACCATCCATTATATTGCACCAATCACCCCTTTTAAAATCCATCATCTTCATAAAATAACTTGATCCACAAATGTATGGTTTAGTTGCAAATATTCCGCCATCACTAAACAATCCCATTCCATAAACATTTGGAACCATCACCCAATCTGAGGAGTCCACAAACATTTCCATAAACCACTTGTAAACAATAGTGGGTTTGATCTCACAAAGGTTCATTATGTTTGATAAAATCATGAGTCTTTCAATATGGTGAGACCATCCATGATTTAATGCATTCTTTATTGCATAATCCAATGGTGGTAATCCAGTGGTGCCGTCATACCAGGATTTTTTCATCTTGCGATTTTGTTTAAAAAAATTTCCTGTCTCCATTTCACTAGAATAACTTTGATAAATTCCTCTCATAAATTCTCTCCAACCAATTATTTGACGAACGTATCCCTCTAAAGAATTTAGTCTTATTTTTTTACTTTTATGAAAATCTAAAATTTTTTTAATTATAAATTCTGGAGTGATAAGACCTAAATTTACATATGGGCTTAGTGCACTATGAAATAAAATATTATCTTTTTGATCAACTGCATCCTCATAATCACCAAATAAATTTGATTTTTCTTTAATGAAAAAATTTAAAAGTTTCAACACATCATTGTGTTCTGTGGCGAACCAGAAATTTTTGGTACTGCCAGGATGATCCTTAAATAACTTTTCAACAATAGGTTTTAGCTTTTTAGTATGAGAAGTTTCATTTATTTTTGGAAATTTTGGGATTGAAATATTCTTTGGTAATTTATTTCTATTATCCTCATCAAAACTCCACTTACCTCCAGTAGGATTCCCATCAGAACCTATTAATATTCCAGATTTTTTTCTGACATCTTTGTAGAAAGTTGCCATAAATGGTTTTTTGGATTTAGATAAATATTTTTTAAAATCTTCTCTTGAATTTAAAAACATTGGCGTCTGAATAATATTCCATTTTATTTTTTCTTTATTAACAAATTGATTAATTTTTTTTTCAAAAAACTTATCCTCAACTTCAAAACTGGATATTTCCTTAA
Organism: uncultured Pelagibacteraceae bacterium; assembly: GCA_902616875.1. Taxonomy (GTDB): domain Bacteria; phylum Pseudomonadota; class Alphaproteobacteria; order Pelagibacterales; family Pelagibacteraceae; genus Pelagibacter. The sequence continues at coordinate 11,329 of CACMUH010000015.1, forward strand.
TTTTTTTTGAGCCAATTATTTTTTTAAGCTTTTTGAAATAACTATCTTTGAATTCTTTATCCTCTATTTTAGAGTATTCAATTTTAAATTTATCTTTTTTAAGTACATCTGCGTGGGATCGCATTGATGACAAAAATAGAAGAATTTTTTGTTTATGATGTTTTTCATAAGTACATAACTCGTAATCTTCAGCCATGAAAAAAAGGTGGTCTTTTTTGAAGCGGTCTAGGTATTTTGATGGAAATAATTGATTGCCCAGTATAAAAAATAACTTCATAATTAAATATAACTAATTAAATTTTTTATGTCAGAAAAATATCTTATTTTTGGTGCGACAGGTTCAATCGGATCGAGCTTGGCTGAACAATTAGTAAATTCTGGAAATAGTGTACATTTAGTAGGTAGAGATGAAAACGAGGTCAAAAATATTTCAGAGAGATTAGGGTGTCCTTTTACTATTGCAGATGTTTTGGAAGAGAGATTTATAGAAAAAGTTAAAAATGATATTTCAGATGTAAAAGGTGTTGCTTATTGTGTTGGTTCAATTGACTTAAAACCTGTGAGAATGGTAACAGAGCAAGATTTTGTAAAATGTATGAAATTAAATCTTTATTCTGCGGTTGAAGTTATTAAGGGTTATCAAGAGAGTTTAAAAAAAAATAAGGGCTCAATAGTTTTATTTTCAACTGTTGCTGCTCAAAGAGGATTTACCAATCACGCAATTATTGCATCAACAAAAGCAGCTGTTGAGGGTTTAACAGTTTCACTTGCAGCTGAATTTGCTCCAAACATAAGAGTGAATTGTATTGCGCCAAGCTTAACCAATTCAAAAATTGCTGAGCCCATGTTAAAGAATAAAGCCCTAGCAGATGGTATTGCAAAGGCCCATCCTTTAAAAAGATTGGGAGAGGGAAAAGACTCTGCCTCTTTGGCTAGATTTTTAATCACTGAAGATAGCTCTTGGATAACAGGTCAGATTATTGCAGTAGATGGTGGAAGATCTAAACTTTCATAAGGTGAAAAAACTTTTTTTTGTAATTATATTTTTTATATTTTTTTCAACTAATTTATTTGCTCAAAATTTAAAATTTGAAAAATTAGTTGTTCTTAACGACCCATGGGGTTCGTCTTTTTTAAATAATAAAGAACTAATTATTACTGAAAAAGGTGGAAAAATTAAGATCATAGATGTACTCCAAAAAAAAGCTGTTGAAGTTGATCATAACCTAAATTTTCTAGAACACGGACAGGGTGGTCTTTTAGATATCTTATATAAAGATAATTTTATTTATGTTTCATATTCTGAAAACAGAGGTAATGGCAAAACAAGTACCTCTATTGCTAAAGCTATTTTTGATAAAAAAAAATTAAATTTTAAAAATATTTTTCAAGCTGAACCTCCTATTGACTCTGGTTATCATTTTGGTTCAAGGTTAGCGATCAAAGATAATCACTTATTTGCCTCTGCCGGTGAAAGAGGTAAAGGCATGATTGCCCAAGACCCCTCACAACATCCTGGGAGTATTATAAGAATTAAACTTGATGGAAGTATTCCAAATGACAATCCTAAATTTGTAGATAAGCCAGATTGGCTACCTGAAATTTATCAAATTGGTATCAGAAATCCTCAAGGTCTAACTTTATCATCATACGATGGTAAAATTTATATGAGCAACCATGGTGCTAAAGGTGGTGATTGGTTTGGTGAAGTAAAAAAAGGTGAAAATTATGGTTGGAAAATATTAGGCTGGGGAGGAAAAAATTATTCTGGCTTTCCTATTGGTCCAAAATGGAAACCTGGCTTTACAAAAGCAATTCAGTATTGGGTGCCTTCAATTGCAACAAGTGCAATTACAATTTATGAAGGAAACGAATTTAATGAATGGAATGGTCATGCTTTAATTACATCATTAAAAGATCAATCCTTAAGAAAACTAATCTTCAATGATTTGTCCAACATAAAAGAAGATGTAATTTTTAAAGATGAGATTGGACGAATTAGAGATATCCAGGTTCATCCAAAAAATGGAAAAATTTACTTTTTGGCGAGTGATAACCTTTGGCTGATGGAGAAGGCTAAATAGATCTTAGTGATTATTGATTTCTTATAAGAGGATAAACCTTTGGATTTAAATATTTAATATTAGTTAATAATATCAATACCAACGTAACCAAACCAATGGATAAACCAAGATAAATCAAAACTTTAAGATCAAACTTCCAGAATAACTCAAATATATTTTCAATAATAAATTTTGAACCAACTACAGCAAACAAAACTGCAATCATTATTACAGATATAAAAATAATCATAAATTCAATCAGCGAAGAAAAAACAATCTCTTTTCTTGAAAAACCTAAAATTTTAAAAACCAAATTTTGGTATTCTCTTACCTTTCCTTGCACCATTATTGCGCTTGAAATTACAATTAAACCAATGACGATAGTGACTGTTGAAATGACAATAACTGCTATGAAAACTTTATTTAAAACATTGGTTACTTTATTCAAATAATCTGCAATTTTAATCATTGATAAACTAGGGAAAATTTCAAGCATTTTTGTTTCATCAAATTTATTTAAATTATAGAACTTTGTGGTTGCTAAATATTCATGAGGAATATTTTTTGCAAAGTCAGGGTTAAAAAGCATTGCAAAATTTATATTTAGATCTCTATAATCAACTTGTCTAAAGTTGACTATTTCACCATCAATTTCTCTACCATAGATATTTAAAGTAAATATATCCCCTAATTTAATATTAAAATCTTTTGCAACCTTAGCGTCTAATGATATCTGAAGTTGATTTGGTTTAGACAAATCCCACCACTTACCATCAATAATTAGATTATCCTCAGGAACTTCTTTTGTCCAAGATGATCTCCGTTCGCTGCCAATAACCCAATAACTATCATTTTCAGGTGTAATATATGTGTTTGGATTTATACCATTAATTTTCACTATTCCTGAAGAAACCATTGGCACAATTTCAATATTTGCACCAGGATCCATTGATAAAATTCTTTGTTCAAACTTTTCACGCTCTCCATTTTGAATGCCCACAAAAAAATAATCAGGAGCGATGTCAGGTATTGATTTTGCTATCTCTCTTTTAAAATTAGTTCCAACTAATGCCAAAGTCAAAAGTAATGTAACACCAAGACCTAAAGACATAATTGTAATTGGTGTAATACTTTTTGATTGTGTAATATTTTTAATAGATACTTTTAAAGGAGTGCTTGAATTAAATTTAAACTTTTTTAGAGAAAATATAATTAACTTTGAAAGTAGAAAAAAGATAATCAAACAAATAAAAAATGCCCCAAAATACCCGAGACTATAAACAAAATTTTCTGATCTATAAGTGAATATTAAAATCAAAATCGATAACATTATAATACTCATGCCAATTAATTTTTTTGAATAATAAAATTGTAAGTTTTGGAATACATTTCTAAATAGACTTGAAGCTTTGACTTGATCGATAGAACTAATTGTAGGGATCGAAAAAATTATCAAAACTAGTAAACCTATTAAAAATATCTTTAAAAAATTAAAAAAAGAAAAAAATAAATTTATCTTCAGTCCAAAGCTACTTGACAAATATTTGTCTGCTAATGGCACAATTAATAAACTACTTAAATATGCTGAAATAGTAATTATAAATAATAATATTACCAATTGAAGATAATAAAGTTTTTTAATATTACCCGAATAGAAACCTAAGGCCTTTCTTACTGCTATAGACAAGTTATTTTGATTTATAAAAGATAAAAGAGTATTAGCAATACCGATACCAGCAATAAGCATCGCACTTATTGAGACAAGGGATAAAAATTGTGAAAAGTTACCAATTACTCTTTTTAGTCCACTTGCTGCATTTTCTGGATATCTAATTTTTACTTTTTGATCATCTTTAAAAATACTTTCGATTTTTTTTATGATTATTTCTGGATTATCATTGGTATTAAATTTTACTTTATATTCATAATTTAAAAAATTTCCTATTCCGTTAAGTTTTAAGATATCTAAAGTTTGTTTACCTGTTAAAACCCAATCTCCAAAAGTCACAAATCCACTTACATCTGGAACAGATCTTACCTTACCAATAACAAGAAATTCTTGATCTTGAATTTTTACAATTTCATTTGTTTTGATATTTAATGTTTTTGATAAACTCTCATTAATTAAAATTGTATAAGGCTCAGTTTGCATTCTTTCATAAGCATCAGCAGGTTCATAGGTTACTTCACCATATAAAGGATACTTTTGGTCAACTGTTTTTATTCTAGTAAATAAAGATTTATTTTTCTTTCGATTTGTTGTCGAAAGCATTGTGCTGAATTCAACCATCTCTGATATAGTTGTAAACTCTTCAACTTTATTTAATAAATCTATATTTCCTTGATTTCTGTTATAATCAATTTCTAAGTCTCCACCTAAAAGCTCTTTAGCATTTTCTTTGAGTTCCTTTTTTAAACTATCCTCAATAGTAAATATTGCACTTAATATAAAAAGACTGATGAACAGAGTGATGATAATACTAGAGATTTTTTTATAGTTTCTTTTTAAATCTCGAAGAGCATATATTAAGATAAACTTGTATTGATAAAAATTATTTAATTTTTCCATCTTTAATTTTAATTTTTCTGCTTGCGCGGTTAGCAAGTTTCGGGTCGTGTGTTACCATAATTAATGAGGAACCCTCCTCTTTAACATACCTAAATAAAATTTTAGAAATCATATCGGAATTTTCTGTATCTAAATTTCCTGTAGGTTCATCAGCTAGAATTAGCTCTGGCTTCATAGCAATAGCTCTTGCGATAGCGACACGCTGTTGTTCTCCTCCAGATAACTGACTGGGTAGATTATTTAGTCGATGTTTTAAGCCAAATCTATCTAAAAGAGATTTTGCTTCTTTTTCAGGATTTTTAAATTTATTCAATTCAAGAATTAAGGTTACATTCTCTAAGGCTGTATAATTTGGGATTAGATAAAAAGACTGAAAAATTATACCAATATTTTTTTTTCTGATTTTTGATACTTCATCCTCGCTTAATTTTGTAATTTCGTGGTCTTGGAAGTATATCTTGCCTGAAGTTGGACGCTCTAAACCACCAATTAACATGATTAAACTTGTTTTTCCTGAACCACTTTCACCTACTATTGAAATAGTTTCTTTTTTTTTTGTGGTCAAATTTATATCTTTTAAAACACTAATATTGTCTTTACCAGTTTGGTATTTAAGATTTATCTTTTTTAATTTAAGAAGAGTACTCATGAACAAAAGTTTTATTATTAAAATAATTATTATCTGTCTACTAACCATTAATGCATATGCAATCGAAAAGATTGTATTATTTGGTGATAGTTTGATGGCTGGTTATGGTTTGTCTGATGACAATAGTTTACCAGTCGTTTTAGAGGAAAATTTAGAAGCAAAGGGTTATAATATTGAGATTGTTGATGGCAGTGTTTCTGGTAGTACATCGTCAGGGGGATTAAATAGAGCTGATTGGACTTTGAGTGAGCCAGATATAGATCTAATAATTTTATGCTTAGGGGCTAATGACATGTTAAGAGGCATCCAGCCAAAAGAAACAAAAAGCAATTTAGAAAAAATTATAAAAATTGCTCAAGATAAAAATATTGAAATCGTCCTAGCTGGGATGATTGCTCCAACCTCGCATGGTTTTTCTTATAAAAAAAAATTTGACAAAATTTTTCCTAATCTAGCCAAAAAATTTAAAATAGAGCTTATTCCTTTTTTACTTGAGGGAGTTGCCATGAAGCCCGAGTTTAATCTAAGTGATGGTATACATCCAAATGAAAAGGGCACCATAATAATGAGTAGAACTTTAGAGGAGACAATTATAAAAACTTACAATAAAAAAAATTAGTTTTAGTGGAAAAAAAACCTTATCACCATTTACCAGACGGTACTTTTAGAAATCCTCAGGGTTCACCAAAACCAGATCCTAATGTTAAATGGTCCTTCAAAATTTTTAATAGAGAGAAAAAAAAACTTAATATGACAGTTCCCAAAGAACATGTTATTGAAAAAGAGAAAGTTTTAACAGACTTAAAAAAATTTCAAGAAGACGATTATGTAGCATGGATTGGCCATGCAACATTTTTAATTAAGCTTGGTGAAACAACAATTATTACAGATCCAGTATTTTCAAAAAATGCTGGGCCGCTAATTTTTGGACCTAAAAGATTTACCGAACCAGCATTAAAATTAAACGAGATTCCACAAACAGATATTTTTTTACTCACCCATAATCATTATGATCATCAAGATATGATGACAATCCGGAGATTTCCTTTTAAAAATTCTAAAGTTTTACTTCCATTAAAACTTGGTAAATATTTTTCCAGAAATGGTTATAGCGATGTGAATGAAATGGACTGGTATGATAAAATTGAAATAAATAAAAATTTAAAAATTACTTTTTTACCTGCTGTGCATTGGTCAAAAAGAAGTCTAACAGATACTAATAAAACTTTATGGGGAAATTTTTTGATCGAATATAAAGATATAAAGTTATTATTTGGTTGTGACACTGGAGTAGGAAATATTTATAAAGATATAGGTAATAAGTATGGTCCAATTGATCTTACATTTATAAATATTGGTGCCTATAATTTTTATCCAATAATGCCTTATAAGGATAAGTCGGTTTATCACACAAATCCAGAAGAAGCTTTAGAGGTTGCAAAAAATTTAAAGAGTAAAAAAGTGATTGGAATGCATTGGGGCACGTTTGTTTTATCCCTAGAACCAATCATGGAGCCACCTGTAAGATTTAAAGCTGGAGCGAAAAAATATGGATTTAAAAAAGAAGATGCAATTATTTATAAAATAGGTGAATTTGGATCTTTAAAAAAATTACTTGATTATAATTAATTATCTAAAATTTTCTTTTTAGCTTTTTTAAATTCTTCTTCTGTTAAAACACCATCTTTAAGGAGTTGATTTAATTTATTCAATTCATCTGTTAACTTATCATTATTATCAGACAAGTTGTCTTCATGGTCCTGGTCTTCTAAGCTCTCATTGGATTTATTTTCTCTTTTGGCCTCAAAACCTTTCATGATAGCAGTTCCACCCAAGTAAAGGACAAATGCTAAAATTGGTATCGCTAATCCAAAAAAAATTATTTTTTCCACAATTTAATCCTCATCATCTTCTCTCCAATTCTTTTCATACATTAACCAAGCAGCATAAATTACTGAAAATGTTCCAACTATCATACCATAATCAAATCCAGTTTGTTTATCATATAAATACCAACCTAATTGTGTCGCGCCAATTGGTGGAACTGTCAGTATGAGCATGAGAAGTGCAATTCTATAGGGGTATTTAGGTTTTTTCATAACCTATCTTATCAAAAAAAATTTGTTGAATTCAATATTATGCTTGCGATCTTTTGAAACAGTCAATCGTATTTTTTAGCAAGCAAGCGATTGTCATTGGACCAACTCCACCAGGAACAGGCGTGAGTGCTTTGGCATTTTTTGAAACTTCATCAAATGCAACATCACCAACAATACCTTTCTCAGTTTTATTAATTCCAACATCGATCACTATTGTATCTTTTTTAACCCAATCACCTTTAACTAACTCGGGAATACCAACCGCTGCAATAATAATATCAGCTTCTAAACACTCTGCTTTTAAATCTTTTGTTTTAGAGTGTGTTATGGTAACAGTACAATTTTCTTTCAGTAAAAGTTGAGTCATTGGTTTACCATTTAAGTTAGATCGACCAACAACAACTGCTTTTTTACCATTTAAGTTAGGTTCTATTTTTTTAATTAACAAATAACATCCTAATGGTGTGCATGGAACGGAACTCTCATAACCTGATGAAAGATTTCCAACATTCATTGGATGAAATCCATCTACATCTTTTGATGGGTCAATCGCTTCAATAATTTTTTGTTTATCAATATGTTTTGGTAATGGTAATTGAACCAAAATACCTGATACAGAACTATCTTTATTTAATTCATCTATCTTCTCTAAAATAACTTTTTCTTCAACACTATCTGGATATTTAATCACATCGGATTTAAGTCCAACTTCGTTAGCAGATTTTTCTTTGTTTCGAACGTAAATCTGACTAGGAGTTAAGTCTCCAATCAAAATTACTGTTAACCCTGGAACTTTATTATACTTAATTTTAAGATCAGATACTTCTTTTTTAAGCTGTTCCCTTAATAGTGCTGCTTCTTTTTTTCCATCAATTAAAATCATAAATCCTAGAATATCATTGGTGCGATGTAGAGCTTCATACACATTTCTATAAACCAAATCAATAGCAGTAAAATAATTGGTGAAATGTCTAAGGCTCCCAAATTTGGTAAAAATCGTCTTATTCTTCTTAGAAATGGTTCTGTTAATCTGTAAGTAAAATCTAAAACTGCATAAACAAATCTATTTTGAGTATTCAATACATTAAAAGCAATTAACCAGCTGATGATAACATTGGCAATCACTACATACGAATAAAGTTTTAATAATTGTAAAACTAAATAAAAGATAGCAATCATTTTTTTTCAATATAAATCGAAGAACTTGGAAATGCGAAAGAGGCCTTATTATTTTCAACAATTTGTTTTATTGCAATTGCAAGTTTTTCTTTTACTGAAAGCCATTCGTTCCAACTATCCGATTTTGTGAAACAACGCACATACATGTCTATAGAACTATCTGAAAACTTATCGACCCTAACTGCAATTCCTATATTAGTGTCAAAATCATCACTTTTTTTTATGTAATCTTCAATTTGATCTCTTATATTTTTTAATTGATCAACCGAAGTGTCATATTGGAGAGTAATAATCCAGCTAATTAACCAGTTTGAAGTTTCACTTACATTTACTACAGCATTTTCTGCAAATTGAAAATTTGGAATTATTGCTAATGATTTATCGAATTTTCTGATTGTTGTTGATCGAAAACCAATTTTTTCAACAATACCCTCAATTATTCCATCAACAGAAATCCAATCACCGATTTTAAATCTTTTTTCAACTAATACCAAAATCCCAGAAATTAAATTTTTAAACAAATCTTGAGCACCCAATGCAACTGCTACTCCGAACAAACCTAAACCAGCAATAATTGGTCCAATCTTTATCCCCCATAATTCTAAGACTGCCGCAAGTCCTAATATAAATATTAAAATCTTTAAAGATTTAATAATCCATCCAATGAGTTCTCTTGTTAATAATTTATCAAGACCACTTAAGATATATGAGACTGGTTCTATAATTTGATGAATAACCCAAAAAATTAATATGGTTATTAGAGTTCTATTTATAGTATCGACAATTTCTCTACCTTCCATAGAAAACGTCATGTAATAACTTGCTATAAAAAAACCTAAAACAATTGGTAAAAATCTTGCTGGACCAACTAAAGAATTTACAAAAGTATCATCCAATTTGTTTGTTGTTCTTTTTGAAATTATTTCTAACTTTTTGATTACAAGTTTAC
>CACMUH010000016.1:0-18408 GCA_902616875.1 uncultured Pelagibacteraceae bacterium
ATCAGAGCCTATGAGCAGATTAGGAGCAGAAGTAACTGGCATAGATGCATCAGAAAAAAATATACAAGTAGCAAAACTTCATGCAAAAAAGAATAATTTAAATATTAATTATCTAACTGCCTCACCAGAAAATTTAAAAATAGATAGAAAATTTGATGTAATTTTGAATATGGAAATTATTGAACATGTTGAAGACGTTGATATTTTTTTAAAATCATGTGCATCACTATTAAAAAAAGAGGGTATAATGTTTGTTGCAACCATAAACAAAACTTTAAAATCTTATCTATTTGCAATAATAGGTGCAGAATATATTTTAAGATGGCTTCCGATAGGGACTCATGAATGGGATAAATTTATAGATCCAAATAACTTAATTAAAATTTCTAAGAAATATAATCTTCAATTACAAAATCTAGACGGAATGAAGTTTAATATCATTACCGACAAGTGGTCGATAAGCTCGGATAAATCAATTAACTATATTGGAAAATTTAATAAAGTTTAATTACTTTTATCTTCAATCCATGGTATTATTTCAGCTTCAACTCCTTCTTCCTTAAGTTCTTGAATTTCATTTTTTGTAGCTGTGCCATAAATACCTTTTTTCTTATTTTTTTTATTATAGTGTAATGATCTTGCTTCGTAAGCAAAATTTTCACCCACATAATCAAAATTACTTTTGATAAATTTTTGATACTCTTTAATCTTGTTTTTTATCTCATTTAATTTCGTATTTTTTTTCTCAAGATTATCAATGCTATTTCTATTTATTAATTGAGGAGCCATTAAAGTTTTTTCAACTTTTTGAGAATTACATTTATGGCAATTTAAAAAATTTTTACTTTTAAGTTTTTCATACTCTTTAGATGAAGCAAACCAGCTATCAAATGAGAAATCACAATTTTTGCAAATCAACTTATATTTGATCATAACAATTATTTAGTAATAGTTCTATAAATTTCAATAGAACAAATCTAACTTCGATAATCTCCATTAATCTCAATGTATTTTTTTGTCAAATCCATCGTGTAAACTTTGAAACTTTTGGAACCACATGAGATATCAACATTAATATCAATGCTATCACTTTTCATATATTCGGACACTTCATCCTCATTATAACTAGAATTCAGCTTTCCATTAGAAACAACACTTATCTCACCAAATTTAATAGACAATTTTTCATGTTTAATTTGTACACCTGCTTTCCCTATTGCCATTACCACTCTTCCCCAATTAGCATCTTCGCCTGAAATAGCTGTTTTTACTAAAGGTGAATTAGCAATTGAGAAAGCTATTTTTTTTGCATCATCTTCATTTTTGCACCCCTGAATATTTACAGTTATAAATTTTGAAGCACCTTCACCATCGGCTACAACTCTTTTAGCTAAATTTAATAAAACCTTATTTAATGCAAAATCAAAATTTTTAATTTTTTCATCATTAGCATTTTTAATTTTAGGATGTTTTGACTTACCTGTTGAAAAAATTGAAACCATATCATTAGTGCTAGTATCACTATCACAGCTGATAGCGTTAAAAGTATTAGAAATATTTTTCTTTAAAAGTTTTTTAAGTACATCATTTGATAAATCTGCATCAGTAAAAATATATGCTAAGGTTGTAGCCATATTAGGTTGTATCATGCCTGAGCCTTTAGCAACTCCAAATATTTTTATATCACTTCCACCAATTGAACATTCTTCCATTGCCATTTTAGGCTGAGTGTCGGTAGTCATTATCCCTAATGCGGATTTCATCCAGATATACTTATTTTGTGTATATTTTATTTTCTCAATTAGTTCAGGAATTTTGTTGATTATCTTTTCCTCAGGAAAAATCTCACCAATAGTACCTGTACAACCAAAAATTATTTCCTTTGAATTAATTTTTTTTGGTTGATCTTCATCCTCTTTCTGTTTTTGTGTTAATTTTTGAGAGATAATTTCTGCAATTTTTTCGAGACTCTTGTAACCTTGTTTTCCAGTAAAACAATTAGCATTTCTTGTGTTCACTACTAATGAAAAAATTTTTTTAGCTTTTTGATTTAAATTCCATTTTATATTTTCAGAAATTATTTTGGATTGCGTATAAACAGACGCATAGTTAACTCCATCTCTAAAATAAAACATGACTAAATCATCTCGAGAACTATTATATAAGTTAGCACTAATCGTAGAAATCGCTACACCATCAATATGATCAAGATCTTGAAATTCGTTTAATCTCTTACTTTTTGATTTAGATGATAGAAAATTTGTTAAATTAATACCCATTCTATTTAAAATAATTATTTAATGATTATATAAATGGTTATAAGTAAATAATAAATCAAAAACTGATGCTAAATCCACTTAACTTTTTCTCGAAACTAATTAAATCCAATAATCAAAGAGAACTTGATAGAATTGCTAAAATTGTAAAAAAAATTAATTTATTTGAAGAAGAAATCAAAAATTTAAAAGATGAGGACTTTCCAAAAAAAACTATCGAATTTAAAGAAAAAATTAAAAAAGGTGAAAAAATTGAACAGATATTGCCTGAGGCTTTTGCATTAGTCAGGGAGGCCTCAAGAAGGAAAAGAGGAGAAAGACATTTCGATGTGCAGTTAGTAGGCGGAATAGTACTACAAGAGTCTAAAATTGCTGAAATGAAAACTGGTGAAGGAAAAACGCTTACTATTACTCTTGCTGCGTATCTTAATGCTCTTCATGAAAAAGGAGTTCACATCGTGACTGTAAATGATTACCTCGCTAAAAGAGATTCTCAAGAAATGGGTGAGATTTATAACTTTTTAGGATTAACATCTGGTTACATAAACAATGATCAGGACGACTCTCAAAGAAAGCAAAATTATAATTGTGACATTACTTATGCAACTAATAGTGAATTAGGTTTCGATTATTTACGAGATAATATGAAATTTTCAAAAGATGAAATGGTACAAAGGGAACACTTTTTTGCTATAGTTGATGAAATAGACTCCTGTCTAATTGATGAGGCCAGAACACCACTAATTATTTCTGGAGCAGCAGAGGATAGAACAACCCAATATTTGGCTATAGATAAATTAATCAGATTTTTAAAAGAAAAAGACTACGAGGTTGATGAAAAGGACAAAAATGTACTTTTAACCAATGATGGAATAAACAATATTGAAAAAATTTTTTCAAATGCAGGAATTTTAAAAAATAATAACTTTTATGATCCTGAAAACTTGAGTTTGGTTCACCATGTAAATCAAGCTTTACGTGCAAATCATTTATTTCAAAAAGGTAAAGATTACATCATTCAAGATGATGAGTTGAAAATTATAGATGAATTAACCGGTAGAATTCTTGAAGGAAGAAGATTTGGTGATGGGCTTCATCAAGCCTTGGAAGCAAAAGAAAGAATTCCCATAAAAGTTGAAAATCAAACTTTAGCTTCAATTACCTATCAAAATTATTTTAAATTGTATGATAAGATTTCTGGTTGTACTGGAACAGCAGTAACAGAATCTCAAGAATTTTACGAAATATATAATCTTCCAGTAGTTGTCATTCCAACTAATAAAAAAATGATAAGAAATGATTTTAATGACCAAATATTTAGAACCGAGACTGAAAAAAATGATGCTATCATTAGAAAGATAAAAGAGTGCCATCAAAAAGGTCAACCTTTATTGGTGTTTACCTCTAGTATTAATAAATCTGAAATATATTCAAATCTATTAAACAAAGAGAGTATTAAACATGAAGTACTTAATGCTAAAAATCATGAAAATGAAGCTAAAATAATCGCAAACGCTGGCAAAGAAAATTCTGTAATTATAACTACCAGTATTTCTGGTAGAGGAGTGGACATTCAACTTGGTGGAAAGAAAGGCTCAATTCCAGATGAAGAATTAAAATTGAATAAACAAAAAATTAAATCACTTGGTGGATTATTTGTAATTGGAACTGAAAGAATGGAGTCTCGAAGAGTTGACAATCAAGCAAGAGGTAGATCTGGACGTCAAGGTGATGAAGGAAATTCAATTTTTTATGTAAGTCTTGAAGATGATTTAATGAGAATTTTTGGATCAGACTCAATGAATAATATATTACAAAAACTTGGTCTTAAAGATGGAGAAAGTATTGATCATCCTTGGATAAATAAAGCTTTAGAGAGAGCCCAGCAAAAGGTAGAGGCTCGAAATTTTGACATAAGAAAAACATTAATTAAATTTGATAACGTCTTAAATGACCAAAGAAATGTAATCTTTAGTCAAAGAGAAGATGCCATGAATAGTGACAAAATTTTCGATTATTCTAATAGTTTTTTAAACGAAATTATAGATGACCTTATTGGACTTAAATTAAAGAAAAAGTCTAATCCTAAAAGCACTGATTTTGAAAATAAACTTAAATCGATTTTAGGAAAGAATTTTATATATTCATACCTAGAGGAACTTACAAATTGTAGTGATAAAGACTTAAGGGAGTCATTAAATAAGAAATTTCAAAATTCCAGGGAGGAAAGAATAAAATTGTTAGGTAAAGATCAATCAAAAGATATAGAAAAAAGAATTTTTTTACAAACTATTGATGTAAATTGGAAATCCCACATTCAGTATTTAGAGCAACTTAGACAAGTTATCGGGTTAAGATCTTACGGTCAAAGAGATCCTTTAGTGGAGTATAAAAAAGAAGCATTTCACTTGTTTGAAAGTTTACTAAATAGATTGAAATTAGATTTTACAACAATATTAATGAACCTAACTTTAGTTCAATCACAAACTAAACACGTGGATAATGATGAAAAAAAAGAGAATGATAAAAAAGCATTTGATAAAAAAATAAGTAGAAACGAACCTTGCCCGTGTGGTTCTGGTAAGAAATACAAGCGATGCTGTGGAGCTTTATAAAAAGTAAAGAATCAATCCCATAACAAAAATCGTAATTCCAACACTTGCAACAAATAATTTTTTGGATTTTAAAAAGTGATTAAAATTACTTTTTTCTAAATTTAGCGAACTTAATTCATTTAAATTACTCATAAATCCTTTACTTCTACCTATTTTTAAAAATTTATTTTTTCTACCATCAAATATTTCCTCTGGAGACGTTTGTTTAAAATTTTCTAAATTTTTATTTAAAGCATTTCTAACACTTTCTAGTATCAAATCTTTGTCTCTATGCGCACCTCCAGATGGTTCTGGTATAATTTCATCTATTATCTCGAGTTCTAGTAAATCTTTAGCTGAAAGCTTCATCGCTTTAGCGGCATCAAGCATTTTTTTTGGATCCCGCCACAAAATTGTTGCACATCCCTCAGGAGAAATAACTGAGTAAATTGCATTTTCTAACATTAAAACTTTATTAGAGGATGCTAGAGCAATTGCACCTCCCGAGCCACCTTCCCCAATAATAATTGCAATCGTTGGAACTTTTAATTTCATACAACATTCTATTGATTTTGCGATGGCCTCAGCTTGACCTCTTTCCTCAGCACCAACACCTGGGTAAGCGCCTGGAGTATCAACAAATGATATAATTGGTATATTAAATTTATCAGCCAGTTGCATTAAACGAATAGTCTTTCTGTAACCTTCTGGCCTCATCATGCCAAAATTTCTTTTGATTCTTGAATCTAAATCCTCTCCTTTTTCCTGTCCAATAACTAAAACTGATAAACCATTAAACTTTGCAAATCCACATAGCACTGAAAGATCTTCACCATAAAAACGATCCCCTGATAATGGGATGAAATCTTGAAACAAATTATCTATAAAAAATTTTGACTTCGGCCTATCTTCATGTCTAGCTACCATTGTAGTTTGCCACGGGTCTAAGTTTGCATATACCATTTTTAATTTTTCATCTAACTCGTTTTGTATCTGAGAAATTTTTTGTGTATCTACTTCTGAGAGTCCGCTTTGATTATATGGATCTTTAAGTTTATCTAATTCATCTTCTAAATTCTTTATATCACTTTCAAAGTTAAGATAATTTTTCATATTTTATGAAATTAACTATGTAAATTGACAACAAAATGTCAATGCTACTATTAATTATTTGACTTAGTTTTATGGGAGTTTTAAGAATTATTTATGTCTAAAAATTATCAAAATGTGAACAATCTAAAAATTTCAGAAGAATTGCTGTCATTTGTAAATGAGGAGTTACTAAAAGATTTAGATATATCTTCTGAAAGATTTTGGGAAGGTTTTGATAATGCTGTACATGATTTAGCACCTGAAAATAAAAAGCTGATCCAAATTAGAGAGAATTTACAAAAAAAAATAGATGATTGGCATATAAATAACAAAGGAAATGAAATCGAAATTGAGCAATATAAAAAGTTTTTAGAAGAAATTGGTTATTTAAAGGAGGAAGGACCAGATTTCAAAATAGAGACCAGTAATGTAGATGATGAAATTGCCAAAATTGCCGGACCACAACTAGTCGTTCCAATAATGAATGCTAGATACACTCTCAATGCAGCTAATGCTAGATGGGTAAGTTTATATGATAGTTTGTATGGTACAAATATTATTGAGTCAGAAGAAGGGGGGAGTGAAAGATACGACCCAAATAGAGGACAAGAAGTAATAAAATATGTCAGAGAATTTTTTGATAAATATATTCCAATTGATGGGACTAGTTGGAAAAATATATCTGCACTTAAAATAAAAGATAAAAATCTTATAATTTTAAAAGAAGATAAAGAGTATAAACTTAAAGATGTAAAAAAATTTGTAGGTCACAGAGGTGATGTAAATAAGCCAACGGCAATAATCATAAAAAATAATAACCTGCATTTTGAAATTATTATTAATCCAAAAGCATTTAGCGCTGCTCATGATATAGCTGGAATAAGTGATGTGATAGCAGAGTCTGCGATTTCTACAATTTGTGACAATGAAGATAGTGTTGCTGCAGTTGATGCTGAGGACAAAGTAGCATGTTATAGAAACTGGCTTGGTCTAATGCGGGGGGATCTAAAAGTACAATTCGAAAAAAATGGAAAAAAATTAGAAAGAAAACTTAATCCTGATAGAAGCTACATTTCTAAAGAAGGAAAAGGTCTTAAATTGCATGGAAGAAGTTTGCTATTAATAAGAAATGTAGGCCACTTAATGACCAATTCATCAATAATTTTAAAAGATGGTAGCGAAGTGCCAGAGGGAATAATGGATGCTTTTATAACAACCACCGCTGCATTGCACGACTTTAAAAAAAAGAAAAATTCAAGAACTGGATCAATCTACATTGTAAAACCAAAAATGCATGGACCAGATGAAACATCATTTACAGACTTAATTTTTTCCAAAGTCGAAGAATTACTTGGCTTACAAAAGTATACTTGCAAAATTGGTATTATGGATGAAGAAAGAAGAACTTCTGCAAATTTAAAGGAGTGTGTAAGAACTTTGAAAAATAGAGTTTTTTTTATTAATACTGGATTTTTAGACAGAACAGGTGATGAGATGCATACCTCCATGGAAGCTGGTCCAATGATTAAAAAGGGGGATATGAAATCATCCAGATGGATTTCTGCTTATGAAAATAATAATGTTGATATTGGTCTTAAATGTGGTTTTTCAGGTAAAGCACAAATAGGTAAAGGTATGTGGGCAATGCCAGATAAAATGAAGGAAATGTTAGATGAAAAAATAAGTCATTTAAAAGCTGGTGCAAATTGTGCCTGGGTTCCTTCACCAACTGCAGCATCATTGCATGCTCTTCACTATCATCAAATAAATATTTTTGATGAACAAAAAAAAATTATGAAGCGTGAACAATCTAAATTAGATGATCTATTGACAATTCCTGTGGCTGATAGACCTAATTGGTCAGTTGATGAAATCAATAAGGAAATTACTAACTCGGCACAAACACTGCTAGGTTATGTTGTCAGATGGATTGACCAAGGAGTGGGTTGTTCAAAAGTGCCTGATATAAATAATATTGGACTTATGGAAGATAGAGCTACATTGAGGATATCGTCGCAACACATCGCTAATTGGATACATCACGGGGTTACAACAAAAATTCAAGTTATGGAAATCATGAAAGCCATGGCAAAAGTTGTGGATAAACAAAATGAGAACGATGGGAACTATATTAGAATGTCAGATAATTTTGAAAATTCTTTAGCATTTAAAACAGCTTGCGACTTGATATTTAAAGGAAAAGATCAACCATCAGGTTACACAGAGCCTCTTCTGCATTTAAACAGAATAGAAAAAAAATCTAGCTTGAATTGATTTCAGATCTGTTTTTAAAAGCAGAGAATAATGTTCCATCATCAAGAGTTTCTATTTCACCACCAACAGGCAAACCTTGTGCTAATCTTGTAATTTTAGCTTTTGTTTTTTTTAGACTCTCTTGAATATAAAATGCTGTTGTTTGACCTTCAACAGTAGCACTAGTTGCTAAAATTACCTCTTCTATATCATCTCTTTTTACTCTCTCAACCAATGAATTGATTAATAAATCCTCTTTTCTCTGTGTTGAAGACGAAATTGTTCCTCCTAAAATATGAAAATATCCTTGAAATATATTTGAATTTTCTATCGACCACTGATCAGCAATATCCTCAACTACACAAATCTTTTTGAAATTCCCCTTTGGATTTACACAATTAACACAATCTTGAGGATTAGATTTTAAAGATCCACATAAATTACATCTTGTTACATTTTTATAAATTTGAACTAATACGTTGGCCATAGGTTTTACAAGTTCATCTTTATTGTTGATTAATTTCAGAACAATTCTCTTTGCAGATTTAGGTCCAAGACCAGGTAGTTTTGATATTATCTTTATCAGTTCATCTATCTCATTTACATTTTGCATACTTATAGTGGCCACTTAAAGCCAGGGATTCCAAATCCTCCAGCTGTTTTAGAAATTTCTTCGTTAGTTTTTTCTCTCAATTTTGATTTTGCATTATTGTGGGCAGCAGTAATTAAATCCTCTAAAACAGATTTATTTTCTTTTAATGTTTCATCTGAGATTTCTATTTTTTGCATTATGCCCTCTCCATCCAAAATAACTTTTACTGAATTAGCTCCTGATATACCTTCCACCCTGATCTTTTTTATGTTTTCCTGACTTTCTTTCATCTTTGCTTCAAGTTCTTTAGCCTTATCTAATATTTTAGTGAAATCTGTCATCTAATCATTTTCTTCTTTTGAGTTGACGTCAATTAAATCTGCATCAGGAAATTTTTCTATAAAATTTTTATATAATTTAGATTGTTTAGCAGAATTGATATTTTTAATTTTTTTATTTTTTTGCCTGTCTTTTATTGATAACTCACCTTTTGATTTACTTAATGTGATAATCCATCTTTCTCCAGTCCATTCAAAGAGTTTTAAAGATAAATCTTTAATAAAATTTTTATCTAGATTGTCATTAAAAGATATTTCAATACGATTGTTTTCAAAATGAACTAAATTTACATTTTTTTCGAGTTCATACTTAAGTTTAATCTCTTTTTTTTCATTACAAATTATTAAAAGTTGTTCGAATGAATCTACATTTAGCTTTTCCTCTGCTTTAATTCCTTTATTATTTTCAATTTTTACTTCTTGCTCTTGTGAAATATTTTTAACCTGACTAATCGTTTCATTCTTTTTTTCGTTCACGATGATTTGTTTATCATCTTGCTTTTTAAATTGATCAATTTTATTCTTGCTCAAAGTTGAGTGCTCTTTATTTACTAGGGACTTTAAATACATTAATCTAATAAGAAACATTTCAATTGATAGATTTTGATTGTTAACAATTTCTAACTCCTCAAGGGTTTTTAAAGTAAACTGCCAAAATAATATTAATATTTCATCGCTAATTTCGTTAGTAATTTTTTTTATTTTTGAAAACTCCTCATCGTTCAAAGTAAAATTCGTACTCTCCGTATTTAATGAGTTAATATTTTTAAAGTAATAAACCAGCTCTAAAAAATCATTTATAAATACTTTCGGCTCAACACCTTGATCATAAATTTTTCTATAAATTTCTATGGCTTTTTTTTCTTCTCCCCTTAAAATTAATTCAAATAAATCAATCAATTGTGATTTATCAAAATATCCAAAAATTTTTTGAGCAGAATTTAAATCTAGTTCTTTGTCTTTATCCAAACTTAATAAAGCTCTATCGAGTAAAGACAATGCATCCCTAACAGACCCCTCAGAAATTTTTACAATTAGTCTCAAGGCATCATCTGATATTTTTCCCTTCTCTATGTCTTTAATTTTTTTTATAAATTCAAACAATTTACCTGATTTAACTCTTGATAAGTCAAATCTCTGACATCTGGAAACCACAGTAATTGGAATTTTTTTAATTTCTGTAGTAGCAAAAATAAATTTTAAACTACCTCCATTCTCATATTGAGGAGGTTCTTCTAAAGTTTTTAGTAAAGCGTTAAATGCCTGCTTACTGAGCATGTGTACTTCATCAATTATAAATATTTTATACTTTGATGTGCTTGGACCATATCTAGAGAATTCTATGAGGTCTCTTACATCATCGACACCTGTTTTACTAGCGGCATCCATCTCTAGGACATCAAGGTGACTAGAGTTAGTAATTGCCTCACAATTATCGCATAAATCATCTTTACATATTTTATCTATACCATTTGTACAATTAAGAGATTTAGCTACAATTCTAGCAATCGTTGTTTTACCAACACCACGAATGCCAGTGAAAAGATATGCATTAGGCACTTTGTTTGCTTTAATTGAATTTATGATGGTTTCAGCAATAACTTCTTGTCCTATCAATTCAAAAAAATTTTGCGGTCTGTACTTAAGAGCTAATACTTTAGAATTTTTATTCATAATTAAATGAGGAGACTAGACCCGTTCCACTTTTAGTTCGGCTGCTGAATTTCTTCCCTGACCGGTTTCATGAAGCAAACGCCCTAGCCCCCAAAACTATTATAGCAGGTATAATTTCTAGTCTACAAGAAAAGATTATTTTATTTTCCTCTTATTTTGTCCGCCTCAAAAACACCTAAGACGTGAAAATCTTGGCAATGCAATCCTAATTCCTCTAAGGATTTTTGAACTTTTACATCCTCAATATGACCATCAAGATCACATAAAAAAAAGAAAGAGTCGAATGTGTTTTTTTCTGGATAACTTTGCAGTTTTGTTAAATTCACACCATTAATTGCGAAACCACCTAAAGATTGGTATAAGGCTGCAGGTTTGCTTTTAAGCTTGAATAAAAAAGATGTAATATATTTTTTATTTCCAAATTCTGGTTGAGATATATTTTTTCCCATAATTAAGAATCTTGTTAGATTGCCTTTTTCATTTTCAATATTTTTTTTAATTATTTCTAAATTATATGTTTTTGCACTCAAAAATGAAGCTATTGCAGCTTTTGTCTTATCCTTTGTTTTTGAGACCATTTCAGCAGAGCCAGCTGTATCAGCACTCACGTGCTCAATTAAGTTATTTGATTTTATAAATTTAGAACATTGAGAAAGTGCTTGTCCATGAGAATAAACATCCTTTATGTCTGAAATTTTCGTGCCCGGTAAACCTAATAAGTTATGTTCTATTTTCTGAAAATATTCAGAATAGATGTTAAGTCTATATTTAAAGATTAAATATTCAATTCCAATATTGCCTGTAATTCTATTTGACTCTGGAATGATAATTTTTGAATTATCATCTTTTGAGGCTTTTAAAAAACACTCATCAAAAGTTTTACATGGAATAATTTCAGCATCTTTAAAAATTGATAATGCTGCAAGATGTGAATAGGCTCCAAATGTACCTTGAAAATAAATTTTATTCATTAAGATTTGTTTTCCATGATTTTTTTAACAGCATCTAAATCCTCTTTTGTGTCTACACCTATAGGGGTAAACTTCGCAAAAGCAACATTAATTTTTATATT
This sequence comes from uncultured Pelagibacteraceae bacterium, assembly GCA_902616875.1. Classification (GTDB taxonomy): domain Bacteria; phylum Pseudomonadota; class Alphaproteobacteria; order Pelagibacterales; family Pelagibacteraceae; genus Pelagibacter. The sequence continues at coordinate 11,892 of CACMUH010000016.1, forward strand.
ATTATCTAGTGCTCTAAGTTGCTCAAGTTTATTTTTGATCTCATTAGCAGATTGATTTAAAGAAACAAATTTCTCAAGAGTGTCTTTATTAAATGAGTAAATACCTAGATGATGATAAATGTTTTCTTTTTCTTCACTAATATCTCTCGTAAAATTTAATGCCTCCGGAAAATTTGTTTGATTTAAATTTTCTTTGGTCAAAACCTTAACTACATTTGGATTCTCTAATAGAGCTTTGTCGTGAATTTTGGAAGCTAAAGTTCCTAATTTCGAAGAACTTTCAATCATCTTTTTATTCAAGTCTCTTATATCATCTATATTCATTAAAGGTTCATCACCTTGAAGATTCATTACTAAGTCAATATCCGCCGAATTGATTTTTTGAAACACCTCATAAATCCTATCTGTGCCTGTTTTATGCTCATTTTTTGTTAAAATTGCCTGTCCACCATTCTGTTTAACATCATCAACTATCTCTTGGTCTTCTGCTGCAACTATTACCTCTCCTATATTTGCTTCCTCAGCTTTTTTAAAAACATGCGAAATGATTGACAATCCTTTAATTTTCATCAAGGGTTTACCAGGCAATCTCTGGGCAGACAATCTAGAAGGAATTATTACTAAGGTTTTCATTATTTAATTTATTTTACTATGAGCACAATATAAACAGAGGCAAAATTGTACATCAAAATATATGAGCAATTTTAAATTTATAGTGTTATATGTTCAAAATATTTTAATTAAATGGATTCATTTGAACTAAACAAGATAATAGCTGCTGTTTTATTAGTTGCTTTAATTATTATTGGTATTGGAAAACTTTCCGATGCTATTTTTTATGTAGAAAAACCTAAAACCCCAGGTTATGTCGTAGAGGTGGAACAAGCAGTAACAGCCAGCACAGAAACTAAATCAGATACATTAATAGAAAAAGTTGATATTGCAGCTTTAATGGCGATGGCAGATCTTGCTCATGGAGAAAAAGTTTTTAAAAAATGTGCTGCGTGTCACTCGATTGTCAAAGGGGGGAAAAATAATATTGGACCTGCACTTTACAATGTAGTTAATAGACAAGTTGGTGTTGTCTCCGATTATAAATATTCTAAAGCACTTACTGAATATGGAAAGAATTGGACCTTTGAAGAATTAAATGGTTACCTAATAAGACCAGCAAAATGGATTAAGGGAACTAAAATGGCTTTCGCAGGATTGAAAAAAGAGAAAGATAGAGCCTCAGTTATTTTATATTTGAATCAAAATTCTGACAACCCGCTACCTTTACCATAATTTTCCAAGACAATAAAGTAGTATCGATTTTTGTACGTGAACTCTATTTAAAGCCTGAAGCCAAACTTTTGATTGTTTGCTTTTAAAAACATTTTCATCAACTTCACTTCCTCTTGGAAGACAATGCAAAAATATAGCTCTTGGACATTTTTTTAGAAGTTTTTTATTAATCTTAAAATTTTTAAAATCCCTTAATTTCTTTTTTTTATTAACTTTATCATTCATTGATATTACTTTATCTGAAAAAATTACATCTGCATCTTCAACTGCTTTTTTTGGATTATTATAAATTGTAATTTTATTTTTATTTTTTTTAATATAATTCATTATGTACTTATTAGGTTGATATTTTTTTGGACAACCAACTTTTAATTTAAAAGAAAATTTAATCGAAGCAGCAATCAAAGAATTTAGAACATTATTTGAGTCTCCAATCCAAGCAATATTTAATTTTGATATTGGTTTTTTTTTTATTTCTTCAACAGTGAATACATCTGACAAGACTTGTGTTGGGTGAGAGGACGGACTCAATCCATTAATAATTGGAATTGTTAAATGCTTTTTAAATTCTTCCAACTTTTCATCATTATCGGTTCTTAACATGAAAGCATCACCGAAACTTGACAATATTTTAGCGGTATCTTCAACACTTTCACCTCCTTTAGATAAATGTAGTTCATCTGGTCTAAGTGTTAAAGTTCGACCAGAGAGTTGGGAGATAGCTAAGAAAAAAGACAAGCGAGTTCTTAAACTTGATTTTTCAAACATTTGTATCAATAATTTTCCTTTTAAAGGCATACCTTTATCGTGGTCAAGATTGTTAAGTTTCTTTCTTGCTTTTTTTCTTTTTTTTGCATCAATCAAAATTCTTCTGAGATCTTTCGCTGGAATATCTTTTAGATTAACAAAGTGTTTCATTTCAGTTTCGCGCAAACTTTATCGATAATTTTGAGAGCTTGTTCTAGTTCATTTTTTTTGACATTTAACGGAGGTAAAATACGTATAACATTTTCTGCAGCTCTAATTGTTAATAGCTTTTTATCCATAAGTTTTTGAATAAATTTTGTTTGATCCTTGTAAAGCTGAATTCCTATTAAGTAACCTCTCCCTCTTACATCTTTTATAATTTTGGGATACTTTTTTTGAAGAAGGTTTAAATTTGATAAAAAGTATTTGGATAATTTCTTAATGTTATTTAAAAATTTCTTACTTGAAACTATATCCATTACAGTATTTCCAACTGCCATTGCTAAAGGATTTCCTCCAAAAGTAGAGCCATGAGTTCCCGGGGTCATCCCCACAGCAACTTTTTTATTCATTAAAACTGCTCCAATTGGAAATCCACCTCCAATACCTTTTGCTATTGGAACTATATCTGGAATACATTTTGATTTTTCAAAAGCAAAAAAATTACCTGATCTTGAAATACCACATTGTACCTCATCTAAAATAAGTAATATTTTCTTCTTATTACACAATTTTCTCAATTCTTTTAAACACCAATCTGGGACAACTTTAATACCACCCTCACCCATTATAGGTTCAATCATGATTGCAGCTGTATTTTTGGTTATCTTTTTTTTTAAAGATTTGTGATCTCCAAAAATGAAGTGATCAAAACCACCCACGTGTCCAAATCCTTCTGTCATTTTCTTAGATCCACTTGCAAAAATTGTAGCTAAAGTTCTTCCATGAAATGAGTTTTTTACACATAAAATTCTTGTTTTATTTGGTTTACCTATTGAATAAAAATATCGTCTAGCAACTTTAATAGCAGCCTCAGTAGCTTCTGCACCACTATTTTGAAACATTACGTAATCTGCAAAAGTCTTTTGACATAGTTTTTTTGCTAACTTTTCTCCCTCAGGAATTTGAAAAGCATTGGAAACATGCCAAAGCTTTTTTGATTGTTTATTTATAGTTTTAATTAATTTTGGGTTAGCATGACCTAAACAATTAACTGCTATACCTTGTACAAAATCTAAATATTTAACTCCAGTCGCAGTATAAAGATAAGATCCTTTACCTTCTACAAATGAAATTTTTTTTCTATTATAATTTTTTGCCAAATAGCTCATAAATTTTTTTATTTTTAAAACTTTCTATAAACAATAACATTATATGCAAGTCAGGATTGAATATTTCTATTTTACTTGTTAGTTAATTTTTGTTGATAACTATGATTAATTACTTGTTTAATTGAAATTTATATCAGTATATTGTGCATTTAAAACTAAATAACACTAAATGTAGATATGTTATGAGTTGGACAGATGAAAAGGTAGCTAAACTTAAAGAATTATGGGGCAAAGGTAATACTGCCAGTCAAATTGCAGAGATAATAGGTGGTATAAGTCGAAATGCAGTAATCGGAAAAGCTCATAGGCTAAATCTCTCTGCAAAAATAAAAACTAGATCTGCAACTTCCAATGAAAATTTTGAGAATTCGATTGATAATAAAAATATAAAATTAAAAAGAGGTAGAAAAAGTAAATTTAAGTCCCTAATAATTGAGAAAAATTTTGAACCTGAAAATCCTAAAACTCTAGAAGAGTTAGACGAAAGCTCTTGTAAATGGCCAATTGGTCATCCTAATGAAAAAGATTTTTATTTTTGTGGAAGGACTTCGTTAAAAGATTTTTCTTATTGTAAACTTCATTTGTTATACGCTTATCAACCAAAAGGTAAAAAAGATGATGTGACAGAAAAAAATGAAGTACCAGAGTTTATGGAAAAGAAAATCAAATCAGCTTAAAAATAATTTTCCTAATAGAAATTTTTTTTTGAATATTCACCACCTTGTTTCCACATATAGCAATACTTTTCTACCTCTTTTTCAAATAAATATTTTGCAGGTAAACCAATATCTGTATTAGTTTTATACTTGCCTGAAGAAATATTGTCATACTTTAAAAGCCTAAGTTGATCCTCTGTAAGTAAAGGTTTTGGAAGTAGTTGAAAAAATTTTGCAGTTAATTTTCCAAAAATTAATGGCATTGGTAATAAAATTCTCCTTTTATCAATCAAATTAAGTAATTTTTCAATTATTTCTTTTAATGATAGTGTTTCTGGTCCCACACATTCAATAATTTGAGAATAAACATTCTCAGAAATTACATTATGTATAATATCAACTAAATCTGAGGAATGAATAGGCATAAACTTTGTTTTGCCATTATAATAAAGCGGAAACACTGGAAGCCGAGTTAATAATGTCATAAAATTAGTAGTAAAATTATCATCTACGGAATAAACGACTGATGGTCTCAGAATTGTTGATAAAGGAAAATTTTTTAGTATTTCTTTTTCTCCATCTAATTTACTTCGAGCATATTCAGAATCTTTCGCCTCATTTATACCCAATGCCGATAAATGTATAAAATGCTTCAAATTATTTTGCTTACAAAGTTTTGCTAGGAGAGACGGGAATAAAGTATGAATATTTTTGAAAGAACTTCCTTTTTTTTCATACAAGATGCCAATTAAATTTATACAAATATCTATCCTATCAAATAAACCTTTAATTTTATCTTCTTCAAAAATATTGGCCTCAACAATATCAATATAACCTGCATTTCCTTGCGTTTTTATTATGTGGCCCTTTTGATGGATATTCCTAGTAACCACAATTACTCTGTAATCACTTTTTGTTAACTTTCTAATTAGATGGCGCCCAATCTGGCCGCTTCCACCAAAAATTAGACAATTTTTTCCTTTCATATATATAAGTCTCTTAAATGAATATTGATATCAAACTTCACAAAAATGATTTACCAGATGATTTAGATTTAGGCAACGTAATAGCTGTTGATGGAGAATTCATGGGTCTAAATGTCAGACGTGACCCTCTATGCTTAGTTCAAATTTCATCAGGCAATTCTGATGCACATATTATTAAGCTAGATAGATCAAATTATAACGCGCCAAATTTAGTGAAAATATTAAAGGATGATAAAATTACAAAAATTTTTCATTACGGTAGAGCCGACATGGCTCATATAAAATATTACTTGAAAACAGACACCAATAACATTCTTGATACAAAAATTGCTAGTCGTTTAGCCAGAAGTTATGCAGAAAACCATTCTCTCAAAACTTTAATTAAAGAATTTGTAAATGTAGACATTAGTAAACAATTTCAAAATTCTGATTTTGGTGGTGACTTAACACCAGCTCAAATGAAGTATTGTGCTAATGATGTAATTTATCTCCATAAGATACATAATGGATTAAATAAAATTTTAGAGAGAGAAAAAAGAATTGATTTATATAAAGATTGTCTTAAATTTTTGAAAACTAGAGTAGAACTTGATTTGGCATTATTTAAGGATGATATATGGTCCCACTAAATGAAAAAAAAAAAATTTATTAAAGTTGCTAAAGAAGTAATCGACCTTGAGATAAGAGCATTAGTAAAATTAAAAAAAAGTATTAATGTCTCATTTAACTTAGCAGTCCAACATATCTTAAAATGTCAATCAAAGGTAATTTTATGTGGTGTTGGAAAAAGTGGTCTAATTGCAAACAAGATCTCCTCAACACTGTCATCAGTTGGCACTCCTGCTTTTTATCTCTCAGCAAATGACTCGTCTCACGGAGACTTGGGAAGTATTTCAAGAAAAGACGTTTTAATTCTGATTAGTAATTCAGGGGAAACAAATGAATTAAAAAATATTATTCAATTTGCTAATAGAAATAAAATTATACTTATAGGTATAGTTTCTAAAAAAAATTCAATTCTCTATAAATCTGCTGATATTAAATTGTTAATACCGAAGGCAATAGAAGCAGGAAGCATTATACCAACCTCAAGCACAACTTCTCAATTAGCTCTAGGTGATGCGTTAGCAATCGCAACTATGAAACATCGAAAATTTAATAAAAAAGATTTCAAACAAATCCATCCTGCTGGTAGCTTAGGTGCTCAGTTAAAAACTGTTGAGGATATAATGCTTAAAGACAATGCTATCCCTTTTGTAAGTGAAAATTTGAAAATGAAAGATGCATTAAAAGTTTTAAGCTCTAAGAAATTAGGTTTTTTATTAGTTAGAGACAAAAAAAAACTTACTAAAGGAATTATTACTGATGGAGAGCTCAGAAGATTTAGTCAAAAAAATCAAAATTTTCATAGTATCCCCGTAAAAAAAATTATGACAAAAAATCCAATTGGAATAGATAAGAATGAATTAGCGGCAAAGGCGTTATCTATAATGAATAATAAAAAAATTAC
>CACMUH010000017.1:0-17993 GCA_902616875.1 uncultured Pelagibacteraceae bacterium
ATAATTATATGGCCATGGTGTTACAAAACCTGCTAAGAGCATAATCGGCACAACCCACCATGTTAATATTGCACCACCAGTTAAAAAGTAATCAGTTAAGTTCATAGCAACTTCCATGCTAATCATTGATATAAAGCTCATTCCAATTGCAGTTTTAAATGCCTTAGAAAAATCAAAACTTTGTTTCATTAAAATAATTGTTTCTAAAATGATACTTGTAATCAAACCATTAATGATAGCTAAAATCATAATCCCTAAAACAGGAAATGGAATTTTTGTAAGCTGAAAAAATAAAATTGTACCTAAATCTCCGATGGCACAACCTAATAAACACCAAGCAGTGTTTTTAGCACTTCTTTTCCAAGTATGTCTGCACGACCAATGAAAATTGGCCTTGGCTGTTGTGTCCATTGATTAATTTATATCAACTTTAGCAATCATTCCAACTTGATAATGACCAGGAACATTGCAAGCTACCTCAATGTTAACTGCATTATCAAATTTCCAGATGATTTCTCCCTTTTGTTTTGGCTCAAGCAAAACACTATTACTATGTGAGTGGGCCATGGCTTTATCCATTTTTGCCATTTTTTTCATCTTTTCTTTGTCAATAGAATCAGCCAAAAGTATTTCGTTCTCAACCATTTTAATCATTTCTGGTTGATGTTTCATATGCATCATTTTATTTGCAATATTAAATTCATGGACAAGCATACCAGCATTTTCCACTTCAAATTTAATTGTTTCACCAGCTTTAATTTGAAATGAACTTGGTTCATAATAGTTGTCATACATCACAACTTTAACTACACGTGAGATTTCACTTTCTTTACCTTTAGAGCCTATTTTCATATTTTTATCAGCATAGGCAAATGTATAAGTAAATATAAAGATAACTAAAAATTTAAATATTTTCATAATGTGTGTAGAAGTAATCCTTGGTATTATTTTTACAATGGGTCAATTTGTACTTATGTGTTATTATAATTAAATGATTTTCAAACAATTATTCGACAAAAATTCTTCTACATATACCTATTTAGTTTCATCTGGAAAAGGAAGAGAGGCGTTAATTATTGATCCTGTGTTAGAAAATGTTGGCGAATACATAAATTTACTAAAGGAGTTAGATTTAAAATTAGTAAAAGTAATTGATACCCACATACATGCAGATCATGTAACAGGGGCATCTAAGCTTAAAGATATTACTAAATGTTCTACTATTATGGGCGCCCATACTCCTGCAGATGCTGTTGAAATAAAAGTTAAAGATGATGAATATATTAGTCTAGATAATCTTAAAATTAGAGCGATGTATACTCCTGGACATACTTCAGATAGTTATAGCTTTTTAATGGATAATTATCTTTTTTCAGGTGACACACTACTAATTAACGGAACTGGTCGAACAGACTTTCAAAATGGTAGTTCGAAAGATGCTTATAATTCAATTTTTAATAAACTTTTAAAATTACCTGAGGAAACTCTTTTGTACCCTGCTCATGATTATAAAGGTGAAAAAGTAAGCACGATTGGTAAAGAAAAAAAACAAAACCCAAGATTACAAGTAAGTAGTGTTGATGAATATATTGAGATCATGAACAATCTTAATTTAAAAAAACCTGCTCAGATTGATTTCAATGTATCTAAAAATATTAATTTAGGTGTTTAAATTAAATCGAGGACTCTAAAGCTTTATAGATTAGTTCTTTAGTAGTCTCTCCAAGACTTCGATAAACTTCTTTATTATCTTTAAAAATTAAAAGTGTAGTTTGATATTGTACATTAAAAAAATTAGCAATTTCTTTGTTGGTGACATCAAATGCAAAATATTCAATATTTTTAAAATCATTTTTTGCTTTTTGCAAAACTTTCATTTGACTAGCACAGGACATACAATACTTAATCCAAGAGCTCACTACTACAACCTTACCCTCAGATTGTGCCTTATCAAATAATTCTTTTTTAAAAGTTGTTTCCTTTTCCATCGCATTGACATTGAATGCAAATAAAAGAAAACAAAAAGTTAAAATTTTTTTCATGATTGTTTATACAACAAATATTAAAAACCAATAAGAAGCTAAACCTGAAAATATTGTCGCAATTATACTCCTTGAGAAAATACCAATAACCATTGCAATTATTGCTGCTAATATCTTTGGATTATCATCTATTTCAAACAAGCCTTTGTCATTAATAAAAATTGCTGGAAAAATTATCGCAGGAAATATTGCAGATGGCACAAATGATAATATCTCTCTAATTCTATCATTGAACATTTCCTTTTTAATTAAAGCTATCATGGAAAATCTTGTTAGATAAGTGATCAATCCACAATATAAAATTAATGCCCAGTTACTCATGCTTTTTTATTTTTCATTGTTAAAATCATTGCTGTAAATAATCCTGCCAAAGCTGCAACTATGACGTATGCTTTAAAAGGAATATAATTATATCCCAACGTAGCAACCAATCCTGAAATAATTATTACAATCACATTTACCAATTTTCTAAAGTCATTAACTAATAAAGCTAAGAAAGTTAAAGGAACTGCAAAACTTAGTCCAAGTTTTTCTGGAATAGCTGCTCCAAGTATAATTCCTAAAAATGTTGTTGATTGCCATATCACCCAACAAGTAGCTCCCCCACCTACTAAATGAAAATATCTATTATTATCTTTATTCTTTTTTAAATATTCATTTGAAATTGCAAATGCTTGATCGATTAAAAAGTATGAAATAATAATTTTCCAAATTAATTTTAAATCTGATAGATGTTCAGATATGACTGCACCATAAAGTAGATGTCTTGAATTAACAGCCCCAACAGAACTTATTATTACTAAAGATGAAGCTCCTCCTGAAAATAATTGCAATAATACTATTTGCGAAGCACCACCAAAAATTATTAAAGACATTGCCATTGTTTCAATCGGAGTAAATCCAATATCAATAGCCAATACGCCGAATATTAAACCAAATGGGACCACTGGTATCATAAGTGGGCTTACATCAATAATTCCCTTTAAAAAAACTTTAAAGTTACTTTTCATTTTCTAAAAGGTTTTTATTAGAAGCAAACTATATGATCAATATGAATTGGTCTTTTGATACCAAATTTTTCATCCACTTCATGTTGGTGTATATGGTGTGAGTGAACAAATACTGGAATTAAAGTATTACTTGGAGCTCTAAGAGTATAAATAAAATTAGTGCCTCTAAATTTTCGATCAACTACCTCAAGTTTTAAATTACTTGTATCATCATGCTCTAAATCTTCTGGCTGAAGTAACAACTGCACATTGGCACCTTCTGGATACTCTTTTATAAAATTCCCTTCAATAGTACCTAAATCCCAGTTTTCTAAAGTATTTTTTCCAGTCACCTTTGCTGGAACTAAAATTCCTCTATTTAAAAAATTGACTACTTCAATAGAATTTGGCAAATGATATACCTTGTAAGGATCATCAAATTGTTTCAGTTCTTGATTTAATATTATTCCGCATTTAGATCCTAAATAAAATGCCTCATAAGAGTCATGTGTAACAATGATTGTTGTGATCTTTAATTTATTTAAAATTTTTTTTAATCTTACTTGGATTTCTTCTTTTAAACTTTGATCTACATTTGATAATGGCTCATCAAGTAACAACAAGTCTGGCTGCATTATTAATGATCTTGCTAATGAGGCTCTTTGTGCTTCACCGGCACTTATTTCATGCGGGTATTTATTAAGAATGTGAAATATGTCTAATAAATCTACTATTTCCTTTAAACTAATTTTTTTCTCTTTTTTTTCCTTATTTCTTTCAGAACCAAGCGAAATATTTTTTTCAATAGTGTAATGTGGGAATAGGCTATTATCTTGAAAAGCAAGTGAAACATTTCTTTCTTCTGGCTCTAAGTTAATATTTTCAGAAGATAAAGTTTTTCCATTTAATATAATTGATCCTTTTTTTAATTTTTCAAGGCCCGCAATTGTTCTTAAGATTGTAGTTTTTCCAATTCCTGAAGGACCTAAAAGACATATTACGTCACCTTGATTTTCAATTGCAAAAGAAACGTTTTTAACTTTAGTTATATTACCTACATTAAAATCAACGTTGTTAACTTCAAAAAAATTTTTAGTCATTATTATCTCTTAAAATATATTTAGATGTAACAATTATGAAGAAAGTTGCAATCAAAATCAAAAATAATGAAGGTACCGCAGCAGCCTCAAGTAAATCTTCTGATGCAGAGATATAAGCTGTTGTTGCAAAAGTTTCAAAATTAAAAGGTCTTAAAATGAGAGTAATTGGTAGTTCTCTTATTATCTCTAAAGAGACTAATATTCCAACAAACAATAAAGAATTTCTCAAAAAAGGAATATGAATATTCATAAACGTTTTTCTTTTTGAGTAACCAAGTAAATATGAACTTTCATCAACTGAAATATTAATTTTCTCATAGCCTGATTTAATTCCATTGTATGCAAGTGAATAAAATCTAACAAAGTATACAAGCACTAATCCAAGGATTGATCCTATAAAAACTTTTTTGATAGAAACAAAACCCAAATTTTTAATCACACTATCATCAAACCATGCAATAAAGGTTATGAATGCGACAGCTAAAATAACTCCAGGAATTGCATAACCTGAAATAGATAATGTGGATAAAATATTTAACGTTTTATTTTTATTTACTCTGTTTCCATAATTGGAAACTAAACCAAATGTTATCAACAGCAGACTTGATAAAATTACTAGATAAAGAGTATTCATTAATAAATCTAAGATTTTTAAATCAAACAAATTTTCTGGAAATTTAATTGTCCAATACATCATCTGACTAAGCGGAAATAAAAAGCTTAAAAAGAATACTAAAAAACAAAAAGAGAATGCTAAGAAAGCTTTTTTACCTGAAAGTTGTATTTTTTGTTTTTGTTTAAATCCTGCCTTGGTATTGAAGTGATATTTGGCATTTTTTCTCGATAAATTTTCTATGATAAAAAGTGCAAAAATAAATAACAATAAAAAGAACGATAATTGATTTGCAAATGCTAAATCATCAAAAGCAATCCATGAATTATAAATACCTGTTGTTAACGTATTTATTGAGAAGAAATCTACTGCACCAAATTCAGCAAGTGTTTCCATAGCCACTAGCGATAAGCCAGCAACTATAGCAGGTCGTGCCGCTGGGAGAATGATTGAATAAAATGCCTTAAACTTTGTAAACCCTAGGTTTTTTCCCAAATCAATTATGTTTTGTGATTGATATAAAAATGATGCTCTCGCTAAAATATACACATAGGCATAAAGTGAAAAAGAAATTGATAATACCACACCTAATAAACCATCAAATTTAGGAATGCTTTGATTGTAATTACCCTCACCAAATAAATTTTTTAAAATAGTATAGGCAGTTCCATAATTTTCAAAAAAAGCTGTTAATGAATACGCATAGATATAAGGGGGTACAGCAAAAGATAGAATTAGTGCCCATTTAAAAAAATTACTAAACGGAAAATTAAAAAATGAAACTAAGTAAGCTGATCCTGTCCCTATAATAAAAGTTAAAATTAAAACACTCACCAATAAGATTAGGGAATTGAAAATATACTCCAATAAAAAAGTATCTTTTAATACTTGATAGTAATTGGAGGTATTATCAAAAAAACTAGAAAAGACAGTTAAAATTGGAATGATGACAAATAATGAAATTACAAAAGAAGATATATGCCAAAAATTTATTCTCATAATTTATAATCCGCCTTATAAACATGAAAGTATTATGTTCAAGGCCTTAATAAGGAGACAACTTAACTAAGGCGCTTGAACACCCAGAAAATCAAAAATCAAATACTTTTAGGATATGCGGAACCTCCTCAGTTTTAATTTCTGAAAGCTTTCTGTTATTTACTCTTTTATTGATTTTTTCACACTCCAAACTGCATGGGGAACATGCTTTGGAAGATTTATTTAAATCAACTTCAGAAATAAATTTCTTTTGTTCTTCCATCGGTTACTTCCAACCAGCTGCTGTCATTACTTCAACTGCAGCAGCTTGATTTTTTCCATAAGAAGCTAATTTAGTTTTCATATCTTGTTTGAAATCTAATCCTAAATTATTGACTACTAATGGACTTGGTGAAACACCGTCAATCATTGGAAACTCAAAAGTATTGTTTGTAAAATGCTCTTGGGACTCTGGAGTTAATAAAAACTCTACAAGTTTAACAGCGTTAGCTTTGTTAGTTGCACCTTTTACTAAAGCCGCACAACTAACATTCATATGCGTTCCTCTATCATCTTGATTGGGAAAGAAAGCTTTAACTTTTTTCGCAGCTTCTTGTTGCTCTGCACCTTTTTTACCGGATAACATAAGAGCTAAGTAGTAAGTATTAGCTACCGCAATGTCAGCTTCACCTGCTGCGACTGCCATTATTTGTGCTCTATCATTACCTGTAGGTGTTCTTGCCATGTTGGCAACAACTCCCTCAGCCCATGCTGCTGTTGCAGCTTTTCCATTATTTTTAATTAAAGACGCTACAAGAGATTTATTATAAATATTGCTAGATTTTCTTATTACTAATCTACCTTTCCATTTTGGATCAGCTAAACCCTCATAAGTCATTCCCGATAATTCAGCACCAGTTACTCTTTCTGGTGAGTAATAAATTATTCTTGCTCTTTTTGCGATTCCAACCCACTTGTTTGTTCTAAAGCTTTTTGGAACAGCATCTTTAATTGCTGCAGATGTTAAACCACTTTGAAGAGTGCCTTTAGCATCCATTGCTCCACATCTTCCTGCATCTGCAGTGATGTATAAATCAGCAGAAGAGTCTGCACCTTCACTTATGATTCTTTTTTCTAAAGCACCTGATTTTCCGTTTATCAAATTAACTTTAATCCCAGTCATATTTGTAAACTTAGAATAAAGCTCAGAGTCTGCTTTATAATGTCTTGCATTGAAAACATTAACCTCGTCAGCAATTGCTAATGATGATGCAATTACAGAAAAGACCAACGTTATAATTGATATCTTCCTCATTTATTCTCCGTTATTCCTAGTTCTTCCGCATGATTTAATGAGAATGAGAACTATTCTCATTGAGAATGATTATCAATCGCAATAGTGTCGCAGCCTATTGGGATTTCCAGTCACCTATTTTGCTAAATAAGAAATTTCTAAAAGCTGTTACTCTAGCTGTGTTTTTTAGTGATTGAGGATACACAAAGTGTGCTTCCGTAATTGGTCCCTCTGATTTTGGAAGAACTTTAATTATATTTCTTGAATTACTGACAAGATATTCTGGTAATGCAGCTAAACCAACACCAGCTTCTACTGCTAAAAGCAGTCCCATTACGCTATTAACCTTCATAATAGTCTTTCGTTTTTTTCCATCATGCATCCCCAATTTAAGCGCCCAATCTGGATTATAAACTGGTGACGGAGCCCCTTTGCCAAAAGATATAAATTTATGCTTATTTAAATCAGCTATAGTCTTAGGCATACCATGTTTCTCTAAGTATTTATTTGAACCATATATAAAGTACTTAAGATCAATTAATTTTTTTTGAATATAATTAAGTTGTTTTGGTCTTCTCATAAAAATACCAATATCAGCTTGTCTGGTACTCAAATCTAACTCTTTGTCCTCAAAAATAAGCTCTATTTCTACTTCAGGGTTTAAACGCATAAATTCTTCAATTCTTGGAGTTAACCAATGCGTTCCGAAACTTCTAACTGTTGTAATTGTTAATTTACCAGTAGGTTTATTTTTCTGATCTCCTAGAGATGTTTCAACTTCTTTTAATTTGCTAATAACTTCATGAGCAGTCTTAAAAACATATTCTCCATTTTCTGTAAGTGTCAACCCTCTTGCATGTCTTTCAAATAATTGAACTTTTAGATCCTGTTCTAAAGATTGAATTTGTCTACTAATTGCAGATTGACTAAGATTTAAATTAACAGTGGCATTAGTAAAACTTCCTGCCTCCGCTACTGCATGAAAAATCTTAAGTTTGTCCCAATCCATTATTTATTTAAATCAACCAAAACTCTCCCAGAAATTTCACCCTTTAATATTTTAGGATAAGTTTCAATTAACTCCTCTAAGCTAACTGTTTGAACTGATTTTTCTATTAAATTAAAGTCAATTAGTTTTGCTGCTTCACCCCAAATAAATTCTCTTCTTTTGATACTACAATTAGCGGAGTCCATTCCCCAAAGTTTTATTCCTCGTAACATAAATGGAATAACATTAGTATTAAGCTCATTAGTACTAGCATTACCACAGACTGCAATAATTCCATTTGAATTCGTTTGAACAATCGCATTTGCTAAAATTTTTCCACCGACTGTATCAACTACACCATCCCATAGTCCCTTATCTATAAGCTTAGGATCTTTATCAAATTCACTACGATTTATAACATTTTTAGCACCTAACGATTTAAGATAATCTGCTTTTGAGTCTTTGCCTGATACAGCTGTTACATTGTATCCCATTTTATTTAGTATCATAACCGCAATACTTCCAACTCCCCCTGATGCTCCAGTAACTAAAACATCATTTACTTTTGCACCAAGTAATATTTCTTCTCTTGCTTTAATTGCAAATGCAGCCATCAAAGAAGTAAAGCCTGCAGTTCCTAAAATCATTGCTTGTTTAGTAGTTAAGTCATCTGGTTTCTTAACTAAAAAATTACCATTGACTTTAGCCATTTGCGAGTAACCACCATAAAAGATTTCTCCAACTCTAAACCCAGTTAAAATTACTTGATCACCTGACTTAAACTTTGAATTTTCACTGTCAACAACAGCTCCTGAAAAATCAATTCCAGGGATGTGAGGAAATTCTTTTACTAATCTTCCGCCGTTTTTTAAAATCATTCCATCTTTAAAATTCAGATCTGAATAATCTACTTTGATGGTTACATCACCATGTTTTAAAAAACTTTTATCTACTGATTTTACTTCTCTAGTAAAGTTGTCACCTTCTTGATTTAAAACTAATGCTTTAAATTGATCTGACACTTTTAATCTTTTGAATTGCTAATTAACCTTAAATATCTATTTTGATAACTTAGGTCTTCTTTGAATTGACCTAAATAATAATTTGTAACTGTTGTTGCTTGTTCTTTTTTAATTCCTCTCATCGTCATGCACTGATGAGTTGAGTCTATTGTCACTGCTACTCCTTTGGCATCCAATGCCCCCATTAGTGTATTCGCAATTTGCATAGTTAATCTTTCCTGAGTTTGCAGTCTTTTTGAGAAAACCTCAACAACTCTTGCCAATTTACTTAACCCAACAACTCTTTCATTGGGAATGTAAGCTACATGAGCTTTACCTATAATAGGTGCCATGTGATGCTCACAATGACTTTGAACAGAAATATTCTTTTGAATAACCATGTCATCGTACCCATCAACATCACCAAAAGTTTTATCTAAAACTTGGATAGGATCTTCTTTGTAACCTTTGAAATACTCTTTGAATGCTTTAACCACTCTTTTTGGTGTTTCCAATAATCCTTCTCTACTTGGATCTTCACCCATCCAAGCTAAAATAGTTTTAAAAGCTTCTTCAGCTTCCTTATCAGAAATCTTTTTAGAATTTTGATTATTATCTATATCTTTAACTAATTTCATGGTGGGTTTTATACCTATAAATGCGTATTTTTAAAATATTTAATATATCGAGATATGTGCTACATAATCACCGAATATGTTCAAAAAAAGAGAAAATGTGCTTGAAATTGAAGAGGGGAATCTACTTTCTCCTAAATTTGATAATGATGGATTAATCCCTGTTATCACAATGTGTTCTCAAACAAAAGAAATTTTAATGCATGGTTATATGAATGTTGAAGCGTTAAAAAAAACTATCGAAACAAAAGAGGCTCATTATTACAGCAGATCAAGAAAAGCTATCTGGCATAAAGGTAAAACAAGTGGTTTTGTTCAAAAAGTAACTGAAATTAGAATTGACGATGACCAAGATTCTGTTTGGTTAACTGTTGATATTGGTGATGGCGCTAGCTGTCATGTTGGTTATCGATCTTGTTTTTATAGATCTATCCCACTTGGACCTATTGAAAATGGACGAGAAGTAGAAATGAAATTTACCGAAAAAGAAAAAAAATTTGACCCTGAAAAAGTTTATAAGGGTCAACCCAATCCAACTAAAATTTAATTTAATCATGAAAGTATTTAATCCTTTTGGTCCTAAGATTGCTATAACTAAAATTCCAAAAAAAATAATAAATAAAATAAATAAAGAAGTGGATTTGATTATAAATAATAAATCTAGATCAAAAAAAAGTGATTATTCTAAAGAACTTGTCGGTCAAGTAAAACAAGAGATAAGATTATCAAATAAATTTGTAAATAAACATATTTTAAAGTTTATTAAATTAAATGTGAAAAAATATATCAAGCAATGTACCAACAAGAACGTAAAAAAAATGAATCTAAAAAGTTTTTGGGTGGTAAGACAATATAAGAATGAATATAACCCTGTGCATTTTCATAATGGTAATATCTCAGGAGTTGGCTATTTAAAGATACCAAAAAATATTACTAAAGGGACAAAAAGACTTAAAACGAATGGGACTATAGATTTTATCCATGGTTCAAAATCTTTTTTAAGTAATAGTTTACATAATCACAATCCTAAGGTTGGTGATATGATTATATTTCCAAATTATTTAATGCATACTGCTTATCCTTTTAAAAGAGAGGGTGAGAGAAGATCTTTTTCATTCAATTTAGATATTGATAAAAAAACATTTAATGTTTTCTATGGATAAAATTCAAAAAAATGTTCTTGGAGAAAAATTAGAGGAATGTTCTCTAGACCCTTTAACAGGTTGGTATCGAGATGGCTGTTGTAATACTGATGAAAATGATCATGGTTTACACACAGTTTGTGCAAAAGTTACAACAGAATTTTTAGAGTGGTGTAAAGAAGCTGGGAATGATTTAATTACCCCACACCCTGAATTTGGATTTCCTGGTTTAAAAGATGGTGATGGATGGTGTGTTTGTGCTACTTGGTATGCTCGTGCAGTAGAAGCTGGTAAAGGTTGTCCAATATTTTTAAAGAGCACTCATGAAAACACACTTAAAATTTTACCAATCGAAACTTTAAAGAAATTTGCAATAGATCTATCTTAATTACATATTACCATACTTAGGTCCACCACCACCTTCTGGGGTAACCCAAGTAATATTTTGAGATGGCTCTTTAATATCACAAGTTTTACAATGAATACAATTTTGAGAATTAATCACGAACTTTTGAACATTGTTTTCATTTTGAACTTCATAAACTCCAACTGGACAATATCTTTGAGCAGGTTCATCAAATTTTTCTAACGTATAACTAATTGGCAAATTTGGATCTTTCAATTTCAAATGCACCGGTTGATTATCGGCGTGATTTGTACCAGTTAAATAGACCGAGCTTGTTTTATCAAAAGTGATGATATTATCAGGTTTTGGGTACTCAATTTTAGGCATTTCATTTGCTGGCTTAAGTGTTTCGTGATCAGCATGTTTATGTTTTAAGGTAAAAGGCATTCTGCCTCTGAATAAAATTTGATCTATTCCTGTAAAAATAATACCCAAAACAAGACCCCAACTAAAACTTGGTTTGACATTTCTAGCCTTATAAAGCTCGTCATAAACCCAGCTATTTTTGAACTTTTTCTCAAAGATCGACAAATCTTTTTTCAATTTAAAATGTTCATCAATAGTTTCGGCGGCTATCATCCCACTTTTCATGGCTGTATGCGAACCTTTTATCTTAGGCATATTTAGCGTACCCGCATCACATCCAACAAGTAATGCTCCAGGCATAAACATTTTTGGTAAACTTTGAAAACCACCTTCAATTAAAGCTCGCGCTCCATAAGAAATTCTTTTTCCACCTTCAATAATTTTTCTGATTGCTGGATGAGTTTTAAATCTTTGAAATTCATCAAAAGGAGATAAGTGAGGATTTTTATAATCTAATCCAATGACATAACCTAAGAAAACTTGTTTGTTCTCAGCGTGATATATAAAACTTCCACCATAAGTATTTTTATCTAATGGCCAACCAGCTGTATGCATGACCATTCCCTCTTCATGATTTTTTTCATCTATTTCCCAAATTTCTTTAAAACCAATTCCATATTGTTGAGGATCTTTTCCTTTATCTAATTCAAACTTGTTAATTAATTGTTTACCCAAATGACCTCTACAGCCTTCTGCAAAAACAGTTACTTTACCAATAAGATCAATACCAGGCTCATAACTATCTTTTTTATTTCCTTCTTTATCTAAACCCATATCTTGAGTTGCAACTCCTTTAACAGAGCCGTCATCGTTATATAATATTTCACTTGCTGGAAATCCTGGAAAAATTTCAACACCAAGTGCCTCAGCTTGTTCTGCAAGCCATCGGCATAAATTTGCAAGGCTTATGATGTAATTTTTATGATTTTTTTGAACCGCAGGTAGTAACCAGGTTGGCCAGCTTAATGAATTATTCTTTCCTAAAAATAAAAATTTTTCTTTAGTAACTTTAGTTTTGATAGGTGCATCTAACTCTTTCCAACCAGGAATTAGTTCATCTAAAGCTCTTGTTTCAAAAACATTCCCACTTAATATATGTGCACCTAGTTCAGATGCTTTTTCTAACAAACAAATATTTAGTTCTGAATTTAATTGTTTTAATCTAATAGCTGTGGCTAGTCCTGATGGACCACCGCCTACAATAACTACATCATATTCCATTGTCTCTCTGGACATACTTAATTTTTTACAGATTATATTATTTTTGTATAGTGTTTAATTTGTTCAATTCCTCCAAGAACTGAGGAACTGCTTCAAAAAGATCAGCTTCCAATCCATAATCTGCGACACTAAAAATTGGTGCTTCACCATCTTTATTGATCGCCACGATCACTTTACTTTCCTTCATACCAGCTAAATGTTGAATAGCACCTGAGATACCAACAGCGATATACAAATCAGGAACAACAACTTTTCCAGTTTGACCAACCTGATGATCATTACTTATATATCCTGCATCAACTGCGGCTCTTGAGGCTCCGATAGCTGCATTTAATTTATCAGCTAAAGAAGTAATCAATTTAAAATTATCTCCACTCTGCATTCCTCTTCCGCCAGAAACAACAACTCTTGCTGTACCAAGTTCAGGTCTGTCTGATTTGACTTCTTCTCTTTTGATAAATTTTGTTTTTGCAAATTCTTCACCAGGATCTGCTTTTTCTATAGGAGCTGATCCACCTGAGCTTTCACATGGATCAAAAGATGTAGGTCTAATGGTTACACATTTTTTTGCATCCTTGCTTTTAACAGTAGCAAAAGCGTTTCCTGCATAAATTGGTCTTAAAAAAGTATCAGGCGCAATAACTTTGATAATATCACTTATTTGAGATGTATCTAAAGCAGCAGCAACTCTTGGCATTAAATTTTTGCCAAAAGTATTCGCTGAACTGATAATATGTGAATAGTTTTCAGCTAATTTTACTATTACGGGCGCAAAATTTTCAGCAACAAAGTTTTCATAGTGAGCAGCTTCAACTTGAATAACTTTTTTGATTAATGGTAATTCTGAAAGCGCTTTTGCAGCTTCATCACAATTATTGCCAATAATTACTGCATGTACGTCACTATCAATTTGAGAAGCTGCTGTACTTGCATTAAGTGTAAAAGGCTTTAATTCTTTATTGTTATGTTCTGCAATTAATAAAACCGACATTATATTACTTTAGCTTCATTTTTTAATTTTTGAACCAACTCAGCAACACTTGAAACTTTTATTCCTGCTTTTCTCTTTGGTGGCTCTTCAACTTTAACTTGCTCGATTCTAGGAGTTATATCTACCCCTAAATCTGACGCATTTAATTGTTCTATAGGCTTTTTCTTTGCCTTCATAATATTTGGTAATGAAGCATACCTTGGTTCGTTTAATCTCAAGTCACAAGTTACTATTGCTGGAACATTAATTTCAATTGTTTCTAAACCTTCATCTATTTCTCTTGTAACTTCTAATTTACCTTCTTTGATTTCAATTTTAGATGCAAAAGTTGCTTGAGGCCAATTTAAAAGTGCACTTAACATTTGACCTGTCTGATTACAATCATCATCAATTGCTTGTTTGCCCATAAAAACTAAATCTGGTTTTTCTTTTTCAACAATTTTTTGTAACAATTTTGAAACTGCAAGTGGTTCAATTATACCCTCAGTCTTAACAAGTATTCCTCTATCTGCCCCAACTGCTAAAGCTTTACGAACTGTTTCTTGAGCTTTTTCTTCACCAATACTTACTGCAACGACTTCTGTTGCTTTACCGGCTTCTTTAATTTTAACTGCTTCTTCGATTGCATTATCATCAGGTGGATTAGTAGACATTTTAACATTGTCAGTTACAACACCTGTGTTGTCTTCCTTAACTCTAATTTGAACGTTGTAATCAATTACCCTTTTTACTGCGACTAAAATTTTCATTAGGCTCTCAACAATTTATTTTCAGCATCATAAGGACTTTCATCCAATATTGTAGCTTCATACATCTTGCCTAAAATATCAACCTTAAGTTTTTCCCCTACATTAGCTAAGTCTGGTTTTACCATTGCTAATGCAATTGACTTATCTAATCTAAATCCATATTCACCGCCTGTAGCTCTTCCAACAACTTTGTCATCTTTATAAATTGGATTATTTCCTAATACATCTGAGTCAGTTGTATTATGAACTTCGAGAGTAACTAATTTATTATCAAAACCTTTTTCTCTCCACTTGTTTAATGCTTCTAAACCTATGAAATTTCCTTTGTTGGGATGTACAAACCTATCTAAGCCTGACTCATATGGTGAATATTCTATTGATAATTCTGTCCCAACTAATTTATAAGATTTTTCAATTCTCAAACTATTCATTGCTCTTATTCCAAAAGGTTTCAGTCCTAAATCTTTTCCAGCTTCCATTAATTTATCAAAAATATGATTTTGATACTCAATTGGATGATGTAACTCCCAACCCAGTTCTCCAACAAAGTTTACTCGCATTGCATTTACTGGAGCATAACCAACATTAACATTTTTAGCTGTTAACCATTTAAAGTTTTCATTGGAAAAATCATCTGTAGAAACTTTTTGCATTAATTGTCTTGCTTTTGGTCCAGCTACGACAAGTACCCCTGTGCTATTAGTTAAATCTTCAAATATCACTGATCCATCAGTTGGCATCCACTTTTGTATCCAATCATGATCTAGTCTTAAATTTGCACCTGCTGAAACAAGGTAATAGCTGTTTTCGGCCTCTTTCATGATTGTAAATTCTGAATGAACTCCACCTTTTGTATTAAGTGCATGACATAGATTTATTCTGCCAATTTTTTTTGGAAGTTTATTTGCAACTAAATAATCTAAAAATTCCTCAGCTTTAGGACCTTTAATTCGACATTTTGCAAATGCCGTCATATCTAATAGGCCAACATTTTCTTTTACATTCTGACACTCTTTTTTAATTGCATCAAACCATCTTGATCTTCTAAATGACCAATCATCTTTTTGCTCCATACCATCTGTTGCAAAAAAATTGGGTCTCTCCCAACCAAACTTTTGACCAAACACAGCACCTAAGTCTTTCATTCTTTCATAACATGGAGAAGTTCTTAATGGTCTTGCAGCTGGTCTTTCCTCATCAGGATAATGAACAATAAAAACATGGCTATAAGCTTCCTCGTTTTTTGCTTTTAAATAAGATTTGGTTGCGTAATTTCCGTAACGTCTAGGTTCAACACCAAGCATATCAATTGTTGGTTCTCCATCAACAATCCACTCTGCTAGTTGCCAACCTGCACCACCAGCAGCTGTGATACCAAAACTATGCCCCTCATTAATCCAAAAATTTTTCAATCCCCAAGCTGGACCAACTATTGGATTACCGTCAGGCGTATAACAAATTGCTCCATTGTAAACTTTTTTAACTCCCACCTCACCAAAAGCAGGAACTCTGTGAATAGCACCTTCAATATGAGGTGCCAGTCGATCTAAATCTTCTTGAAATAATTCATATTCAGAGTCTTTTGATGGTCCTTCAACATAACAAGCTGGAGCACCATCTTCATAAGGACCTAAAATTAATCCTCCTGCTTCTTCTCTCATATACCATCTGCTATCACTATCTCTTAAGACACCCATCTCGGGTAATCCTGCTTTTTTTCTTTTTTGAATTTCTGGATGAGGTTCTGTCACGATATATTGATGTTCAACAGGTATTACTGGAATATCTAATCCAACCATTTCACCTGTTTGACGTGCAAAATTTCCTGAGCAAGAAATAACATGTTCACATTCAATTGAACCTTTATCAGTCTCAACTACCCAACCACTTTTTGTTTGTCGGATTGCTGTAACAGCAGTATTTCTATAAATCTCTGCTCCTCTATTTCTTGCACCTGCGGCTAAAGCTTGCGTTAGATCAGCTGGCTGAATATATCCATCTTCAGGGTGTTGAATAGCTCCAATTAAATCATCGGTATGACATAAAGGCCAAATTTCTTTTACTTGTTGTGGTGTTAAAAATTTTACATCAACACCAATTGTTTTAGCAACACCAGCATACTGATGATATTCATCCATTCTATCTTTGGTACTTGCTAAACGAATATTTGAAACAACACTAAAGCCAACATTTTTCCCTGTCTCTTCCTCTAATGTTTTATAAAGATTAACTGCATACTTATGCAATTGACCAACCGAGTAACTCATATTAAACAGCGGAAGTAATCCTGCTGCATGCCAAGTTGATCCAGATGTAAGTTCTTTTCTCTCAACTAAAACAACATCAGACCAGCCTTTTTTTGCTAAATGATAAAGAGCACTGACTCCAACGACGCCACCACCAACTACAACCACTTTAGTTTTTGATTTCATTAAGCGATTCCTACTAAATTTTTATTCATAACGAAACAAAATTGTCATTTTTAATCATATGGAGCTCCCTAATGGGATTGGGCTAGAGACCATAGTTGTTAGCCAGCAATCTTTGAGCGGACCTTCTGTTTCATACTTTTCAACTTGCCAGTTAAACTTATGATAGATTTTATCTTTATCTAAAAGGATCACTTCAAATTGAGCCCAATTTTCACCACTTCCAAGCTTTGTTATGGTGTGACTTAAGTGATTGATCATCATTTGATAAGAATCTCCTTTAATCATTCTTTTAAATTTATCTAAAGGTCCAGTAACTTTTTTATTGTTAGGATGGGCAAAGTTCCAAGTCTGCTCTATACCGCTATCCTTATAAATAAGGTCATTATTTTGAAGTCCTGATAATTGAATTTCTATAACTCTATCAGGTTTGATATCACTATTAGGTTTTAGTAATTCTGCCTTTGCTATTGTTATAAAAATAAAAAAAATAAAAAGTGTATTTAATATTATTTGAATTTTTTTTATCATTTTCTAAAAATTATTGATTTTAGTCTTGAAGAACAGGAAAAGCTTGACGTATTTTTAAGAAATGTTTTTGATATTCCATTTTGGTACATCTATCCTCGATATATTCAATTTTGTTTTTAATAACTAATTTTTTTGCTTGTTCATTTTTAATTCCAAGCTGTAACCACAAAACTTTTGCTTTAATATTAACTGCATCTTTTGCAATATCTAAAGCTTCTTTTGAGGGTCTAAATACATTTACTATATCCACTTTGTCTTTAATATCGGTAATTTTACCACACACGTATTCTCCTAAAATTTTTTGACCTTCAGCTTTAAGATTTACAGGGTAAACTTTAAAACCATATTTCTGCATATATTTCATGACAATGGTTGATGCTTTTGTAGGATCATTGCTCACTCCGACCATTGCGATCTTTTTATATTTTGAAAGGATTTCTTTTATATCATTCATTGTTTATTTTGGATTTTTTGCTTACAGAACTCTTTAGCTTCTTCAACTGTCATAGGGGTATCTA
>CACMUH010000018.1:0-15998 GCA_902616875.1 uncultured Pelagibacteraceae bacterium
AAATATTTACTACCCGATAATAGAATATTAATTGCCTGTTATCATCCTAGCCCTAGAAATGTTAATACTAAAGTTGTAACACCTTTAATGATTAACAGTTTATTTAAAAAAGCAAAAAAATTTGCTACGCTTTAATTGTGTCACAGAAGTAAGGTTTAAATTTTGAGTATATATCTTTAGGAATTTTAACTGGTTTGCCATCTTTGTTTACAAAAACTAAATGAACTTGTGCTTCAACTATAATATCTTCATCTTTTGTAATAATTTGGTTCATAAAGAAAGAGGTTTTAGTCACAGATTTAACAAAAGATCTAATAGTTAATTCATCCTCTAAAAAAGCTGATTTTTTATATTCAATGTTACAAGACTTAACAATTATAAATGACTCAAATTGTTCCTGAACTTTCTTATTACTAAAACCTATTGAAAATAGAGCCTCTGTTCTTGCTCTCTCTAAGTATTTTAAATAATTAGCATAATAAACCACTCCACCAGAGTCTGTATCTTCATAATAAACTTTTAATTTATGAAAAAAATTTTCATGCATAATAAAATTATATCAAATAATTCTCTAATTTGCCGAAAAATAGATATTTTGAAAATATGCTATAGCTTTCATTTTAGAATTATCAGTATCAGACATTATAGCTAGCCCGTCTAATTCATTAACATCTAAATCGTGGAATTTTTTAAAATCTTCTTTAACATTTGCTTTGACAGTAACCCACTGATTGAGATTATTTTTAGTAGTAGATAAAACATTATCTATAGACTTTTTGGTATAAGGGCTTGGTGAGCTAAATCCAATTTCATTATTACTTGAGAAAACATAGTTTATTGCCCTATTAGAAAGTGGTGTTGCACCAGTCTTTTTTACTGCGAATACTCTGGCTGCAAAATCATGTCCTTTTTTTGTATTTTCTTTTATCCCAGATAAATCTTTTTCAACTTTCCATGTAATATTAATAAAAGGTGTCTTGTTAAGGTCAATTTTTACTTCTTTTCCTAAACCAGAGGCAGCATTATCGGCAACTGATTTTAAAAAATTGCCATTTTCATTGGATCCAAGCGAATAATTTGTTTTATTGTCCGCACCTCTCACCTTTCTGACTTCAAGCTGTGAAAGCTCAGCTTCGGTAAATTCAAATACTTTTATTTCACTAGCTCCACCTATCTCAGTAAATAAAAAGAGACTGATTAAAAGTTTTAAAAATATTTTCATAAATTTTTAAAAAAAATTGTTAATACATTATTTTGACAAAATTTAAACAATCAAAAATCAATTTCTATTCGTATATATAAATTATGAAGACAATTTCCATTTTTATTTTATTAATTTACTGGTCAATAATGATTTTTGCTCCAGTGATGTCAAAAGATGTAAAATTTGGCAGGGCCAAACTAAATCAAACTAAGATAGTAGAGATAAAACCAAGAAGTTAATAGGTCGAACGACCCCCACTGATATCAAAAACTGCAGCGGTTGAGAATGTGTTCTCCTCAGAAGATAACCAGCAGACTAAAGAGGTAAACTCCTCAACCTCAAGAAATCGCCCTCTAGGCACTTTGGATAACATTCTTTGGACGTGTTCTTTGGTCATTTGGTCCAAAATTCTGGTTTTAGCACCTGCGGGAGTAACAGCATTTACTGCTATATTCTTATCCGCAAGCTCTTTACCTAATGATTTTGTTAGTCCAATTGCTCCAGCTTTTCCAACGCTATAGGCACTCGCGTTTGCGTTGCCATCTTTACCTGCAACTGAAGCTACATTAACTATTCTGCCATAATTATTTTTGATCATATTTGGCACAATTGTTCGACAACAATTAAAAGTGCCCATTAAATTTATATCAACAACCTTTTTCCACATCTCAATATCATATTCCCACAAAGTTGCTGTTGGACCAGTAATACCAGCGTTATTAATCAATATATCAATATTTTTTTGCTTAGTGATTTCTTGCACACATTCTTCAACTTTAGAATAATTTGAAATATCAACAATATTAAAACTTAGATTGGGACTTTTAATATCCTCAATCGCTTTTTCGACCATTTTCTGATCATTGTCCCAGATAATCACACTCGCACCCGACCTTATTAATCTTTTTGCAATGTCTAAACCAAAGCCTTGTGCACCACCAGTGACAATTGCAGTTCTGCCTTTAAAATCAAAAGAAATTTTATCCATAAAACTACTCTCTAGCTAAGAGGTAATAAACAAAAGCTGTAACAAAAGCACCCATAATCCATGAGTAAGATTGTAAAAACATAAAATTGGTGTTCCAAATTGTTGAAGCAGAAAAAATAAATCCTAAAATTAAAGAATAAACTCCTTTAAGGTGCCATCCTCCTGAGTAATAATAAGTGCCACTAGTTTCAAGTGAATATATATCTTTGTTTTCTAATTTTCCTTTTTTAACCATATAAAAATCAGCAATCATTAAACCAAATAGAGGACCAAAAAAAGCACCGATCGTATCTATATAAGATAAGACCCCAACCTGGCTTAAAAAAGTTAACCAAAAAACTCCTATAATAAATCCAAAAATAGCAATTACATAACTTGCACTTTTTAAAGAAAAAGATGAGGGGTCAAAATTAATTAATGTATATTGAGAGGGAATAAAGTTTGCTATCAAATTTGTTGATGCAGAAGCAATAATAATAAAAATTAAGGCTAAAGAAACCAAAAGAATATTATCTAATTTTCCGATTATATCTGTTGGGTTAGTTAAGATCATCTCTACATTTTGCTCATTTAAATTCTGAAATGCATCAGCACCTGTAACTATAAATAATGCAAAAAATGAAAAAATTATTAGATTTAAAATTAAGCTTAAATTACCTTTTTTCAGCTCTTGTTCATTTTTAACATATCTTGAAAAATCACCAAATGATAAAATTATAATTGAAAAAAAGGTAAATGTAGTCCCTGCAACTGTAATTATTGGACCAACATTATTTGGATTAAAGATATTTTGAAAATCTAAAACATCTATGAAAGACTGAGCAGTCAGTTTTACATCGGATAATAAAACAATAAAGAAAAACATTATCATTGCAGCGTATATAATTAATGCAGAAAACTTGATTAATTTTTTGTTATAATTCATGCCAACACTAAATAAGTAAGTTTGCAGCATAATTGAAATCAATATAGCGGCCCAATCAATAATGTTTAAACCTATAAAAAAAACTAATAAAATTTCTTTTTGTAAAATTGAATTATCTACTGAGTACATTAAAACCCTAATTAAAAAACCAATCGCTTTTGATAAGAAATATGTTTGGATGCCAAACATAAATATTCCAACAATACTTCTCAACAACCCAAAAAATTGGGCGCCTCTAAATCCTAATGACGATCTTAATAAGACAACAAATGGTAATCCAAATTTCTGGGATGGTTTTCCAATTAAGTTACAAAATATATAAACAAAAAAAGTTCCTAAAATTGTTCCAAAAAGAACTACTGCAGTATTTAAATTATAAATTAAGTACAAAGATGCAATTAGTGAAAATCCAATAACACTTTGAATATTAACCCCCCAAAAACAAAACAAATCTTTCCAGTCCCAAGTTTTATTGTTAGGGTTAACAGTTACTAAATCCCAATTAATGAGAGTTTTTTTTATTTTTTGCTGACTCACTTAGACAATATAAAACTTTAATATTCTACTGTCCATATAAGAGAGTTGGTAACCAAAGTGCAATTTTAGGAAATATAATGATCAAAACTAATCCTATTACTTGAAGGACCATAAACTGCATCATTCCATAATAAATATCTTTTAAATCCCATTCAGGAACAACTCCTTTTAAGAAATAAGCTGAGAGTGCTACTGGAGGTGAGAGCCAGGCGGTTTGCAAATTAACGGCAACTAAAATTGCAAACCAAGTTAAATTAAATCCTAACGCTTCTACTAATGGTAAAATTATTGGAATAATAATCATAACAATTGGTACCCATTCTAGTGGCCAACCCAATAAAAAGATCATCACCATGATCATTGCTAGAATCAAATACTTGTTCATCTCTAAACCTAATAAAAATTCAGTTAATAAAGTTGGAGTTCCTAATCTTGCAAAAACTGCTCCAAAAAAATTTGATGCTGCGACTAACACCATTATTAAAGCAGTAATCTCTAATGTTTTCACTAATGCTTCTTGAAGTTTTGAAAGAGTTAATTTTTTATAAGCTAATGAAAGTAATAAAGCGCCCATAGCTCCACAACCTGCTGCTTCTGTTGGAGTTGCAAACCCAAATAAAATACTACCTAATGCAGCAAATACTAAAGCTGCTGGAGGAACCAAACCTAAGAAAAATTCTATCCATACTTCTTTCATGCTAGCAGCTCTCATGTCATCAGGTAATACAGGTCCAAGTTTTGGATTAATCATGCATCTGATTGTTGTGTAAGCTGCATACAAACTTGCAAGAAGAATTCCTGGTAAAATTGCAGCTGCAAATAAATCTATAACTGGAATTTCCATAATAGGTCCCATTACAACAAGCATAATGCTTGGTGGAATTAAAATTCCTAAAGTACCACCAGCAGTAATAGTACCAGCAGCAAGTTTTACATCATAACCTGATCTGTTCATTGACTTAGCAGCCATAATTCCCAGAATTGTCACTGATGCACCAACAATTCCTGTTGCTGCCGCGAATATAACTGAAACGAATAAAACTGCATAATATAAAGAACCCTTAACTTTCGCTAGCATCATTTGAAATGCTGAAAACAATCTTTCCATCAATCCAGCTTGTTCCATCATAATACCCATAAAAACAAAGAGTGGGACGGCGGCGAGCGTTTGTTCGGTCATGACCATTGAAAATTGAAGGGTCATTAAATAAAAAACTAATTTTCCAAACCCAAGATAACCAAATACAAATCCTAGAAATATTAAAGTGAATGAAATGGGAAACCCTATAAATATTGCAAATAGCATCACGCCAACTAAAATGAAACCTAAAATAGCCGGATCAATGAATTCTGCTATCATTTTTTCTCTCCTGGCCACTCACCTTTTTTAGCTGCCCAATAACTTTTTAGTAATTCTGAGAAACCTTGAATTAATAAAAAAATAATTCCAAGTAACAAACACGTTTTGATGGGCCACATATAGGGCATCCAAGTAGTATCCATCCCTCGTTCACCCCTTCTCATTGACTCTTCAACAAAACCTATAGTCATATAAAGAAAAACAATTAGTCCTGGAAAATAAAATAAAAGATATAACCAGAAATCAATAAGACCTTGTGTTTTAGTTTTAAAATTTCTGTATAAAAAATCTGCTCTTATATGCACTCCTCTAGAAAGAGCATATCCTGCACCAAGCATAAATAATGCGCCATAAAGAAAACGGCTTATGTCGTAAGCCCAAATTGTTGGTGCTAAAAATAATTTTCTTGCAAGAACTTCATAGGTCATTGCAAAAATGAGTGGCATCAGTATCCAACAAACAATACTACCAATCCACTTACTAAATTTATCAATATTAACAATAGATTTAGCCATCCATGATGGCATATCGGTTGGCATTTTACCTGATCCACCTCGCCTTTCGGCAATCATTTCATCAGAGATATCTAGTTTACCAGGTTCGTCTGCCATAAAATTTTAGTTAAAAAAATTAGAGCGGACTTTAAAAGTCCGCTCTAAAAAATCAAGATTGATTACTGATTACTTTAATGTTGCTGCGTGAGCCATTCCTAGCTTCGCATTAGACATTTGAGAACCGCTCCAGAAAGGAACTGCAATATCAGCAAATTCTTTCATTGAAGTATATACTTCATTGAAAAATTTATTATCTTTAGCATTCTTGTTTAAAGAAGCTTTTGCAGCAGCCATATATTCTGTGAAATAATCTGAAGGCGTATCTTCTAAAATTACTCCATGAACTTCTGTTAGTTCTTTTAAAGCTTTACCATTCTCATAGATTCTGTAACTTAAAGATTTTGCTAATGAAGCATTAGCAGCTACTTCAAGTGACTTTTTCTCATGAGCACTCATAGCATTATATGTTTTTCCAGTAATGTAAAAGTCAGCATTTACGACTACCTGGTGTAAACCTTGTAAGTAATAGTGCTTTAACACTTTTTGAAAACCAAATGTTAAGTCTGGTTTTGGACAACACCACTCAGCAGCATCGATAGTTCCTGCTTCAAGAGCTGGCAGAATATCTCCACCACCCATTGCAACAGACGCTATACCAATGTCTTTATAAGTTTGTCCTGGAATTCCTGGAGGAGTTCTGAACTTATATTTTCTAAAGTCAGCCATATCTTTAATTGGTTTTGGAAACCAACCTAAAGCTTCTGGACCAACTGGTTGAATCATAAATCCTTTAATATCTCTTCCCATTTCTTTCCAAAGTTGGTCGTATAACTCTTTACCACCACCATATTGGAACCATGATAGGAACGCGATATTGTCAATACCTACTCCACCACCAGCTACTGGCGAACCAAATAACATAGCCGCAGGGTGATCACCTGACCAATAGTGAGTCCATGCGAAACCACAATCAATCAAACCTTTATCAACAGCATCTAGAGTTTCTTTAACTCCTACAACTGCGCCAGCTGGCAATATTTCAAATTTTAACGATCCACTCGTTAATTCAGTTACTGTGTCAGTAAAGTCCTTTAACATTTTTACCTCATCAGCTTTAGTGTTAAGAACAGTTTGACACTTTAATGTTTTTGCAGCATTGGCACTTGAAGTAAATCCAAGAACTAAAATTGTTGCAAATAACATTGAAATGATTTTTTTCATTATTTATCCTCTTGTTAGTTAAATTTAACTTGTTTAATTCAATCAGAAAAACAAACCTGACACAAGTGACAATCGATAAATATAAGTGTAAAAGCATTAAAAAGCTTAAACTAAAAAACGATTCAACTATTGATGGAAAATTTTGATTACGTAATTATTGGAGCAGGATCTGCAGGATGTGTTCTGGCAAACAGACTTTCTGAGAATTCAAATAACAAAGTCGTATTAATTGAAGCTGGTGGAAAAGATAATTATCCATGGATACATATACCTGTTGGATATTTTAAAACTATGCACAATCCCTCTGTTGATTGGTGTTATAAAACCGAGCCTGATGCTTCAATGAACAATAGGTCAATTCGTTATCCAAGAGGTAAAACATTAGGTGGTAGCTCTTCGATCAACGGACTACTTTATATAAGAGGACAAAGCAGAGATTATGATATTTGGCGACAATTAGGAAATACTGGTTGGGGTTGGGATGATGTTCTGCCATATTTTATAAAGGCAGAAAACCAAGAGAGAGGAAAAGATGAATTTCATGGTATTGGAGGGCCTCTATCAGTTTCTGATCAAAGAATACAATTACCGTTATTGAATGAATTTCAAAATGCTGCCGAAGAGTTTGGTATCCCCAAAACAAAAGATTTTAACACAGGCAACAATCATGGATGTGGTTATTTTCAAGTTACCGAAAAAGATGGCTTTAGATGTAGTACATCAGTTGGATATTTAAATCCAATAAAGAACAGACAAAATTTAAAAACCATAACCAATGCTCATGTAAAACAAATTAATTTCAAAGGTAAAACTGCTATAGGAATTGAATACTGGCAAGGTGATGAGCTTAAAAAACTTACTTGTAATAAAGAAATAATTTTATCATCAGGTTCAATAGGTTCACCTCAGATATTACAAACTTCTGGAATAGGAAATTCTCAAAAATTAAAAAATTTAGGTATAGATGTAGTGCAAGAGTTAAAAGGTGTGGGTGAAAATTTACAAGACCACTTGATGTTTAGACCTATATATAAAATTCAGGGACTTAAATCGCTAAATAAAAAGGTTAATAGTTTATTTGGAAAATTAATGATTGGTCTGGAATATGTTTTTAATCGAAGTGGACCAATGACTATGGGAGCGAGCCAAATGTGTATGTTTGCTAAAAGTGATCCCTCATTAGAATTACCAGATCTACAATGGCACGTACAACCAATGAGTATGGACACCCTAGGAGCAACTAAAAATCATGATTTTCATGCTTTCACACCTACTGTTTCAAATATTAGACCTACAAGTAGAGGACATGTGAGTATTGTAGATAAAGATTCCAGAACATATGCAAAAATAAAAATGAATTATCTTTCAACCGATCACGACAGAATGATTGCAGCTAGAGGATTAAAACTTACAAGAAAAATTGTCATGGAATCTAAAACATTTAAAAAATATAAACCTGAGGAGTATAGACCAGGTATTGATATTAATGATGATGAGGAACTTGTAAAAGCAGGTTCAGATTTTGCACAAACAATTTTTCATCCAGTTGGCACATGTAAAATGGGTCAAGATGATATGGCTGTAGTTGATGAAAAATTAAAAGTAAAAGGAATTGAAAATTTAAGAGTAATTGATGCTTCTATAATGCCAAACATTACATCAGGTAATACTAATGCACCTACAATAATGATTGCAGAAAAAGGTGCAGATATGATACTTACCCATTGATGTTTGCTGAATTATTTACACCAGAACAACTAACTATATTAACTCAAATCATTTTAATCGATTTAGTCCTTGCGGGAGACAATGCAATAATAATTGGCATGGTTGCATCAAAATTCCCTTTAGAGCAAAGAAGAAAAATTATTATTTTTGGAATTGGTGGTGCGGTTGTTTTAAGAATTATTTTAACTTTACTGACTGCATATTTACTTCAAATAACTGGGCTAAGGCTTTTTGGAGGTTTGCTTCTTCTTTATATCGTCTACAAATTATATGTAGATGTAATTAAAGGTTCTGAAAATCATGATGATATTAAAGTTGATAATTCAAGTTTTTTTAAAGCGATTTGGACAATCCTCTTAGCAGATTTTACAATGAGTTTGGATAATGTTTTAGGAGTTGCCGGGGCAGCTGGAGATCATTATGGATTATTAGTATTTGGTCTGGTTTTATCAATTGCATTAATGGCATTTGCAGCAACTTTGATATCAAATTGGATTAAGAAATATAAATGGATTGCTTGGGCAGGATTGATTGCAATATTAATTGTTGCTATTGAATTGATTTACACAGATATTAAAATATTGTTTTTATAATGTATTTAAAAAATTATAACTTAAAGAATAAAACAGCAGTTGTCACTGGTGCTGGCAAAGGGCTTGGAAGAGCTTGCGCAATAGCTCTCGCAGAAGCTGGAGCAAATTTAATTATAATTAGTAGAACTAAAAAAGATTTAGATGAAGTTTCAAAAAAGATTAAAAAATTAAAGTCAAAATGTAAATCTTATGTTTGTGACATCACAAATTATAATGAAATTAAAGGCATTATTAATAAACAACCAAAAATAGATATTTTGATTAATAATGCTGGTAATAATATTCCAGAGCATTTTACAAAAGTGAAAACTAAAAACATGGAATATCTTGTAAAGATTAATACGATTGCAACTTTTAACCTTGCTCAGCTGTGTGCTCTTAAAATGATAAAATCAAAAAATAGAAAAAAAATTGGTGGTTCAATCGTCAACATGTCATCGCAAATGGGACATGTTGGAGGTCCTATTCGAAGTGTATACAACATGACTAAATTTGGTTTAGAGGGATTAACAAAAGGTATGTCAATTGATCTTGCAAAATACAACATACGAGTAAATACAGTTTGTCCTACATTTGTGGTTACCCCTATGACAAAAAAATTTCTAAAAAGTAAAAAATTTAAAAAAGAAGTTTTAGGAAATATTCCGTTGGGAAAATTTGCTGAACTTTCTGATGTTTCAAGTGCAGCTGTTTTTCTTGCCTCTGATGCTGCAGCAATGATTACAGGAACTTCATTATTGGTTGATGGTGGATGGACTGCAAGATAATAACTAGATTATTTTTTTTAATTTTT
The DNA here is from genome assembly GCA_902616875.1 of uncultured Pelagibacteraceae bacterium. Lineage (GTDB taxonomy): Bacteria > Pseudomonadota > Alphaproteobacteria > Pelagibacterales > Pelagibacteraceae > Pelagibacter. The sequence continues at coordinate 9,904 of CACMUH010000018.1, forward strand.
TGTTTTATACCTACACATTTAGTAGCAATAGAATTTACAGGAAAATTTCTACAAGGACATTTTATTATTGGACAGACTGATCCAACAGCAAAAATTATAATAGATAAAAAACAAGTTAAAGTATCTGAGGATGGTTTTTTTGTTTTTGGTCTAGATAGAGACAGAAAATTTGATTTAACAATTACAAAAATTATTAATGGAAAAAAGGATAAAATAATAAAGAAAGTTCTTAAAAGAAAATATAATATTCAAAGAATAGATGGTTTAGAAGAAAGTAAAGTCACACCCCCAGAGTCTGTTTACAAAAGAATAAAAGAAGAAAATAATAAAATTGGTGAAGCAAGAGCAATTAACTCAGATTTACCCTTTTTCAAAAATCAATTTATTATGCCAGTTGAAGGTATCATTAGTGGTGTCTATGGAAGCCAGAGAATTTTAAATGGTAAACCGAAATGGCCTCACTATGGAATTGATATTGCTGCTAAACAAGGCACTATGATCAAATCATCTGGATCAGGTATTGTCACCATGGCAGAAGATGATCTTTATTATACTGGTGGAACAATAATTATAGATCATGGTCATGGCATCTCAACTATTTATTCACATCTTGAAAATGTAATGGTGTCTGTAGGAGATAAAATTAATCAAGGAGACATCATTGGAACTGTAGGTTCAACAGGAAGATCAACTGGTCCACATCTAGATTTTAGAGTAAATTGGTTTCAGACTAGACTAGATCCTATGTCTGTAATAAATTAAATCATGCAAACATTAATACTACTGGCTTTAGCAATTGTTATTGGGTGGATATTGTTTAGACCAATCACAAAAAAAGAACTTGATAGATATAATGACAAAGACTGGCCTGATATGAATTTATAGAATGAAAAAACTTTTTCTAATATTAGTTTGCGTGATGTTTTCTTCAAATTCTTTTGGTAATGAAATATTGGGAAAGTCTATGAAATGTGAAGCTAAAAAAGAAACTGTAAGAGGCTATCCATTTTACTTTTTTTTTGAAAATTTAGATAACGTACAAAGTTATTTCATAGATAAAACAGACGAAATCAAGTTTCTTAATTTGAACTATGAAGAGGTAAAATCAAATATTATTGAAATAAGATATGTTGGTGAAATAGATAAAAATAATTTAATTTTAAACCACACTAAAGGTGGAAAACAATATAAATGCAGCTTTTTATCATCAAAAAAACAATTAAATAAAGAATTAGAGGAATTTGCCAAGATAGGCAGTCATAAATAGATTTTTAGTGAATTCTTTATAATTAAAACTTACGAATTTAAAGAAGGTTGTTTCTTCATGTCCTCTTTTTTAATACCAGCTACTCTCACTGGTTTTTTCATGGCATCTCTTCTAAAAGGTTCACCTAATTCTTGATTTAATATCACTTCAATAAATGTTGTAATACCTTTTAAACCACAAGCCTCTGCTACTTTTGCAAAACTTAATCAGACGATATATGGAGAGTAGAGTTTAATCTTTAGTAAATTTATAAATAGTTTCAGCAACCTTTTTATATCCATCAACATTATAGTGCCCAGGTAATTCAAATGGAAATAATTTTAAAGGATTTAGTTCATTTTCAAAAACTTCTTTATGTATATCAATAAAAGGGATTTTTAATTCGGTTACAATATTTTTAATTAAATTATAATTTGTATCGTCATAGGTTATTTTATAACGATTATATTCAGGTAAGTATATGAAGTATAATTTTGAGTTATTTTTTTTTGTAAACTCTCTTGCTAATTGAAGTATTTTTTTAAACTCTGGTAACAATTCTGGCGTATAAGATTTTGATGGAAAGATTAATAATCTTGTATTATATAACTTTACAAATTTAATATATTTTTCAAATTTCGTTTTTTTATTTTTTTTTATTAAACTCATCTGATCAATATATTTTCTATTAAAATAATCTATTTCTTTTTGTTTTATTTTAAGATTTTGAGAATAGGTTAAATCTTTAATATAATTCATTAAAATTCTATTTTTTTTCTCATTTTGTAGATCTTTAAAATCGTTTCCTTCATAGTAAATCCACAAAACTTTTTTTATATTTGTGTCTAAATATTCTCTTAAAGTGGCATATTCTAATAAAGGTCCATTTCCGTTTACACCAAGACTCAACACCGATTTATTTGAAATTGTTCTTAAAACAGATCCAATGTCATCTGGTCTATTTACACAAGCACTATTAGCAAATGAGTCCCCAATTAAAAGATACTCGATTTCTTCTTTATCCCATTCATTATCTGGATTATTAAAACCATATCTATCAGTTTGATAAGTTGAATAATAACCATTTTCATTACAATCTATTATTAAAGAATTCGAAGTGCTTGATAAATATAAAAATGGATTATTTTTTTTCAATAAGTGCTTTGGTACAACACGAATAGTTACATTTTGATTATTTTTTTTTAAATCTTCAAAAACTTGAATTCTTGTTCTACGATCCCATTTTTTTTTATCTTGTTTTTCAAAGGATTGGATTTTCAAAAATGGTTTTGTAAAAGTTATATATCCTTCAAATAAATATAATGATACAATTAAACTTATACCTGAAATAATTAAATATTGTTTTATTATATCATTTATAAAAAATGTAATAATTGAAAAACATATCAATATTGAAGAAATTAAATAATAAGTTTTGTAATAATTTCTATTATCACCATTCCAAATAAATTCAGATTTATAAAAAATATAAATCAATAATAAAAATGAAATTATTAAAATTGTTGGTGAAAATATTTTTTTTAAGAAATTCATTTAATCAATCTAATTCAAATTCCTTAGTGTAATCTTTTTTAAGTTTTGGATTTTGTTTTGATTTTTCCAAGATACAATTTCCTATAACTAAATAATCTAATTCTGTCCCCATAAAACAATTAAATGCATCGGTTGGTGAATTAACTATGGGCTCACCCCTTACATTAAATGATGTATTAACTATTACTGGACAACCAGTTTTTTCTTTAAATTTTGAGATTAAATCATAATAAGGTCTATTAATTTCTTTTGTAACAGTTTGTATTCTTGCAGAGTAATCAACATGAGTTACCGCTGGTATCTCAGATCTTTTGATGTTTAATTTATCTATACCAAAAAGTTTCTTTTGTTCCTCGTTCATTTCAATTTTTTTATTAGAACTCACATCAGCTACTAATAACATATAAGGACTATCTACATTTATATTAAACCATTCAGTTAAATCTTCTCTTAAAATTGAAGGAGCAAAAGGTCTAAAACTTTCTCTATATTTAACCTTTAAATTAAGGTTTTTTTGCATTTTATCTGATCTTGGATCACCTAAAATTGATCTCGCACCTAAGGCTCTTGGACCAAACTCCATTCTACCTTGAAACCAACCTATCGCTTTTTCATCTGATAAAAAATCTGCTGTCTTACTTATCAAATCTTCATATTGTATTGTCTCAAAATTGGCACCTACTGACTTTAGTTCTTTTTCTATTTCTTCTTGGTTGTATTCAGTTCCTAAATAAGAACCTTTCATGTCATCATCTGAATTAATCACTCTCTCTTTTTTTTGTTCAATATGCCAAAGAGCTAGAGCTGCACCTAAAGAACCTCCGGCATCTCCTGCTGCAGGTTGAATCCAAATATTATCAAAAATCTTTTCCTTAAGGATTTTTCCGTTAGCGACGCAATTTAAAGCTACACCACCTGCTAAACATAAATTTTTGATATTATATTCTTGACGAATAGCTTTTGCTAGTTTTATCATTATTTCTTCTGTTACTTTCTGAATTGAGGCTGCAATATCCATATGGAATTGAGTAATCTTTTCATTTTTTGGATTACGGGGTTTTTGTCCAAATAAATTATGAAACCTTTCGTTGGTCATGGTAAGACCAGTTGCATAATTAAAATATTTTTGATCAAGTCTAAATGTCCCATCATCTTTTATATCGACTAGTTCTTTAATTTTATTTTCATAAATTGGACTTCCATAGGGGGCTAAACCCATAAGTTTATACTCTCCACTATTTACCCTAAAACCTGTATAATAAGTAAATGCAGAATACAAAAGACCAAGTGAATGTGGAAAATGAATTTCCTTTTTTATTTCTAAATCATTTTTTTTTCCAACAGCCACAGTAGTTGTTGCCCATTCACCAACACCATCGGCTGTTAAAACAACTGCCTCCTCAAAAGGTGATGGGAAAAAAGCACTTGCTGCATGACTCAAATGATGATCTGAAAAAAAAATATTATCATCATATTTAAAATTTTCATCATGTTCTTTTAGCTTATTAAATAAAAGATTTTTTTGGAAAAGTTTCTCTTTAATCCATATTGGCATGGCTTTTGCAAATGAGATAAACCCTTTTGGTGCAAAGGCAACATAGGTTTCTAAAAGTCTCTCAAATTTTAAAAAAGGTTTTTCAAAAAAAACTATTTGGTCTATTTCACTCAATTTTATTTTTGAATACTTAAGAACAAATTCGACAGCATGATGTGGATATCTTGGGTCATGTTTTTTTCTTGAAAATCTTTCCTCTTGTGCCGCTGCAACTATCTTGCCATCTTTTAATAAACAAGCTGCGCTATCGTGATAAAATGCGGAAATACCTAATATTGAGCTCACTTTAAAAAATTGTATAAATAAATGGTGCTACTGCTGATCCTTGAGTAAGAACTATTAAACCTCCAAATAAAACAAGAACTATAATTATTGGTAAAAGCCAATATTTTTTTCTTATTTTTAAAAATTCCCAAAATTCTTTTATAAAACTCATTTTAAAATTGATTTTTCATTTTACTTTTAGGACCAGTTTTTTTAATCCAATAAGTCTCTTTTTGATTATACTTTAAATTAAGCAAATCCTTTTTTAATACTCTCATTACGATTCCAATAGGTGTCACTACAACAAAAAATATAATACCCATTATCAGAGGAGATATAATTTTTCCAAGAATTATTCCAAATTTAAACCATAATTTATTTAGAGGCGAAAGTATCTTTGAATTTATTAGGCCAAGTATAAGAAATCCAAAAGAAACTAATAATGACCAAAATCTTACATCATTACCTTTTAAAAGAGGATAGGTAGCGATCAATAAAAAAACTATAAAAAATACAATACCAAAACTTCTATTAGAACTTATTTTTATATCATCCATTTAAAGACTTTTGGGGTCTCATGTCATTTTTATCTATACCAGCTACTTTAACTGGTTTCTTCATAGCATCTCTTCTAAAAGGCTCTCCTAATTCTTGATTCAAAATAACTTCAATAAATGTTGTGATACCCTTCTTTTGATCTTCACAAGATTGTTTAATAGCTGCTGTAGTCTCCTCCATAGTCTTTACAGTAACGCCTTTTAAACCACAAGCGTCTGCTACTTTTGCAAAACTTAATTCTGGATCAAGTTCTGTTCCAACAAAATTATTGTCAAACCAAAGAGTTGTATTTCTTTTTTCAGCACCCCATTGGTAGTTTCTAAAAATTACCATTGTAATTGCAGGCCACTCCTCTCGTGCACAAGAACTCATTTCGTTCATACTTATTCCAAATGCTCCATCTCCCGCAAAACCAATTACTGGTGTGTCTGGACAACCGATTTTAGCACCTAATATTGATGGAAAACCATAACCACAAGGACCAAATAAACCTGGTGCTAAATATTTTCTTGGCTTTTCAAATGTTGGATATGCATTTCCAATTGCGCAGTTATTTCCAATATCACTTGATATAATTACATCCTCAGGCATCCCGGCTTGAATTGCTCGCCAAGCTTGTCTTGGTGACATTCTATCTGCGTCTCTTTCTCTAGCTTCTTTATTCCAAACTGTTCCTTCATCATCATCTTCATGATCTAAACTTGATAATTTTTGTAACCATGCTGATTTTGTTTGGTGAATTAAATCTTTTCTCTTTTGTCTATCAGTATCACCTGCGTTTGATGATAATTTTTCTAATATTTGTGTTGCAACTAATTTTGCATCACCACTAATTCCAACTGTAACTTTTTTAGTTAATCCAATTCTATCTGGATTCATATCAACTTGAATTATATTTGCTTTTTTTGGCCAATAATC
>CACMUH010000019.1:0-13049 GCA_902616875.1 uncultured Pelagibacteraceae bacterium
TATAAAAAAAATTCTTTATTTAGATATAGTTCCAAATATTTATGTTGGTACAGAATATTTAAGATATCATTATAGAGAAAAAGTTAAAGATTATCTAGAATTAAGAAATTTAGAGAAGATTAGTTTTTCTAAAAATAATGATTTAGAAATTTTTTGTATTCCACCGTGGTTAATTGAAAAAGTAGACGCAGAAATAGATCATTTTCATAATGCTGCCAGTTTTGTTGAAATGCCTAAAAAAGTGATAAGTAATTATGTTAAATTTATTAAAAAATTCAACACTCAAGAAATCTCATTAATTTCGTATAGTAATTTTGATTTAAAAACAACTTTTAATCCGGAGGAATTAAATAATTTTTTTGATGGCAAATTAAGTGTTTCGTGGAAAAACTCCTTAATTGAAGAATACAATAAGAAAGAAATATATCTAATTTCCCATTAGGTTTGTTAATAGTTTTAACTCTTTAAATTAAGAGATATTTTTAGGGTCTGGCATCCCGACTTTGTTATACCCAGCGTCAACATAGTGAATTTCGCCAGTAACACCATTTGCAAGATCACTGAGTAGATATAATGCCGAATTTCCAACATCATGAATGTCTACATTTCTTTTTAAAAAAGAATGGTCCTCGTTCCATTTATATAAGAATTTTGCATCTCCTATAGCAGAGGCTGCTAAGGTTTTAATAGGTCCTGCGCTAATAGCGTTTACTCTCATTCCTTTTGAACCTAGGTCTCTTGCTAAATATTTAACGCTAGCTTCTAAAGCTGATTTACAAATGCCCATTACATTATAATTTGGAATAGCTTTGGTCGACTCGTAAGTTAAAGTTAGCATACTACCACCTTTTTTCATTACATTAGATGCTTCTTTTGCAACTTCAGTAAAAGAGAAACACGATATTAACATACTTCTTAAAAAGTTTTCTCTAGTGGTATTTAAATACTCACCTGATAGTTCTGATTTATCTGAAAAAGCAACTGCGTGAACTACAAAATCTATTTCACTCCATTTTGATTTTATATCCTTAAATAATTTTATTACGTCTTCTTTTTTTTCAACATCACAATTAAAAGTTATATTTGAGTTTAATTTTTCTGCCAAGGGAACTACTCTTTTTTTTAAAGCATCTCCTAAATACGTAAATGCTAGTTCAGCTCCTGCTTCAGATAGTTTTTGAGAAATACCCCAAGCGATAGATCTCTCATTTGCAACACCCATTATCAATCCTTTTTTACCTTTCATTAAACTCATAATTATATTTTTTCAAAAATTAAAGCAGCGTTAGTTCCACCAAAACCAAAACTATTAGACATTACTGTGTTTAAAGTAGAATTAGTTTTAGTTTCTGAAACTATTGGAAATTTTTTAGCATCCTCATCCATTTCAGAAATATTTGCTGATCCAGCAATAAAATTATTTTTCATCATAATTAAGCAATATATAGCCTCATGAACTGACGCAGCACCTAAAGGGTGACCCGATAAAGATTTTGTTGAACTTATTTTTGGAATTTCTTCTCCAAAAGTTTCCTTAATAGCTTTTAGTTCAGTTATGTCACCTACTGGTGTAGAAGTTCCATGAGTATTAATATAATCAATTTTGTTTTTAGTGGTTGCCATTGCCATTTTCATACATCTGACAGCTCCTTCTCCAGATGGGGCTACCATGTCATATCCATCTGAGGTGGCACCATAACCTGTCAATTCAGCATATATTTTGGCACCTCTAGCTTTTGCATGCTCATATTCTTCTAAAACTAACACACCCGCTCCACCAGCTATTACAAAACCATCTCTAGTTTTGTCATACGCCCTTGATGCTGATTGAGGTGTATCATTATATTTCGACGATAGAGCAGTCATGGCATCAAACATAGCTGTCATTGCCCAATGTATTTCTTCACTGCCACCAGCAAAAACAATATCCTGTTTACCCATTTGAATTAGTTCCATTGAATTTCCAATACAGTGACCACTAGTTGCGCATGCAGAACTCATTGTATAATTAGTTCCTTTGATTTTAAATGGAACTGCTAAAGTAGCAGATGCGGTACTTGCCATAGTTCTTGGAACTATAAAAGGACCCATTAATTTTGGGGTTTTTGCTCTTGTTTTATCCGCTGCTAAAATCACGTTCTCAATTGAAGGGCCTCCAGATCCCATGACTATACCAGTACTAAAGTTGCTTACTTCTTTTTCCTCAAGACCAGAATCTTTGATCGCCTCTCTCATCGCAATATAGTTATAAGCTGATCCTGAACCCATAAATCGAATTGTTTTTCTATCTATATGATCTTCAAGTTTGATGTTTGGTTTACCATGAACATGACTTTTTAAATTATGCTCTCTATACTCTTCAGCAAATGAGATTCCTGATTTTGAATTTAGTAAAGATTGATGAACTTCTTCTTGATTATTACCCAAACAAGAAACTACACCTAAACCAGTTATTACAACTCTTCTCATTATTTAAATAACCCCACTTTTAAATTGTCTGCTGAGTAAATTTTTTTTTCATCTGCTAACAATATCCCATTAGCCAAACCAACAGTTGTACCACCAGGAGACATAATTTTTTTCATATCGATTTCATATTTGACTAATTTAACATTTTGTAAAACTTCTCCTGTAAATTTTACTGTACCAACGCCTAAGGCTCTGCCTTTTCCTGGATTTCCAATCCAGCCTAAATAAAATCCTACGAGTTGCCACATAGCATCAAGACCAAGACATCCTGGCATCACAGGATCTTCTTTGAAATGACAATCAAAAAACCAAAGGTCTTTCTTTATATCTAATTCAGCCTTTAAAGAGCCTTTTTTAAAAGCACCATCCTTGTCATTAATATCTGTAATTCTATCAAACATTAACATTGGTGGAAGCGGTAATTTGGCATTTCCAGGACCAAAAAGACCTCCGTTTCCGCAACTTATAAGTTCATCATAAGAATAGGAGTTTTTTTTCATAAAATAGATCACCTTAATACTTGATTTTAAACCATTATAATATACATAAAGTTTAGAATTATTATAATTAACAATGTTAAAAAATAGCGAATTTGTTAGCAAATTAAGAAATTCTGGTCTTAGACCTACTAAACAAAGACTTAAAATTTGTGAAGTATTATTTAATAGAGACAAAACATTTCACTTTACCATTAATGATTTAGCAAAAAACATTTCAGAAAATTTTAATGAAAAAATATCTTTAGCTACAATTTACAACACAGTTCATGCTTTTAAAGATAAAGGATATTTAAAAGAGATTACGATTAGTAGCGATAAAAGTTATTTTGATACAAATATTACTAAACATCATCATTTTTATGATGAGGACACAAATTTACTTATAGATTGTAATGATAACGAAATTGGAAAAGTTAATATCAAAAATAATATTACAGGAAAAAAAATTAGTTCTGTGGAGGTTTTAGTAAGAGTTGCGAGTGATACTCAAAATCAGAATTAAAAAATCTTTATTTCTAAATTTATATTATAATCATTCTAAACTGTTGACATTTAGTTTAGAACTATTATAAATTAATAATTCTAATAACCATGGGGGAAATATAAAATTATGAGTACTGAAAATTTCAAAAATAAGTCTTTTAAAGCCAATCAAATGAGCAAATGTCCTTTTACCGGTGCAGGAACACCTGCAAAGTTTTCTGCAGGAAGAGGTCAAACAGTAAGAGACTTTTGGCCAAATAGTTTAAATCTTAAAATTCTTAGTCAGCATTCAAATTTATCTAACCCTATGGATAAAAAATTTAATTATGCAAAAGAATTTAAAAAACTGAATTACAAAGCATTAAAAAAAGATTTAAAAAAATTAATGACAGACTCCCAAGAGTGGTGGCCAGCAGATTATGGTCATTATGGTCCATTATTTATTAGATTAGCTTGGCATGCCGCAGGAACTTACAGAACTGGTGATGGTAGAGGTGGAGCAGGAACAGGTAATCAAAGATTTGCGCCACTTAATTCTTGGCCAGATAACGTAAACTTAGATAAAGCCAGATTACTTTTATGGCCTATTAAAAAGAAATATGGAAGAAAAATTTCATGGGCAGATTTGTTCATACTTGTTGGAAACGTGGCTTTAGACTCAATGGGTTTTAAAACTTTTGGTTTTGGAGCTGGTAGAACTGATATTTGGGAACCAGAGGATGATATTTATTGGGGTTCAGAAAAAGAAATGTTAGGTGTGGAGAGATATAGTGGAAAAAGAGATTTAGAACAGCCATTAGGAGCTTCACATATGGGTTTAATTTATGTAAATCCTCAAGGTCCTGATGCTAATCCAGATCCAAAACTAGCAGCACATGATATTAGAGAGACATTTGGTAGAATGGCTATGAATGACTATGAGACAGCAGCATTAGTTGCTGGAGGACATACGTTTGGAAAATCTCATGGTGCAGCATCTGAGTCGTATAAAGGACCGGATCCTGAGGCTTCAAGACTTCAAGACCAGTCAACAGGATGGAATAGTGGATATAAATCTGGAAAAGGCGTTGATACAATAAGTAGTGGTATTGAGGGCGCTTGGACTCAAAATCCAATTCAATGGGATATGGGTTATTTGGATTGTTTATATGGACATGAGTGGGAGCTTACAAAAAGCCCAGCTGGTGCTCATCAATGGACTCCGAAGAAAAATGGGCAAGAGATTAAAATGGTTCCCGATGCACATCAAAAAGGTGTGCTTCATCCACCAATGATGCAAACAACTGATATATCGATGAAAGTTGATCCTAGTTATGGACCTATCACCAAACATTTTCACCAAAATCCAAAAGAGTTTCACGATGCTTTCGCAAGAGCATGGTTTAAATTAACTCACAGAGACATGGGACCGAGAGTTTGCTATCTTGGTAGTGAGGTCCCAAAAGAGCAACTAATTTGGCAGGATCCAATTGACAAGCCTAAATACAAACTTAAATCAAAGGATGTTAAAGATTTAAAAAATAAAATCTCTAAATCAAAAATATCAATTTCAGATCTAGTTTCTACTGCATGGGCTTCAGCATCTACGTTTAGAAGCTCTGATAAAAGAGGCGGCGCTAATGGTGCAAGAATAATGTTGGAACCACAAAAAAATTGGAAAGTAAACAATCCAAAAAAATTATCAACTGTAATTAAAGCTTTAGAAAAAATTAAAAGCAAATTTGATAGTAAAAAGAAAAGTGTTTCAATGGCAGACTTAATTGTACTAGCTGGTGGTGTTGGTATTGAAATGGCTGCAAAAAAAGCTGGCCATAAAGTCCAAGTTCCATTTTCAGCAGGAAGGGGAGATGCAAGACAAGATCAGACTGATATTAACTCATTTGGTCTTCTAGAACCACAAGCAGATGGTTTTAGAAATTACTTAAATGGTGGAGCTTCGAATGTTTCAGCAGAGGAAAAACTAGTTGATAAGGCTCAATTAATGGGTTTAACAGCTCCAGAAATGACTGCACTTGTGGGTGGTATGAGAGTATTAAACACAAATTTTGATGGCTCAAAACATGGTGTTTTTACTAACAGACCTGGTTCTCTTACTAACGATTATTTCATAAATCTTTTAGACATGAAAACGACTTGGAAAGAAGAAGATAAATCTGAACAAACGTTTATTGGTAAAGATAGAAAAACTCAAAAAACTAAATGGAAGGCGACAAGAGTTGATTTAATTTTTGGTTCAAATTCTCAACTAAGAGCTCTAGCAGAAGTTTATGCATGTGAAGATTCAGGTGATAAATTTGTCAAAGATTTTATTTCGGCATGGGTAAAAGTTATGAATTCCGATCGATTTGATTTGAAATTAAACTAATTCTATAAAACAGGATAAAAAAATATGGGAACAGCAAATTTTGAGGACTTCTACGAGGTTCCTAATCTAAATTTTGATATATCAAAGTTAAGAAATGATTTGGATAAAGTTTTAAAAGCTAAAAAGTTTAACTCTCCAGGGGTTACCCACTTTGGAGCAATACCATTAAATCAAATCCCAAATGATAGAAGTTCTATCGAGGGAAATAATATTAGAGGAAAATATTGGACAATTGCTGATGAAACTGGAAAAGAAGTTTCTCGAGATGTTGATATTGATGAGTCAAAATATACTCAATTAGTTCCGGAATTTGAAAATACTTATTTCAAAGAAGTTTACGACACTTTAAGTAAAAGGTTTAAACTAGGTAGAGTTAGATTATTATTAAAAGAGCCAAGATCAACATTAAGCTGGCATAAAGATCCTGAATGCAGGCTGCATGTTCCCATTGTAACTAATAAAGGCTGTTCAATGGTAATTGAAAATGTAGCAAAACATCTTCCAGCTGATGGTAAGGTATGGATAACAAATAATACAAAATATCATAATTTTTTTAATGGTGGAGAACAGGCTAGAGTACACCTGGTTGCGTGCGTGCTTGATAGTCCGTTTAAAAAATAATGGAATTAACAAACGGCATATTCAAAGCTGCTGGACAGATTTACACAAATAATAGAGGTTCAATTTTAAGAACCATTATTTACACAATCGGTCATTTTGCTATAGCTATAACTGTTTTAATGTTTGTTGCTGATGTCAGCTTTATGATAGCACTAACAGACGCAATAGTAGAACCAATAGCTAATTCTATATGGTATTTTATTTTAGATAAGTGGTGGGCGAGTAAATCAAAAAATTCTTAATCTAATACACCCCAAATATTGTCTGTCTTTATCCAACCTTCAAAATCATCCGTATTTATTTTGCACCAAATTCCATTGCATTTTTGAACTATTAGAACTCTTCCACTTTTGATTTTGGCCAATGGTTTAGAAAAATTTGTCGGATTTTCGAATAAAATTTTATCTTTTGTTGGAATGATTGAATTTATTTTTTTTAATTGAGACCAATGTATCCATCCACTATTGTTTTTAAAATCAATTACCCTTCGCCAGTTCTCTTTTTTATCAATTTGCTTTAGAGGCAAATTAACTTTTTTATAAATGAATTTTATGGGAGACTCAAAACTTGGTCCATACCTTACATTGACTTTACTTTTCTTTAGAGACAAGAAAGTTTCTTGAGCACAACTTAGTGAGACAAAAGATAATAAAAATAAAGTTACAAGAAAAAGTTTAAATTCTTTTTTTTTTAACATTTTTTAACTTTTTAAATTTAATTTTTCTAAAATCTAGATTTAATAAATCTAAAACCAAAACTTGGCCATTTAAATGTTTACCGATAGATAAAATTTTTTTTAAAATTTCATTCGCTTGCATAATTCCTATTATACCAGCTACTGTACCCAAGATTCCTTCATATTCACAATTTAATATATCGTCTGAAATCTCATACTCTTGATAAAAAGATCTTATACAAGGTGTTTTTTTATTTTTAAAATCAAAACTAAAAACATGACCATCAAATTTACTTATCGCTCCAGTTACAAGAAATTTTTTATATTTTTTTGAAACATCATTAATTAAAAATTTTGTTTCAAAATTATCTGATCCATCAATTATGTAGTCATAATTTTTTATAATTTTTTGATAATTGTTAATATTTAATCTTATATTATGAGAGCTTATTTTTATTTTTGAGTTTATCTTTTTTAATTTTTTTTGAGCCGACTTTACTTTGGATTTTTTTAAGTCTTCGACGCTGTAAAGACTTTGTCTGTGAATATTTGATAAATTAACAATATCAGGGTCAACAATCCCCAAAAAACCCACCCCTGCTCTTACTAAAAACTCAGCCGCAGGACAACCTAAGCCTCCCATTCCAATAATTAAAACTTTTGCTCCAATAATTTTTTTTTGGCCTAAGCTTCCAATATTTTTTAAAACTATTTGTCTTGAAAATCTCTCTATTTGATTTTTATCTAAATTGATATTCATTTACCTGTTGAACCAAATCCACTTTTACCTCTGATAGACTTAGGTAAATCATTTTTTTCTTCTAATTCCATCTTGACCACAGGTGCTAATATCATTTGAGCAATTCTATCACCATTATTAATTAAAAAATTTTCATTACCATGATTATAGATGATGACCTTTATTTCTCCTCTATAATCACTATCAATTGTTCCTGGAGTGTTTAACACGCTAATATTATTTTTCGCTGCCAAACCTGATCTTGGTCTTATCTGAATCTCGTAATCTTCTGGGAAAGCAACAGATAATCCTGTAGGAATTAAAACAGATGTTTTGGGTTCTATATTGATCGGTTCCTTTATAAATGCAATTAAGTCTACACCTGATGCGCCACTAGTTTTGTATTCGGGTAATTTTACAGCTTGGTCAAGTTTTTTGATTAAGACTTTAACCATTAATTTATTTGAGCAACTATTCTATCTACAATTTCCTCTGATATCTCTGACTTCTTTTTTAAAGAAAGTTTCTCTTTTTTCATTTCTTTGTTTTTATAGAAAATTGTAACTTCATTATTTTCATTATCAAAACCACTTTCATCTTTTGAGACATCGTTAGCTATTATCCAGTCGCAATTTTTATCTTTTAATTTTTGAATAGCATTTTTCTCTAAACTTGTTGTTTCAGCAGCAAAACCTATAACCATTTTTGGTCTCATAGAGTTATGATTAGAAACATAGTTCAAAATATCGATATTCCTCTCCAAATTTAATGTTAAATTATCAACCTTTTTAATCTTTTCTTTATGTTCATAATTAGCTTTGAAATCAGCAACAGCGGCAGCAAATACAGCTATATCAGTTGGAAGATTTTTTTGAGTGGCTTTAAACATTTCTTCAGCAGTCTCAACTTTGATTAATTTAATATTTTCATCTATTTTTAGGTTTGTAGGTCCAGATATTAAAGTTGTATCAAAACCTTTTTTACAGAGCGATTTTGCTATCTCGTAACCTTGTTTACCACTAGATTTATTTGTAATAAATCTTACAGGGTCTATATATTCATTAGTAGGACCCGCAGTTACTAGAGCTTTGAGTTTATTATTTTTGATTTTACTAAATAAAAAATTTTGAATTTTTTCATAAATAACTAACGGTTCAGACATTTTACCCTCACCATATTCACCACAAGCCATATCGCCTATTTCAGGGCCAATAATTTTGTAACCAAAACCGTTCAATATTTTTAGATTATTTTGTGTAGACTGATGTTCCCACATTCTAACATTCATCGCTGGAGCTAGAAAAACTTGTTTATTTGAAGCTAATATAACTGTGGATGCTAAATCGTCTGAGTTACCCTGGCTTAATTTTGAAATGGTGTTGGCAGTTGCCGGAGCGACGATGATTACATCAGCCCATCTTGATAAAGAAATATGGTCCATCTCTGTCTCATTTTCTAGGCTAAATAAATCATCATAAACTTTACCTTGAGATAAAGAGGCTACAGATAATGGGGTTACAAACTCCTTTGCACTTTGAGTTAGTATTGTTTTTATTTCAGCATTATTCTTTCTAAATATTCTTATCGTTTCAAGACTTTTGTAAGCAGAAATTCCACCACATATTATAAAAAGAACTTTTTTGTTTGATAAATCTTTCATCGACTGAATTAAAATATTAAAAGACCAAAAATTACAAGGATTAATAAACCAATAATAGATTGGTTTCTAAAAGCAGTCATTTCTGATTTTTGAGTGTTTAAGGCCGTATAGGAATTTGAGTTTTGTGGGATTTGTCCACTAGCAAGATAAGTAAGAGCTTGATTAGCTTTATCCATAATTTCAGGAAATTCTGGTAATCTTTTTATTACTTCAGATGTATTTTGAAGTGTCTCATTTAGTTTTGTCATTGGATCTTTTGTTTCTTTTAGCCAACTTTCAAGAACTGGTTTTGAAGTGGTCCAAATATTTGTGTTTGGATTTAGTTTTCTAGCTACACCTTCAACAACAACCATTGTTTTTTGTAGCATTAGAAGCTGAGGTTGAGTTTGCATATTAAATTTTTCTGTGACATCAAATAGTTGCTTTAATAATTTTCCTCCAGAAATATCTTTAACTGCTTGACCAAAAATTGGTTCACCGATGGATCTTAGAGCTTGAGCTAAATCATCTATTGGAACCTCTTTTGGTACAAGACCTGCAACTAAATGTACTTCAGCAACTTTACGATAATCTCTTTGAATAAAACCAAATAAAATTTCAGCCAAAAATCTTTTACTCATTTTATCTAATCTACCCATAATTCCAAAATCAATAGGAACAATTTGTCCATCATTATCTATGAATATATTTCCTTGGTGCATATCTGCATGAAAAAAACCATCTCTTACAGCATGTCTTAAAAAATTTTGAATAATATCCTCTGCAATTTTTTCAGTATTAAATTCTTTGCTTTTGAGTTCTTCCGTTTCTCTAATAGATATTCCATCCACCCAATCTAGAGTCATTACATTTTCGCTTGTATAATTCCAATAAATTTGAGGAACTCTAAATCCAACATCATTCTTTGTATTTTCAGCATATTCATTTGCAGCAGCTGCTTCAAATCTTAAATCCATCTCCAGATTTGTGATTTCCTTTAATAAAAAAACTACTTCCACCAGCTTGAGTCTTTTTGTCTTTTTAATAAATGATTCTATTAAGAAAGCAAAAAGCATTATTGCATCAATCTCCTCATTAAATATTTTTTTTATGTTTGGTCTTAGAATTTTAATTGCAACGTCCTTAAGAACTCCATTGTCATTAATTTGAGCTTTGTGGACTTGAGCAATTGAAGCAGCAGCAACTGGTTCACTTAGATTTATTATAGAGTCATAACATTCATTACCTAGATCATTTTTAATTATTTCTTTAGCTTGTAACAAAGAAAATGGTGGCAATTTATCTTGAAGGTTTTCAAGTTTTTTGGAAAGTTCTTCACCAATTATATCAGGTCTGGTTGCTAAAAATTGTCCAAGTTTAATAAAAGTTGTTCCCATTGACTCTAAAGAGTCAGACAATCTCTCTCCCTCGTCTTTATTTACATCCATTTGTTTTTTTGGTGAAAAGGAAAATGATAATATCTTAAATAAAATCTTTATAGCTAAAGGTGGTTCCTTAAATTTTGATACAATATTCAAAATATCAGAACAAGCTACTTTTCTTCCAAGTTTAAAGAGAATAATTAATTTTTTTACCATCAAAATTTCCATCCACTATGAATAGAAACTATTCCACCTGATAAATTTCTATAAGTACATTTTTTAAAATTGTTTTTAACCATTGCATCAATTAATTCCTCCTGGTTTAAAAAATCTTCAATACTTTTAATTAGATATTCATACGGCTGTTTTTCACCAACAACAAACTTGCCAATAGAAGGTATTAGCTTAGAGTAATTTTTATAAAGGGTTTCTAAATTTGTATTCTGAATTTTTGAAAACTCTAAGCATAAAAAACGACCCCCTGGTTTTAAAACTCTATAAGCCTCAGAAAGAGCCTTATCTATATTGGCAGTGTTTCTTAAACCAAAGCTTATAGTGTAAAAGTCGAATAAATTATCAGATAAAGGAATTTTTTCGGCTGGAGATATAATCCAATTTATATTTTTAAACTTAGATAACTTTTCTTTCCCTTTACTTATCATCCCTTTATTTGGATCGACACATGCAATACGAGATAATTTATTTACATGTTTAACAAATAGTTTAGCTATGTCTCCAGTACCACAAGCAACATCAATTAAATTTTGATTACTGGATGGATTCATCATATTTAATAGACTTTTTTTCCACAATCGATGAATCCCTAATGACATAAAATCATTCATTAGATCATAACGATCGTACACTTGATTAAACACATTTTGGACTAATCCTTTTTTATTTTGTAGATATTGTTGCATAATTCAAAAATATATAATCAATATAGTATTAAATGCCAGAATTACCAGAAGTAGAAATTGTACGTCAATCTTTAGACAAAAAGATTAAACAAAAAAAGGTCAAAAAAGTAATAGTTAGAAATAGAAATTTAAGAACTAAAATCCCACTTAATTTTTCAAGATTCCTTGAAGGCAAAAAAATAATCAAAGTAAAAAGATTTTCAAAATATCTGATTATTTGCCTTTCAAATCAAAGTTATTGTCTTTTACATCTGGGTATGTCAGGAACTATTCATCTAATTTATAATCAAAAAAAAAGTTTGGTAACTAATACTAGTTTTTATAGCTCACCTACATTACCTAAAAAACATAATCACGTAGAAATAGTTTTTGATGATCTTAAAATTGTATACAACGATCCAAGAAGATTTGGTTTTTTTGAAATAGTGGTTAATGAACATTTTTTGGGTAAAAGATTCTCTAAACTAGGACCAGAACCTTTTCAATCAGAATTTAACTTAAGTTATATTTACTCTTTTTTAAAAGGAAAAAAAAAAAATATAAAAAACTTTCTATTAGATCAAAATTTTGTATCAGGGATAGGAAACATTTATGCAAGTGAAATTTTATTTTTATGTAAAATTAAACCTGATAAAAAAGTATCTTTATTAAATAAAGAAGATTGTAAAAAAATAATATTTAATTCCAAAAAGGTTTTGATTAATGCTATCAAAAAGGGAGGATCAAGTATTAGAGATTTTAAAAACACATCAGGTAAATCAGGAAATTTCCAAAAGAATTTTAATGTTTATGAGAGAAAAGGACTTAATTGTAAGAGGTCTGGATGCAACGGAATTATTAAAAAAAAAATGATTTCCAATAGATCTTCTTTTTTTTGTAATATCTGCCAAATATAATAATTATTTAATTGACCAAAATTCATTCTCAAGTTATACCCCTGCGCATATGGCCAACACAAAATCAGCAATCAAAAGAATTAGAAGAATTTCAAAACAAACAGCTGTTAATAAGGCTCGAAAAAGTAGATATAAAAATGCTTTGAAGAAAATGAATTCTTTAATTGAAGCTAAAAAGAAGTCTGAGGCTTTAAAGTTCTTACCTAAGTTGAATTCTGAGTTGATGAAAATAGCTAAAACAGGCATCGTAAAAAAACAAAACGCTTCTAGAAACGTTTCAAGGTTTACCAAAAAAATAGCATCAATCTAGTTTAATAACACTTCAGGTTGTTAATCTTAATACAACTTTTAAATCTACA
>CACMUH010000020.1:0-11561 GCA_902616875.1 uncultured Pelagibacteraceae bacterium
AAAATTTTAATTTTTATATTTTGCTTATGAATATCATCAAGTCTCTTCGTTAAAAAATTTTCTAATAATTTAAAAAGATAATTGATTTCTTTTTTTGGTCTTTTCCAATTTTCAGTAGAAAAAGCATATAATGTGAGGAACTTAATTTTATTTTTTATTGAAGATTTAATTATAGTTTCAACTGTTTTTAAGCCTTCTTTATGCCCAACGTTTCTAGAATTTCTATACTTTAAACCCCATCTTCCATTACCATCCATGATAATGGCTACATGTTTTAATGGGTTCATATGGTCATTATTTCTTTTTCTTTTGAGGAGACTTTTTCATCAACAATTTGAATATGCTTATCAGTGATGTTTTGAACGTTTTTTTCAAAAGATTTTTCTTCATCTTCACCAATTTCTTTAGATTTTAAAAGTTTTTTAAGCTCCTCATTTGCATCTCTGCGAATGTTTCGGATAGAAATTTTACATTTTTCACCCATAGATTTAATCAATTTTTTTAATTCATTTCTTCTCTCTTCATTAAGTTCAGGTACTGGTAATCGAATTAATTGACCATCAATTTGTGGATTTAGTCCTAATTCGGATTTTTTTATAGCTGCATCTACTAGAAGAACATTGTTTTGATCCCAAACCTGGACATTTATCATTCTTGGTTCTGGTGTTGTTATACTACCAATTTGATTAATTGGCATTTGTTGTCCGTAAACATCTACTCTAATTATATCTAGCATCGCAGCATTAGCTCGACCAGTTCTTAATGATGATAATTCTTTTGAAAAAGCTTCTATAGATTTATCCATTTTGAGGCTATGTGATTTTTCATCAAACATTTATTCCCCTATTTTAATTCTGCTAAACTCCTTGATCTTTAAATCATTAATAGCTAGTTCTTTTAAAACATCTTGAACTTTTTTTTTTGGTTCCATAACCCATGCTTGAGTCAAAAGTGCATTTTCCTCTTTAAATTTGTTCATCTTACCCAAACTAATTTTTTTCGCAATATCTTCTGATTTTCCTGAATTTTTAAGCTCTTCAGTAACTAATTCCTGCTCTTTATCTATAATAGCTTTATCAATTAATTTGGACTCAAGGGCTAAAGGATTTGATGCTGCTATATGCATTGATAATTGTTTTCCAAAAGTTTTTACAATTTCAGAATTGTTTTTAGTTTCCAATGAAACTATTACGGCCAACTTGGCCAAATTGTCTTTCACTACTGTATGTAAATATTGATAATTTGTTGAGGAAGAATTTGAAATTGTTTTTGTTTTACCAATTGTAATTTTTTCTCCAATCTTAGCAATTAAAGCAACTAAATTTTCTTCAACAGTAATATCGTTTTTCATTTTAGATTTTTTTAACTTTTCAACATCTGAATTATTTTGATTGTTTATTTCACTTAATTCTTTCACGAAATTTATGAAATCATCATTTTTAGCAACAAAATCTGTTTCACAATTTACTTCAATAATTGATGTCTTATTTTGATCTCCACTAACCGCAACAACTCCTTCTTTTGCATCTCTTGACATTTTTTTAGAGGCTTTTGAGATTCCTTTTACTCTTAAAATTTTAACCGCTTTATCTAAATCACCTCCAGATTCTTTAATTGCTAAGTTACAATCTTTAAATCCTGCACCTGTTGCCTCTCTAAGTTTTTTTACTTTTTCTATATCGCTCATTTAATTCAGTTTTTCAGGCTTTTTTTTTGAGAATTTTTTTTCCAGTTTTTCCCGATCTGTTTCAGCCACAGTTTTAGATTTATCAACTTTTTCTTTTTTCTCAGTATCTTTTTTTGTTTCAACAGCCGGTGCAGCTTTTTTAGCACCTATGATTGTTTCTTTAATAAGATTACAATATAGATCTATCGATCTTCTAGCGTCATCATTGCCGGGTATTGGAAAATCAATTCCATCAGGATTTGAGTTACTATCTAATATTGCAATTATTGGAATTCCTAATTTTACTGACTCTTGAATTGCAAGTGACTCGTAATTTGTATCTATAATAAATACTAAATCAGGAACTTTTTTCATCTCAGCAATTCCTCCGAGTGATCTTTGTAATTTATCTTTTTTTACACTCATCTTTAAAAGCTCTTTTTTTGTAAATCCTCTATTCTCAGCAACTAAATCTGTCTCTAATTTTTTTAGTTTTTTAATAGAATTTGAAATGGTACCCCAATTTGTGAGCATGCCACCTAACCATCTATAATTAACAAAATATTGGTCTGTTTCTTTTGCTACTTCCGCAATAGCCTCAGAGGCTTGTTTTTTAGTTGATACAAATAAGATTTTTCCATTGTTTGAAATAGTTTCATAAACCTTTTCTAGAGCGATTTTGGTTAATTCTAAAGTTTGAGTAAGGTCGATAATGTGAATACTATCTCTTTTCCCAAATATATATTTCTTCATTTTTGGGTTCCATCTTAAAGTCTTGTGACCAAGATGTACCCCAGCTTCTAATAATTGTTGAATAGTAACGTTTGGTATCTTCATATTTTTTCCCGGTTAAGCCACCACAGTTATTTCCAATTAAGGACCGGAGGTTTAAAACCAACAAACTGTGTGCGTGTTAATTTAAAATTGAAGATTATTTACAAAGAAATTTTGAATTAGACAAGCCTTAATTATCCAATTATTGCTGAAATTTCCTTATTTCTTAAAATATTTATTGTTTTTCTGTCAATATTTCTCTTGTTTTTTAAGTGAAACTTTAAATCATTTTTATTGTCACTAATATTAATCTTTATCAATGTGTTTCCTTGTTTAGGCAAATATTTTGATATCTCATCTAGTTCTTTTGTGGATTTTAAATTAAATGTTACTTCTTGAATTGGTCTGTTTAACAAATCTTTTAAAGATACAATTTTTTGAACATTCAATCTTTTGAATCTGTTTTCTGAGTCTGATGAAGATTTGAACAGAGTTAAAATAAAAGAATTTCCTTCTTTTAAAATTTCTCGATTTAATTCCAATGTGTCTGAAAAAACAAACAACTCAAAAACACTAGATAAATCAGTTAGCTTTAAAACTGCATAAGAGTTGCCTTTTGCAGTTTTTCTCTCTTGTATTTTAAGCAATGTTGCAGCTATATTTGATTCCTTTAGATCATCTTGGCTATTAAATTTTTGATAATCATAAATATTATAATCATCAAAAAGATCTTTAAACTGGTTTAATGGATGATCTGAAATAAAAAAACCTACTGCTTCAAACTCTTTGGATAATCTTTCCTCAAACTTCCAGTCATCAATATTAATAATTATCTCATCTTCTTCATTAGTATTTTCACCAAATAGATCTATTTGATTAGCAGATTTATTTTCAAAAATGTTTTTGGATTTTGTAATAAAGTAAGGAATAGAATTAAATAGAGATTGTCTATTAATATTTAAATTGTCAAAAGCCCCTGCTTTAACAAGTCCCTCTAGTTGCAATTTGTTAATATCTTTTGGATTTACACGATTTAAAAAATTTTTAATTGATTTAAATGGTCCATTATTTATTCTTTCTTGAACTATGCTTGAGACAGCTTCATACCCCACAGCTTTAATACCACCTAAAGCATAATAAAATTTCCCATTTTCGGCTCTAAAATCTGCGAAACATTGATTTATATCAGGTCTAACAATTTCAATATTCAATCTTTTA
Organism: uncultured Pelagibacteraceae bacterium; assembly: GCA_902616875.1. Lineage (GTDB taxonomy): Bacteria > Pseudomonadota > Alphaproteobacteria > Pelagibacterales > Pelagibacteraceae > Pelagibacter. The sequence continues at coordinate 3,659 of CACMUH010000020.1, forward strand.
AGCTCTTCATAAAATTCACTAAGTTTATTTTGATTAGATATATCCATAGTCATCGAGGCAGCAATAAATTCTTTTGGATAATAAGTTTTCAAATATGCTGTTTGATAAGATATAATCGCATATGCAGCAGCATGACTTTTATTGAATCCATATTCTGCAAATGGTTCTATTTTCAAAAAAATTCCAACTGCCACCTCTTTACTAATTCCATTTTTGACAGCCCCTGCAATAAAATTTTGTTTTTGTTTTTCCAACTCAGATCTTTTTTTCTTTCCCATCGCTCTTCTTAAAATATCTGCTTGACCAGCAGTAAAACCTGATAATTTTTGTGCAATTTGCATTACTTGTTCTTGATATATGATTACTCCGTAGGTTGGTTTTAAAATATCTTCTAATAATGGGTGTAAATAATCTGGTTCTTGTTTACCATGCTTACAGTCATTATAAGTTGGAATATTACTCATAGGACCTGGTCTATACAAAGCAACTAATGCAATAATATCCTCAATATGATTTGGTTTCATATGAGTTAATGCTTCTCTCATTCCAGAACTCTCAATTTGAAATAAGCCAACTGTGTTACCTGAAGACAACATTTCAAAAACTTTTTTATCTTCGTAATTAATGTTCTCAATATTGAAATCTTTTTCTTTTTTTTTTATTAATTTTTGAGTGTTATTAATAACTGTTAATGTTTTTAATCCTAAAAAATCAAATTTAATTAATCCAGCATCCTCAGCTGAATACATATCAAATTGAGTTGAGGGAAGTAATAAATCTGTCGATGCATCTTTATATAAAGGAACAACTTCCTGTAGTTTTCTATCAGCTATAACAACACCTGCTGCGTGAGTTGCAACATTTCTGTTCAAACCCTCTAGTTTTAAAGAGAGTTCTGTAAGTTTTTTTACTCTTGGATCATCTTTAATTAATTTTTGAAGTCTTGGCTCCCCAGCAATGCATTCTGTTAAATTTTGAGGTCTTGAAGGATCAAAAGGTATCATTTTGGATATACTATCAACAAAACCATATGATAACCCTAATACTCTTCCTACGTCTCTAATAACCATTCTGGCTTTTAATTTTCCAAAAGTAATTATATGAGCGACACTATCCTTATATTTTTCAGTTAAATATTCAAAAACTAGGTCTCTTTTTTCCTCACAAAAATCTATATCAAAATCTGGCATTGAAATTCGATCGGGATTTAAAAATCTTTCAAAAATAAGATTAAATTTTATTGGGTCGACATCTGTAATTAAAAGACACCATGCTACTAAAGAACCTGCACCAGATCCCCTTCCTGGTCCTACTGGGATATCATTTTTTTTTGCCCATATAATATAATCAGAAACAATCAAAAAATAACTAGAATATTTCATTTGTATAATAATATCTAATTCATGATCTAATCTATCTTTGTAAAGTAAAAATTTTTCATTTTTAGAAATATCCTCATCCTTTATATTAAAAATATTTTTGAATTTTTCTATTAATCCATCCAAAGAGTTTTTTTTCAATATCTCATCGGCATTTCCACCTTTATCTGAACTAATGTCAGGTAATATGGGTTTTGAAAAATGTGGTCGAAAGTTACAACGATACGGGAAATTGTAATTATTTTCTAACGCTTCAGGTAAATCAGAAAATAATTCCAACATCTCTGAATTATCTTTTAAATAGTGTTGATTTGAGTATTTAATCCTATTTTTCTCATTTACGTAGGTTTTGTTTTTAATACAAATTAATGCATCATGTGCCTCATACATGTCCTTATTTGAATAAAAAACTTCGTTAGTAGCTATTATTGATATTTCTAACTTTAAAGACTGCGATAAATTAAACTTTTCAAATGAAATTTCATTTTGATCTCCATGACGTTGAATTTCTATATAAAATTTATCACCATATTTTAGTTTGAGTTTAGAGTATAATTTTTCAATTTCTAAAAATTTTCCTTTATTGAATAATTGACCAACCAACCCATTTATTGTTCCTGAAAATATGGCAACTCCTTCATTATTCTCTAACAATTCCTCAAAATTTAAATGTGGATCAGAGGTTCCATCATTATTTAGATATGATAATGAAGATAATTCAATTATTCTTTTATATCCAATTTCACTCAATGCGAATAATGGTAATAAACCTATAGTATTATCTAATTTAAAATTGATCTGAGTACCAATAATTGGTTGGGTTCCAACTTTAGATATCTTTTCAGCAAATTCTAGGGCACCACATAAATTCGATGTATCACATAAAGCTAGAGATCTAATTTTCCTTTCTTTAGATATTTCTTTTAAGTCATCAATTTTAATTGCTCCTTCACATATTGAAAATTGAGAGTGTATTTTTAGATGATTAAAATTTTGAATTTGAGACTCAGCCATTAATGGTCTTTATATTACCATCAACTATTTCCAATAAGCAATCCGACTTATTGGCAAAAAATCTATTATGAGTTGCAAATATTATTATTCTATCAGGCTTTATCTGATTTTTTAAAAGCTCAAAAATTCCTTTCGCAGTCTTAATATCTAAACTTCCAGTTGGCTCATCTGCAAGAATAATTTGTGGATTGTTTATCAAAGCTCTTGCGATTGATACCCTTTGTTTCTCACCCCCAGATAATTGTGAGGGATAGTGATTTAATCTTTTAGTAAGACCAACTTTTTTGAGCATTATTTTTGCTTTATTTGAAGCGTCCTCTTTATTCTTACCAGTTACTAAACTAGCTAAGGTTAAGTTTTCTATTGCTGTAAAATCAGACAGAAGATTGTCTTGTTGATAGATTATCCCAATTTTATTAGCTCTTAATAGATCATTTTTTTGAGAATTGTTTGGATCAATCTTTTTATTGTCAATAATTATAGATCCAGAACTAGGTCGATCTATTAAAGACAATAAATTTAATAAAGTAGATTTACCTGAGCCCGAAGGTCCCATTAGAGAATAAATTTTTCCAGACTTAAATTTATATGAAACTTTTTTTAAAACATTTATTTTTTTTAAACTTAAAAAACTTTTATTAATGTTTGATAGCTGAATTAAATTACTCATATTTTAATGCTTTTATTGGATCTAGTTTGGCTGCCTTCATAGCTGGAAATATGGATACAATTATCGTTATAAAAATTGAACACAATGAAATAATGAAAATAGATGATGGGTTTATTTCGGACGGCATTGTGCTTAGGAAATATATTTCTTCAGGAAATAAACTTATGTTAAAAACATCACTTAGAAATTTTCTAACATTTTCAACATACATTGAAAATGTAACTCCTAATATTATTCCAAACAATGTAGCGGTTGTACCTATTATTACTCCGACTAAAAAAAATATCTTTATAATAGATTTATTCAATACACCAATAGATTTTAAAATAGCAATATCTCTAGTTTTATTTTTTACCAATATCGTCAAACCTGAGATAATATTGAAAGCTGCAACAATAATTATAAGAGATAATATGATAAACATTACATTTCGTTCTACTTTTAAAGCTGAGAATAAAGAACTATTAGTATCAGCCCAACTATACACAAAATCATTAGGGAATATTTTTTGAACAATCTCTTTTTGATTTTCAATATTTTGTGGATCTTTTAAATATAATTCTAACTTTCTGTCTTTTTTTGAGAGACTCATAAATTCATCAAGAGTGTCAATATTAATAAATGCTACATTATTATCGAAATCTGCTAAGCCACTTTCAAACAATGAAACAATAGTAAAAGATTTTTTCTTTGGAATACTGCCAATAATTGTATCTACACCTGATGATGACATTATTGTTACATCATCACCAAGCTTAAGATTCAGTGTGAAACTTAACTCTTTTCCTAAAGAAATGTAGTTACCTGTTAAGTTACTTTTATTGCCAACAAATGTTTTATCTTTTATTATTTTTAGTTTAGGAAAATCTTTTCTTGAATAACCTCTTAAAATAATACCTTTAGAGGTCTCTTTTTTAATAATTATTGCTTCCCCTGAGTTACTCAATATCATTTCATTCGCGATAAAATTGAGATTAGTATTTTTTAATTCATCAATTTGAATTTGATTTTCATAAGTATCAACAGTTATATGAGCATTAAAACCAACTATCTTATTTATTAATTCTGATCTAAATCCATTCATTACTGACATAACAATAATTAGGACTGCAACACCTAGGCTTATTCCAATAAATGAAAAGATAGATATAACATTTAAAAAGCCATCTTTTTTTCTAGCTTTTAAAAATCTAAATGTAATTTCTTTTTCTAAAGTTGAAATCAATTGTGAGCTTTTTGTTTATTAATAATCTTGATAATTTCTTTTAAATTAATTTTTTGAGTTTCTTTATTTATTTCTTTAAATTCAAATAAATCACCTTCGGTTTGTTTTCCAATAATTATTTGATATGGAGCACCAATTAAATTCATTTTTTTTATTTTTGAGGATAAGTTCTCATCAGTGTCATCAATAATCGCATCGATATTATTTTGATTTAACTCAAGACTTATTTTGTTTGCTTTATCGAGTGCAGATGTATCATTTTTATTAATCATAGGAATTATTGCAATATCATATGGTGCAACAGAAATTGGCCATTTCATGATTTCATTTTTTTCATCATATTTTGCTTCTATAATTGCTCCTACTAATCTTGAAACTCCTATTCCATAAGAACCCATTTTTACATAGTCTTTTTTACCCCCAGGTAAATCGACTGCTGCTTCCATTGGTTTGGAATATTTGTCTCCAAAATAAAAAATATGACCAACCTCTATACCTTTTGTTTTCAATCTATTTTTCTCTGAAACTTTTTCATTAAACTCATCTTCTTTAAATTTATCATCAGTAACAGAATAAAATTTTTCATATTGACTTCTTAATTCAAGTAGGGATTTAACATCAAGTTTTGTTCCCTCAAAATTGAGGTCAAATATTCTTTTATCTGCATAAATTTTACTCTCTCCAGTTTCTGCTAGGATAATAAATTCATGAGAAAGATTTCCACCAATCGGTCCTGTATCGGCCGCCATTGGAATTGCTGTAAGATCTAATCTTTTAAAAGTTTTTAAATAAGATAAAAAAAATTTATTATAAGAAAACAAAGCATCTTCATCTGTAACATCAAATGAATATGCATCCTTCATGTAGAATTCCCGACATCGCATAATTCCAAATCTTGGTCTGATTTCATCTCTAAATTTCCATTGAATATGATAGAGAAGTTGAGGTAAAGATTTGTATGATTTTATGGAAGATCTAAAAATTTCTGTTACTAATTCCTCATTTGTTGGTCCATAAAGCATTTCTCGATCTTGACGATCTTTTATTCGTAACATTTCTTCACCATAATCCTCATAACGTCCACTCTCTTTCCAAATCTCGCTAGATTGTATTGTAGGCATTAGTATTTCTTGTGCACCTATTTTATTTTGTTCTTCTCTCACAATTTTTTCAATTTTTTTCATTACTTTAAAACCAAGGGGCAACCAAGAGTATATGCCTGCTGAAGATTGTTTTATCATTCCAACTCTTAACATTAGCTGGTGAGACTTTATTTTTGCTTCTGAGGGGTTATTTTTTAAAATAGGAATAAAAGATTTAGAAATATGCATGTTAAATGATTATATTTCTTAAATTTAAATATTCAAATTTCATTAATAAATAAATGGCTATGAATATAATTGTTGTTATTCCAGTACAATAAAGGAATTTTTTTAACATTTTAGGATTTTCCGGTGAACCCGGATCTTCACCATCTACTTTAACTATTTTTTTTCTTTCAACATCTATTGGTAAAATCGCAAAAAAAACAATCCACCAGATAATAATGTAGATTATAGCTAAGCCAGTTGGACTCATTAAATCCTTACTAAATTAATATTAGTATATGGTCTTTTTCCTGTTTTTTCTTTTGTAAATTTTCTACAAGCAATTTTAAGAGCGTCTATTAAATTACTTTCTTGCTGTCTGCTTCCAAGTTTAAAGGATCTGGTTGTTTTTTCAATTTCGTCTTCTAACCCATAAAGAAATTCATCTTTTTCATAAATGGGCAAACCTCTAAATGTTGTAACAGGGTTATTATGGATATTTCCTTTAGGTGTTATTAATATAGTGACTTCCAAATATCCATTACTACTTAAATTTTTTCTATCTTTGATTGATTGAGAATCCTCCTCTACACTCACATTTCCATCTAAATACAATCTTCCGCTAGGCGCTTTATCATATACCTCAGGTGCTTCACCGGGGTATAGCTTGACTATATCACCATTTTCAACTTGAACCGGATGAGGTACTTGCATTTCTTTGGCAAAATTTATGTGTTCTATCATGTGTCTGTGCTCTCCATGAACAGGGATTACACATTTTGGTTTAACCCATTGATACATATCTTTAAGATCCTCACGATTTGGATGTCCTGAGACGTGTATAAACTCTGTTTCTTCTGAGATAACCTCAATTCCATCTTTGACTAACTGGTTATGTAATTTATAGAGTTTTTTCTCATTTCCTGGAATTATCTTTGATGAAAAGATTACTGCATCACCTTTTTCAATAAAAACATCAGGATGTGTGTAATTTGATATCCTCATCATTGCACCCATTGGTTCACCTTGGCTTCCTGTGCACAAATAAACTATTTTTTCTCTAGCAAAATTTTTAGCTTCTCTTGGATCAATTGGATCAATGGTATTTTGTAAATATCCACATTGTCTTGCTGCTTTATAAATTCTGTGCATAGATCTTCCAACAAGTGAAATTTGTCTTCCAGTTTGTTCAGCACAATAAAAGGCTGTCTCCATTCTAGCAACGTTAGAAGCAAATGATGTCACAATAATTCTTTTTTTTAATCGACCCATTATATTTAATAAATTTTTTCTTACATCTAACTCTGAGCCTGATCTGCCAGCACTAAAAACATTTGTAGAGTCACAAATCATTGCTAATACACCTTCATCACCTATTTCTTTTAATCTTTTCGCATTTATTTCGTCACCTATTAGAGGATTTGGGTCAACTTTCCAGTCACCAGTATGTAAAACCACACCTGCGGGAGTTTTAATTCTTAATCCATTAGGTTCTAAAATAGAATGGGTTAAAGTAATGTACTCGATTTCAAAATCTTCCAATAGCACATCTCCATTTAATTCAACTATCTGTAAATCTTTTGTTATATCAATGTGTTTTTCTTTAAATTTTTCCTTAATTAATACAGCGGTAAACGGAGTTGCGAAAATCTTACATTTTAATTTTGGCCATAAGTGTGCAATTGCTCCAATATGATCTTCATGTGCGTGTGTTAATATTATTCCTAATAAATTATCTTTTCTTTCAACAATAAATCCAGGATCTGGATATATAAGATCAATACCTGGTATAGTATCATCTGCAAAAGTTACTCCAATATCTACCATTATCCATTTATGATTTCCAGGCTCACCATAACCAAAAAGATTCATGTTCATTCCAATTTCACCTGAACCTCCTAGTGGACAAAATAATAATTCTTTTTTCATTTATTTTATTAACTTAGCAATTTTAATTAATCCTTTAATTGTGATATCTTTATTTTGTATTACACGAGTCTTTAATGATTTTCTAAACAAATCAGAGTAACCACCAGTAATTACAAGTTTGAAAGATTTTTTAGTTTCTTTCTTAATCAAATTAATAATATTGTCAATTAGTCCTATATAACCCCAAAAAAAACCTGAACGCACTGCCGAAATTGTATTGTTGCCAACTATATTTCTTATCTTCTTTAAATTTATTTGAGGTATCAATGAGGCTTTGTCAGACAAAGTATCAAGCGATATTTTAACTCCAGGGGCTATTATGCCGCCTCTATAATATTTTTTTTCAACTACATCAAATGTGGTGGCAGTACCAAAATCT
>CACMUH010000021.1:0-10033 GCA_902616875.1 uncultured Pelagibacteraceae bacterium
TTATGAATAATTCTATAAATAATAATAGTTTAAAAGATTCTAAATCCGATATTCTTGATTGGAATTTAGTTCAAGCTGAAATGAAAAATAAATTAGGACTAGATATTTACGAAAGTTGGCTTAAAAAAATAACTTTTGTCGAGGAAATCAATAATTATATCTTATTATCTGTACCTACTAGATTCATTCGTGATTGGATTACATCTAGATACTTAGATCAAATCTTGAAAATTATAAAAAATTATAAAAAAGAAATTATTCGAATTGAATTCAAAATAACTGAAAATAAACCTACTTCAACTCAGGATGAAAAAAATACTAATGTCATAGAAAATAAAGAAAATGTTTCTTTTATAAAAGACTCTTATTTACAATATAATCGAATAGATCCTAACAAAAATTTTGAAAACTTTATTACTGGCTCCAGCAACAAATTAGCATACGAAGCTTCTGTAAAAGTTTCAGAGAATATTTCACATTATAATCCACTTTATCTTTATGGTGGTGTTGGAATGGGCAAGACACATCTTTTAAATGCAATTGGTTATCACCTGAAAAAAGACAATAAGGTTATGTTTATATCGGCAGAACGTTTTATGTATCAATTTGTAAAATCAATCAAATCTAATGATATGGTTAAATTTAAAGAGTATTTTCGTAATACAGATATTTTGTTAATTGATGATATACAATTCATGAATGGTAAAGAGGCAATGCAAGAAGAATTTTTTCATACTTTTAATGCATTATTAGACAAAGGTTCTCAAATTATAATTTCTGCTGATAGATCTCCTAATAAGCTGTCAAGAATTCAGGAGAGGATAAAGTCAAGATTTGCAGGAGGTCTAGTTGTGGATATTCAAAAAACTGATTTAGCACTCAGAAAAAAAATCCTTGAAAGTAAAATAAGTGACTTAAATAACTTGTATCCTGAAAAGTTTAATATACCTGAGGAAATTAAGGATTTTATAAGCATTAAAATCACAACGAGTGTAAGAGAATTGGTGGGTGCAATAAATAGAATTATATCCTTTTCAAGAATTTATAACAAAATACCAAGCTTAGCTGAGACAAAAGTTATATTAAAAGATTTACTTAATTTAAATGAAAATAAAGTAACTATTGATCTCATTCAAACTATTGTGTGTAAATTTTTTAAGATTAGTAAAAATGAAATGCTTTCATCAAGAAGATCTAGGTACCTAGTGAGACCACGGCAAACAGCAATTTATTTAACAAAAATTTTGACTTCAAAATCTCTTCCTGAAATTGGAAGAGAGTTTTCAAATAGAGATCACACAACTATAATTCACTCAGTTAAAACTATTGAAAAATTAAAAGAAAAAGATCCAGATATGATTGCAAATATAGATAAACTAAAAAATCAAATATTATATAGCAATAAAGAAAATGAAATTTAATGTAAACCAACAAGACCTACAGCAAGCATTAAATTATTGTCAAGGAGTCATAGAAAAACGAAGTACACTTCCAATATTGTCAAACATATTGCTCGATGCACAAAATTCAAAACTCACTATAACAGCGACAGATTTAGACTTAATATTTATTAATCAAATAAATAACGTCGAAGTCATAGAGGAAGGAAAAACAACCACTACATCATCTACTATGTATGATATTGTTAGAAAACTCTCATCAGGAAAAAAAATAAATTTAACTTTAACAGACAATAGCAAACTTCATCTAGAATCAGAAAAATCTATTTTTAATTTAAACTGTATGCCCGCTTCGGAATTTCCTTTAACAGATGAAAATTTTAATGAGAATGAATTTAGCCTTAAATCAAAAGACCTATTAAAGTTGCTAAATAAATGTAAATTTTCTGTGTCAAATGATGAGACCAGACATTATTTAAGTGGAATTTATTTTCATCAAACAGAGGTTGAGGATAAGAATTACTTAACTGCAGTATCAACTGATAGTCATCGTATGTCCATTTCTAAACTCAGATTAAATGAAAAAAAAATTTTTGAACCGATTATATTACCTAAAAAGACTATTTTTCAATTAAGTTCATTATTAGAAAACTATGATGGTGAAGTAAAAATTTCAAATATGAAATCTAAGATAAAATTTGAATTAAATAATAGTATTTTAATTTCTAAGTTAATAGATGGAAAATTTCCTAATTACATTCAAGTAATTCCAAAAAATAATCAAAAGAAATTAGAAATTGACCTTAAAATTTTTCAAAGTTCGGTGGATAGAGTAGCCTCAGTATCGCTTGATAAAAAAGATGGTGTAAAATTTAGCTTAAGTAAAGATAAACTAGATTTGTCTGTAAATAATACCAACAGCGGTGATGGAAAAGAATCCCTCGTAGTGAAATTTGATCATGATTTAGAAATTAGTTTTAATTCTAAATATCTTATAGATGTTGCTTCACAATTAGATGGAAATAATATTGAAATGTTTCTAAATGATTCAGGTTCACCTGCGCTAATCAAAGATCCTGGTGATTTCGATAGTATTTTTGTAGTTATGCCTATGAAAGGTTAATTTAGCAATTTAAGTTCAGAATATATAGTTTTCTCTAAAATCCCTAAAAATTCTTCCTTGGAATAATCAGGTTTGATAGGTTCCAAAATTGAAATTGTAATTGTTTTGTTAATATCTTTTTTTCCTTTTTTTGGCCAGACGTAACCGGAATTAATAGCAACCGGTTGGCATTTTATTTTCAATTCTTCATAAATCCTTGATGCACCTTTTTTAAATGGAGGTTGTTCGTGGGGTAATACTCGAGTTCCTTGAGGAAAAATTATTATTGGTCGATTTGTATTTGCAATTATTTTAGAAATATCTTCAAAAAAATTAATATTTTCTTTCGATACCTTATTTCTTTTGATAGAAATTGATCCTATTTTTTTTAAATACCAGCCAAAAATAGGTATCATAAGTAATTCTTTTTTTAAGATAAATACAGGAGAATTAAAAATCGTTTGTAGGAAAAAAGTTTCGAACATAGATTGATGAGAGGAAGCAATAAAAAATTTTTCATTTTTAATTAAATTTTCTTTACCTTTGACAATGATTTTTGTGGACAAGAAAATTTTTAAACAAATAGCAGCCCAATAACCCATTAATTTCCCACCAAAAAGTGTAAATTTTTGCGGTAAGATTAATGCTGGCAAAAAAATAATTGAAATTAAAATTATTCCTGAAAAAAAGAAAATTGAAAATAGAAAATTTCTTATCATTAATTATCAAAAGCTAAATTATCTCATGGTGCTTTTGTCTTTTTTTAACTACTCTTATTTTAGATCCATTAATTAATATTTCTATAGGTTTAGGTCTAAGATTATAATTAGAACTGAGTGATATACCATATGCACCTACATCGCAAATTGCGATAAAATCTTTCTCTTTTAGTTCTTGAAAATTTTTTATGGACGTAAACTTATCAGTGCTTTCGCAAATTGGGCCAACAAATTCATAAATTTTCTTTGATTTTTTACCTCTTTTTAACAAAGGTAAGATGCGATGTACTGCACCATAAAGTGCGGGTCTCATTAAATCATTCATAGCAGCATCTAAAATAACAAAATTTTTTTTATAACTCTCTTTTATGTAAATTACTTTTGATATTAAAACTCCTGTATTGCCGATTATCGATCTACCTGGCTCAAATATAATCTGAGATTTTTTATTTTTTAAAAATTTTTTAATTGCTGAATGATATTTTTTATAATTTAGTTTTTTATCATTATTGTATGGGATGCCCATACCTCCCCCAAGGTCAATAAAATCAAATTTATATTGGGTTTTTTTGATGATTTTATCTAATATTCTTAACATTTTTTCATAGGGTTTATGATCTAAAATTTGACTTCCAATATGAACACTTAAACATTTTAAATTAATATTTTTAGAATTCTTACAATATCTTACAAGTTCAAAAAATGTTTTATCATTAACTCCAAATTTATTATCTTTTTTACCTGTCGATATTTGGCTCAAAGTTTTCGCATCAGTATTTGGGTTTAATCTAATACCAATATTAACTTGTTTTTTTTTTATTTTAGCAATTTTATCAATTTCTATGATTTCGCTTTTGGACTCTGAATTTATTAATAAAATATTTTTATCAATTGCAAAATTAATTTCTTTGGAAGTCTTACCAACTCCTGAAAAAACAATCTTCTTTGGACTAATTCCAGCCTTAAGAGCTAACATTAATTCACCCATTGATACAACATCTGCCCCAAGTCCAAATTTTTTTATTTCTTTTATTAAATTTAAGTTAGTATTTGATTTAATAGCAAAACAAATTAATGGTGATATGGATTTAAAATTTTTTTTAAAATCATTTATATTTTCTCTAAGTTGTTTATACGAGTAGCAATATGCAGGTGTTCCATATTTTTTAGCAATATTTTGCAGGATTGTATTTTCAATCTTAAGTTTACTATTTAAAAATCTCATTAAGCTTTGTTTTGAAAGTAACTTGGTATTTTTGAATTACTTTGAGATTCTTTATAGACTGGGTCTCCTTTTTTTCCACAAGCGATCAATGTAGAAAATACAATTATTGCTAAAATAATCTTTTTTTTCATTTTTTTCTTTTATATTTCAATATCATTTTTTTAATATTATCAAAAGATGTTCCACCATATGATTTCTTAGAATTTACAGAATTCTTTAAATCAAACACTTTTAATACATCATTTGATAGTTTTGGTTCAATTTTTTTAAGTTCAGCCAGCGTTAATTGATCGAGATTTTTTTTCTTTTTTTCAGCAAAGTTCACAATATTAGCAGTCACTTTGTATGCTTTTCTAAATGGCATTGAGTGATTTTTTACGAGATAATCTGCAAGATCAGTTGCAGTCAAATATCCTGAGTTAGCTAATTCTATCATTTGCTTTTTATTTGGTGTAAAATTTTTAAGAATCTCATCAAGTATTTTTAAACAATTTTGTAGTGTATCATTAGATTTAAAAACAATTTCCTTATCGTCCTGAAGATCTTTGTAGTATGATAAAGGTAAACTTTTTAAAACTGTAAGCATAGAAAACAAATTACCATAAATAATTCCAGACTTTCCTCGTAAAAATTCCAGTAAATCTGGATTTTTTTTTTGTGGCATTATCGAAGAACCAGTTACAACTTTATCTGATAAATTTATTAACTTGAAAGCATCAGAGTTCCATATGATAAGTTCCTCAGCTATTCTAGAAATATGCATGGCACAGACTGAAACAGAGTAAAGAAAATCTAGCACAAAATCCCTGTCAGAAATTGTATCTATTGAGTTATTAGTTGGTTTTGTAAATCCAAGTTTTTTTGTGGTGTAATTTCTATCAATATTAAAAGAGGTTCCAGTTAAAGCAGCGACACCTAAAGGATTTTCATTTAAACTATCTAGATTATTTATGAATCTCTTTTGATCTCTTTTAAACATTTCAACATAAGCCATTAAATAGTGGCCAAATGAAACTGGCTGAGCATTCTTTAAATGAGTAAATCCAGGCATAAGAGTATATATATTTTTCTCTGCTGCACTTATTACACTTTTAATTACAGTATCTAATAAAATATTAATTTCTTTGGTTGATGATTTCATCCAAATTTTCAAGTCTGTAATCACCTGATCATTTCTTGATCGTGCTGTGTGAATAAAACCCGCATCTTCACCAATTATTTCAAAAAGTCTTTTTTCAATATTTATATGAATATCTTCATACTTTTTATTAAATTCAAATTTTTTGTTTTTTATTTCTTTTTTGATTTTGTTTAGACCATAAACAATCTTATTCTTTATTTTAAAAGTAATAATTTTTTGTTTAAATAGCATTTCAACATGTGCAATAGATCCAATTATATCCTCTTTATATAGTCTCTTATCAACATCAATAGAATTTCCCACTTTTTGAAAAATTGATGAAGTATTTTTTTTTATTCTATTGCCCCATATTGCCTGGTTGTTTTTATTTTTCGACATGATAATTAATTATACCTATTTAACATGAGATTTTTAATAATATTTGCTTTTTTAATATCTAATTGTGTAGCGGTAGAAATTAAAGACATAAAAAATCTTGTTATCAATAAAGAGCTTAAAAAATATGATGGATTAACGTTTTTAGATGATCAGAGCAATGAAATTCAACTTGATCAATTTGAAGGCAATTTGGTTTTGCTCAATTTTTGGGCAACTTGGTGCGCCCCATGCAAAGAGGAAATGCCATCTCTTGATCAATTGCAATCTCAAAAAAATTTAAACAATTTAAAAATATTTCCGATTAATGTTGGTCAGGATAATTTAGAAAAAGCCTCTAAATTTTTTGAGGATTTAGGTATAGATAATCTTAAGATATATTTCGACTCACCAATTACCTTAGCGAAAAAGTTTGGACTAAGAGGAGTGCCCACCACAATTTTGATAAACAAGGATGGATATGAGTTTGCAAGAATTGTTGGGTCAATAGATTTTAAGGAAAAAAATTTTGTTGAATGGTTGGCTAGTTACAACTAATTTTTGAAAAAATATGCAAAACCAACCAAAGCAATTATTGCAATAAATTGAAGCAAAACTCTTAACTGCATTAATTTATTTGAATATTTTTTGCTGGTTTCACCACCTTTAAATAAAGTTCCGATACCAAGAATTAAAACAATCCCAACCGCCATTAACAAAATTATAGATAATATTTTAACTACTATTCCAGATAACATGAAGGTATTGTAGGGTGTTTTTAAAATAAAAAAACATAATTCACACACTATGACATTTTGCCTAGATTCAGTAATGGTCAAACCAGAGACTAATAAAACAATTAAAAATGCTATCATCTTACTTCATGGATATGGTGGTGATGGTAAGGATATTAGTATGCTCTCACTGAACTGGAAAAGACATTTACCTAATACTATTTTTATTTGTCCTAATGGTCATGAACCATGCAGTATAAACCCAAATGGATATCAGTGGTTTGATTTAAGCAAAGATGATCCAGAGTATATTTTGGATCAATCTATAAAGGCTGAAAAAAAGTTATCAAAATTTATTGATGAAATTAAAAATGAATTTAATTTTGAAAATAAACAAATTTGTTTATCTGGTTTTAGCCAAGGCTGCATGATGTCAATTAACTTAGGACTTACTTCTGAAGAACCTTTTAATTGTGTTGTGGGTTTTTCTGGAAAAATTATTGATGAAAAGGATTTGAAATTGAGAAAAAAAAACTCATCAAGTATTTTGTTAATTCATGGTGATTCTGATCAAGTTGTATCGCCAAATTTTATGTTAGAGGCAAAAGATTTTTTTATGAGAAATAACATAGACATTGAGACGCATCTCATAAAAAATTGTGACCATCATATTCCTGTAAATGCTTCAAGTATTGCATTGAATTATATCTTAAAAAAATTTAATAATTCCTAAATATTGAAAAAAATTTTTATTTAAGTTAAAATTTGATATGAATAATTTTATTGATCAAGATGTTTCACTAGAAAAATGTCCTGCACTAGTTTTAAATGCTGATTATAGACCATTGAGCTACTATCCTCTATCACTATGGTCATGGCAGGATACTGTTAAATCAGTTTTTTTAGATCGTGTAATTATAGTAAGTAATTACGATCGTGTAGTAAGAAGTCCTTCATTTAATATGCAATTGCCTAGTGTAATTGCTCTAAAAGATTATATTGTTCCTCAATCTAAACCAAGTTTTACAAGATTTAATGTTTTTCTGAGAGATAAATTTTCCTGCCAGTATTGTGGCAGCAACGAGGAATTAACTTTTGATCATTTATTGCCTAGATCAAAAGGTGGAGAAACTAATTGGGATAACGTCGTTACAGCATGTTCTGCTTGTAACGTTAAAAAAGGAGGCAAACTATTAAAGTTATCGGGCATGAAACTGGCCCAACATCCTTATCAACCTTCAACAGAAGATTTACATCGTAATGGAAAAAATTTTCCCCCAAATTATTTACATAAAAGCTGGATGGATTATTTATATTGGGATGTTGAATTAGAAGCTTAAGTTTTATACTTTTTCTGATATTCGAATTGCAATTTTTGAACCTGTTTTTATTATTTTATCCATAATTGAATAAATGCCTTTTTTGGTAGCTCCTTTTTCATAAGCAATATCCTTATGATGAAGCTCATCTTCTCTGAATTTTATAATTTTCTTTTTTAGATTTTTTTCTTCTGGACCAAGTTGATTTATTTGGTCTTGGTAATGTTTATCTATTACTTCTTCAACGGAGGCAGTACATAGCATAGCTGCTTTTTTCCCAAGAATAGTAGACCCAAAACCTAAACCTACACCTAGCAGATCCCACAATGGCAAAAATTTTGTTGGCTCAATATTTCTTTTTTTTATTTCGTTTTCAAAAAATTGACAATGTTCAACTTCATGTTCTTTCATATCCTCAATTGTTTTTTTTAAATTGTCATTTTTAACAATTGTATTTAAAGCTAATAACTGACCCTCATAAATTTTGACAGCACCCCTCTCGCCTGCATGGTCAACTCTAATAAATTCTTCAACTCTTCTATCAGTTTTTTTCATATTTAGTAAAAATTTTTGCTAGCGTTATAATAAATAATATACTTATTACAATATTAATAGTAGTTAGTGATAATCCTAAAATCCTAAATGTCACATCTTTACAGCTTATAGTCTTTTCACTTAGTTGATTTAGTAATTCCTCTTTACTTACATTTTCAGAAAAGTTTTTTACACCACAAACAGTTGATTCTTGAAAAATGCCTTGTTCTATGCCGAAATGATACAATGAAATAAAAAAAGAAAAAATAAAAGTTAGTATTAAAAGTAAAATAAAGAAATTTTCATTTTTCTTTACAATAAATATAAGAGATATCAAAATTATACTTAACCCATAAGGAATTCTCTCTATCAAACATAAATTACATGGTTGGTGGCCCAGAACATGCTCTATAAAATAAGCAGAAACTAAAGCTATTAGACTAAATAGAAAAATTATTCTCAAGTAAATTTCAGTTTTAAGATTAAACATGAGATTTAAAAATCAGATAAATTATTAAGCTAATAATAACAATTAATATTCCAATTATTGTAAACCATTTTGACCCATGCTTATCCATATATTCATTAAATAAATCACCGAACTTATAAGAAAGGTATGATACGATGAAAAATCTTAATCCTCTGGAAATTAAACTTATCAAAACAAATATTAAAAAGTTGAATCCTATTAGGCCGCTTGCAACTGTAAAAACTTTATATGGAAGAGGAGTAAAACCAGCTAAAAAAAGTACTCCTAACCAAGCATAAAAACCATCACTATTAACTAAGTTTTCTTTAATTTTTGATAACTTATCCTCATAACCATAAAAACTCATAATGTGTGCTCCAAATTCAAAAAAGAACGCACCAATTAAGTAACCAAGCATACCACCTAAAACTGAAAAAATTGTAGTTATAAGAAAGATTTTAATAAAATCATTTTTTTTTGATATTACCATTGGAATAACCATTACATCTGGCGGAATAGGAAAAAATGAACTTTCAACAAAAGAGACTATTGCCAAATAATATTTAGAACTTTTGTGAGCTGCTAAATCTAAACATTTTTTGTAAAGACTTTTAAACATTTTTTGGTTTTAATATAATTTTAGTTCTTATACTATTTAATAAATTATTAAATAACTAGGGCGAATGGCGGAACTGGTAGACGCGCACGACTCAAAATCGTGTTTCGCAAGAAGTGAGAGTTCGATTCTCTCTTCGCCCACCAAATTATGGAATTAAGTAAAATTAAAAGTTTAGTAGAACTTTTTTTCACGAAGTATAAGGAGTTAAACTCTACTTCTAATAAACCATTTTTAAAGTGGTTAAAGGATAATAAGAAAGATTTTCTTACTTGGAAACAAGTTGAAAGAAATATTCAAATTTTATCTGAATATTTAAGAAAAAATTTATCTAAAGGAGATAGGTGCATTTTATTATCTGAAAATCGACCTGAATGGCTTATTTCTGATATAGCCATAATGAACGCTGGTGGGGTAACA
>CACMUH010000022.1:0-9648 GCA_902616875.1 uncultured Pelagibacteraceae bacterium
AAGCAAAAGAACAAGCTTTAAAAGAAAAAGAAATCAGGGCGCAACAATTAAGAGAGGAAAAAGAGAGAGAAAGACAAGAGCAAATTAGACTTGATGAGATAGAAAGACAAAAAAGATTAGACGAGGAACAAAGAACGCGAGAAGCAGCTAAAAGATTAAAATATGAGGAGGAAAAACTTAAGGAGTCAGAAATTAGACTAAAAGAGATCGAAAATGAGAGACAGAAAGAGATAGAGAGACAAATTTTAAAGGAGCAAGCAGAGCAAAGAGTTAAAGAGGAAGAATTAAGACTTAAAGAGGAGAAAATTAAAGCTGAGGAAGAAGAGAGGTTTTTACGTCAAAAAGAAGAACATGAAAGAGCAGAGGAGTTAAGAAAAGAAACAGAGGAACAAAAAAGAATAGAAGAGGAAAAAGAACGAGAAATTAAACAAAAATTAGAAGAAGAACAAAGAAAACTAGAAGAAGAGAGAAGGTTGAAAGAGTGGGAGGAAAAATTTGATTTAGAGCAAAAAAAGAAGGAAGAAGAATTAATTAAAAAATTTTATAATGATAACTCATCAAATAAAACTGAACCTGAAGAAAAGAATGATTAATTAAATTTTTTGGTCGTATTCACCAATTTTACCTGTTTTTTGAAGTAAAGAGTCTATAAATCTAAATATTTTTAATTTCCTATTATCAGATGTAGGACTTTCTGTAACAATTACTAACGAAGGTTTATTAGAAGATGCTCTTATCAAACCCCATGAGCCATCTTTAAACGAAAATCTAACTCCATTTACCGTCAAGATTTCTTCAATTTCCTGGTCATCTATTTTAACTTTTTCATTTTTCAGTGTTTCAATATCTTTAACAATTTTATCTACCAAAGCATATTTATCCTCATCTTTACAATAAGGAGCCATAGTAGGTGTTTGAAATGTTTTTGGAATTTCTTTAATGATTTCACTCATTTTTTTATCTTGATTGTCTAATAAATGACAAACTTGGATCGCTGAATTGATACCATCATCATATCCATAACCCAAAGGTTGATTGAAAAAAAAGTGTCCACTTTTTTCAAATCCTGCTAAGGCGTTTTCATTGTTAACTTTTCTTTTGATATGTGAATGGCCAGTTTTCCAATAAATTGTTTTACATTTATTAGTATTTAATAACTTATCATTTGCATATAACCCTGTTGACTTTACATCCACTACAAAAACTGAATTTTTATATTTATTTGATAAACTTCTTGCAATTAATAATCCTATTTTATCTGAAAATATTTCATTTCCTTCATTATCAATTACTCCTACTCTGTCACCATCACCATCAAATCCAAACCCGATATCAGCATTATTTCTTTTAACAGCATCAGAAATTGCATGTAACATTTTTAAGTCTTCTGGATTAGGATTATATTTAGGAAAGGTCCAGTCTAAATTACAATCAAGTTCTATTACATCACAACCGATTCCACGTAAAATATCGGGTGCAAATATTCCCGCAGTTCCATTACCACAAGCTACTACTGCTTTAATTTTTTTTTTAATTTTATTATTATCTACTAAGCTTTGTTTATATATGTCTTGAAAATTCTCTATTTTTTTTTCTTGACCTTGTCCTTTTACAAAGTTTTCACTCAATGTTATTTCTTTTAATTCTCTCATTTCATCAGGGGCATGTGTTAATCCTTTCCTGATACCCATTTTAACACCTGTCCAACCATTATCGTTATGACTTGCAGTCACCATTGCAACAGCATCAGAATTAAAATGGAATTGTGCAAAATAAACCATCGGAGACAAAGACAAACCCACATCCTCAACATAACAACCTGTTGAAACTAAACCTCTTTTAAGCGCTGCTTTTATGTCTTCGCTATATGATCGATAATCATGACCAACAATCACTTTTGGATTAGTTTTATTTGTTTGTTTTGTAATTTGTGTACCTAGTCCTTTGCCAAGATTCGTTATGCCTAGGAGATTTATGTCTTTTTCATACAACCATCGAGCGTCATACTCTCTAAAACCATAGGGGTCGATTTTTAAATTTACTGACATTATTGTTAATTACTTACATTTTTTTTAATTTTTTTATTGATTTTTTTTCCTTGTGTTCTATAAATGTTCTATTGATTTGTTGTTTATATAGTGTATTAACGCTAAACGCACACAACATATAGTTGTTTTCGTACTAATAACAAAATATAATACAAAAATATGAATAAAATTCTATCGCAGGCCCTAAAGAAAGCTGTCTCTGAATATAGCCCACAAGTTAAAGAGGTAGAAAAAAATAATAGACCAGACCTTTTTTCACTTAACAACGAAACTGAACTTTTTCAGAATGATAAAGGCATTATAATTAAAATAGATCGTTCTCGAGATGCAAACTTGACCGATTTTGGTAAGGCAACTTTGAAAGATAGATATCTCGGTCACAATGAATCTTATCAAGACTTGTTTGCAAGAGTAGCAAGCACATATGCTGATGATAATTTACACGCTCAAAGAATTTACAATTACATTAGTAACCTATGGTTCATGCCCGCAACTCCAGTTTTGTCGAATGGCGGTACCAAAAGAGGATTACCCATTTCTTGTTTTTTAAACGAAGCTTCAGATAGTCTAGGTGGTATTTTAGATCTTTGGAGTGAAAATGTTTGGCTAGCTGCAAAGGGTGGAGGAATAGGAAGTTACTGGGGTAATTTAAGATCAATTGGAGAAAAGATTGGTAAGGTTGGAAAAACTTCTGGGATAATTCCATTTATTAAAGTTATGGATTCTTTAACTATGGCAATCAGTCAAGGATCTTTAAGAAGAGGTTCGGCTGCTTGTTATCTTCCTATTGATCATCCTGAAATAGAAGAGTTTATTGAAATGCGAAGACCCACTGGAGGTGATCCAAACAGAAAAGCTTTAAATTTACATCACGGAGTTTTAGTTTCAGATGCATTTATGCGTGCTGTTGAAACTGACGATCAGTGGGCACTTAAAAGTCCAGCTGACGGGTCTATTCAACAAACTATATCTGCAAGAAATTTATGGATTAGATTGTTAACAGCTAGAATTGAAACTGGTGAGCCATACATTATTTATATTGATACAGTTAATAGACAAATTCCACAACACCACAAACTTGCAAACCTAACTGTTAAAACTTCAAATCTGTGTAGTGAAATAACTCTCCCTACGGGCATTGATAAAGATGGAAGAGACAGAACTGCTGTTTGTTGTTTATCATCTTTAAATTTAGAAAAATATGATGAATGGAAAGACGATCCAAACATGATTAGTGATGTAATGAGATTTTTAGATAATGTCTTGTCAGACTTTATTAATAAGGCTCCAGATCAATTCAAAGATGCAAAATATTCTGCAGAGAGAGAAAGAAGTGTTGGTCTTGGAGTAATGGGTTTTCATTCCTTTTTACAAAAACATAGAATTCCACTTGAGTCTGTAATGGCTAAATCTTGGAATAAAAAAATATTTAAACAAATTGATGAGCAAGTAAATAAAGCATCAAAAGAATTAGCTAAAGAGCGAGGTGCATGTCCAGATGCAGCTGAATATGGATTTAATGAGAGATTTTCTAACAAAACAGCAATAGCACCAACAGCTTCTATTTCCATTATTTGTGGAGGAGCTTCTCCTGGTGTTGAACCAATTGCAGCCAATAGTTATACACATAAAACTTTATCTGGATCATTTAATGTTAGAAATAGATATTTAGAAGAGATCTTAGAAAGTCACGGTAAAAACGATGACGAAACTTGGTCAACAATAACAACCAACCAAGGATCAGTATCTCACTTAGATTTTTTAACTGATTTAGAAAAAGATGTTTTTAAAACTGCTTTTGAGTTAAATCAAAAGTGGATTGTTGAACTGAGTGGAGATAGAACTCAATACATCTCCCAAGCACAATCGGTAAATTTATTTTTACCGGCTGATGTTCATAAAA
The DNA here is from genome assembly GCA_902616875.1 of uncultured Pelagibacteraceae bacterium. GTDB lineage: Bacteria > Pseudomonadota > Alphaproteobacteria > Pelagibacterales > Pelagibacteraceae > Pelagibacter. The sequence continues at coordinate 3,952 of CACMUH010000022.1, forward strand.
AAGAATTACATAGAATTCATTTTGATGCATGGAAAAAAGGTCTTAAAAGCCTTTACTATTGTAGATCAAAATCAATTCAAAGAGCTGAAAATATCAACAACGCAAAATCGACTGATGTTACAGCCAATGTATATAAATCAAAAAACCAACAAACTAACGATCAACCAGAATATGAGGAGTGTTTATCATGTCAGTAGCAGATAAAATTAAGACAGAAAATAAAGAAATAATTCAACCAAAAAAGATGGGTCTATTAGTTGAGAACCCTGTATACAAACCATTTAGATATCCTTGGTGTTATGATGCCTGGTTAACCCAACAAAGAATACATTGGTTACCAGAAGAAGTTCCACTTGGAGATGATGTAAGAGATTGGCAAAAAAACTTGTCTCAACCAGAAAAAAATCTCTTAACTCAAATTTTTAGATTTTTTACTCAAGCGGATGTTGAGGTAAATAATTGTTACTTAAGACATTACACAACAGTGTTTAAGCCAACAGAGGTTCTAATGATGATGACTGCTTTTGCATCTATGGAAACAGTTCACGTAGCTGCTTACTCTCATTTACTAGATACAATCGGTATGCCTGAATCTGAATATTCAGCTTTCATGAAATATAAAGAGATGAAAGATAAATATGATTACATGCAAGGATTTAATGTTAACTCAAAAGAAGATATCGCCAAAACTGTTGCTGTATTTAGTGCTTTCACAGAAGGACTTCAGTTATTTGCAAGTTTTGCAATTCTGTTAAATTTTCCAAGACACAATAAAATGAAAGGTATGGGCCAAATAGTAACTTGGTCGGTTAGAGACGAAACTCTCCATTGTAATTCTATGATAAGAATTTTCAAAGAGTTTATAAAAGAAAATCCAGAAATTTGGACACCAAAACTAAAGAAAGAACTTTATGAAGCATGTAGAACAATAGTTGAGCATGAGGATTCTTTCATTGATTTAGCTTTTGAGATGGGTCCAATGGAAGGTTTAACTGCACAAGAGGTTAAAGACTACATTAGGTTTATTGGAAATAGAAGATTAGTTCAATTAGGTCTTGAACCAATTTATGATGTAGAAAAGAATCCTCTAGGATGGCTTGATACCATGTTAAATGCTGTTGAGCATATGAACTTTTTTGAAGGTCGTGCAACAGAATATTCTAAAGCATCAACTCAAGGGACTTGGGTAGAAGCATTTAGTTAATATCAAGTGCAAGACTTTGGTCTAGTAGTTATTGGAGCACATTCAGGACTTTTTTTGAAAGATCTAGTAAGTGAATACCAAGATCAGAACATACTTTTGGTTGAACCTGTTCCTTATAATTATGAAATACTAAATTCTGAGTACAAAGATAATCCAAAAATTACAATTTGTAATAATGCAATAATAGATAAATGTAAAAAGGATTTTTTTTATTATGTGAAAAAAGAGTCGATAGCTAAACTTGGAAAGCATTGGGCGAGTCAAATAGGATCTTTCGATAAAAATCATATTCTAAATCATAGAAATAAAAGATTTGACGTAAAAGAAGATGATATAGAAACTATTCAAATTGAATTTATTACTTTTGATGATTTAATTCAAAAATATTCAATCAAATCAATTGATAAACTTCAAATAGATGTAGAAGGTGCAGAATATAAAATTATGAATTCAATAAATTTTCAGAAAATAGAGATAAATAAAATACTTTTTGAGTCAAAACATTTTGATGGTACTTTTGTTGAGGGAAAAAAATTGCAAGAGATTGAAGAAAAACTTAAGTCAAATGGCTACAAAATTCAGAAAATAGATAAAGAGAATATTTTGGCAAGCAAATAAGTATTTATCTCTGATTTAATTGTAATACTTTTCTGTGTTTGTTCCCTTTATAGCTCGCTAGTGGTCTAATAAGTTTATTTGCAGCATGTTGCTCCATTATGTGTGCTGACCAACCTGTTATTCTTGAAATGACAAATATTGGTGTAAAAAAATCAGTGTCGAAACCCATTAAATGGTAAGTTGGACCAGTTGGATAGTCGACATTTGGATGAATATTTTTTCTTTCAATCATTACTTTTTCAACAATATCGTAAATTTTTTCAAATTTTTTATCCTTTTTTATTTTGGCTACTTTAGCAAAATATTTTCTCATGGTTGGAACTCTTGAGTCTCCTGATTTATAAACTCTATGCCCAAAACCCATCACTACCTCTTTTTTATCTAATGCATTATTTATCCATTTAAGAGCGTTATTTGGAGATTTAATTTTTTTCATCATATGCATTACTTCTTCATTAGCACCACCATGAAGAGGGCCCTTTAAACTAGCTATTGCTCCAGTTATTGCTCCGTGAATATCCGATAAGCTACTAGTAATGGTCCTTGCTGTGAATGTTGAAACATTAAAGCTATGTTCAGCATATAAAATTAACGATACATCAAATGCTTTTACAATTTCTTTTTGTGGAACTTTTCCAAAACACATATAGAAAAAATTCTCAGCTATATTTAGATTTTTCTTAGGTTTAATAATATTTTTCCCTTTTCTTAATCTATAAAAAGCAGCTAATGCGGTAGGTGTTTTTGCCAAAATTCTTATAGACTTTCTCATATTTGCTTCCTCTGAGGAGTCAGTGGTTTCTTTGTCCTCAAGCCCCATTATACTTACTGCCGTTCTGGCAACATCCATTGGATGAGATTTTTTTGGCATTTTTTTAATGATTGAATAAAGATCTTTGGACAAATCTCGGTTATTTTTTTCTTCTTTTTCAAATTTTCTAAGTTGTATTGTATTCGGTAAATCTTTATTTAAAATTAGATAAGCCACCTCTTCAAATCTACAATACTCGCATAAATCTTGGGCTGCATAACCTCTATATGTAAGAGAGTTGATTTCAGGCATAACTTTAGAAACTTCTGTTTCATCAACAACTATTCCTAATAAACCTTTTTTAATATCATCACTCATTATTCATGTCCTTTGGTACTAAAATTATAAATTTTTTCATCCAAACTATTGTACTTTTCATAATCAACAAGTTCATAAAGTCTTTTTCTAGTTTGCATCTTATCTATGATATTATTTTGATGTCCATTTGCATAAATGTCTCGTAATCCATCTTCAACATTTTTCATAGCTAGTCTTTGAGTGGTTACTGGATAAATTACAATATTGTACCCAAATTTTTCTAGTTCTTTATAATTAAATAATTTTGATTTACCAAATTCAGTCATATTAGCTAGTAAGTAACAAGACAATTCTTTTCTTACTTTTTCAAAATCTTTTTCGTCGTGTAAAGCTTCTGGGAAAATTATTTCTGCTCCAGCATCTACATAAGCTTTACATCTATCTATCATCTTATCTATTCCCTCAACACTTTTTGCATCTGATCTTGCTATAATTTTAAAATTTTCATCTTTTTTTGCGGACACACATTCTTTAATTTTTTTAACCATAGCTTCTGTTGATATCAATTCTTTATTGTCTAGGTGTCCACATCTTTTTCTCTCAATTTGATCCTCTAAATGAACAGCTGTAATTCCGAATTCTTCAAAAGTTTCAATTGTTTCTTTACAAGATTTAAATCCAGTATCAATATCAACAATAGTTGGAAGGTTGGTGACTCGTGAAATAAGGTAAGATCTTGTGCTAACATCCTGCAAAGTAGTTAAACCAATATCTGGAAAACCAAGATCATTTGCCATAACTCCGCCAGATACATAAACCGCATCGTAACCAATTTGTTCAATTAACTTTGCAGTTAAAGGATTATAGGCTCCAGGAACTCTTAGAATTTTGTTAGATTCTAATTTATTAACAAAATCTCTTCTTTTTTGTGTTGGCTCTTTTTCAATAAAATGCATTAAAAAATACCTTTTTTAAAATTTCTTTTCAATTTACTCTTTTTAACCTCAATATTTAATTTATCCAATTGACCCGGCTTTAATTTTTTTAAATTTTGCACCACTTTTAAAAATCTATCACTTTCTTTTTTATCTAAAATATTTTCCGTTAAAGTTAGGAATTTATTGATATAATTTTTTCTTTTAAAAGGTCGTAAACCATAAGGATGAGCATCTGCTACACCTTGTTGCTCAGTAATTTTTTTTCCGTTATTGAGAGTTATTACTACTTTTGCACCAAATGCTTTCTTTCGAGGATTAGGATCATGATATTTTTTAGTCCATTTTTTATCCTCATGAGTTTTTATTGATTTCCATATTTTAATTGTACTCTTTCTTTTAGCTCTTGCTTTTGTGTAAGATTTTACGTGATGCCAAGTACCATCCTCAAGTGCAACAGCAAATATATACATTATTGAGTGATCTAATGTTTCTCTGCTAGCATTAGGATCCATTTTTTGTGGATCGTTTGCACCTGTTCCAATTACATAATGAGTATGATGACTTGTAAAAATATCTATTTTTTTGATCTGATTAAGATTTTGAACTTTCTTTTTAAGTTTTTTTGCTAAGTCAATTAAAGCTTGAGATTGATATTCTGCAGAATATTCTTTTGTATAAGTTTCAAGAATTGCTTTTTTTGTTTCACCTTTTTTTGGTAATGGAATTTTATATAAAGCCTTCTTACCATCAAGAATTCTTGCTATCACACTATCCTCACCTTCATAAATTGGACTTGGTGCTCCTTCACCACGCATAACTCTATCAACAGCCTCTATAGCAAGTTTTCCTGCATGTGCGGGAGCATAAGCTTTCCAACTTGAAATTTCTCCTTTTCTAGATTGTCTTGTAGAAATTGTTGTATGTAATGCCTGCTGGACAGCTTGATAAATAGTTTCAGTTTTTAACTTTAACATTGAACCAATCCCAGCTGCAACACTTGGACCAAGGTGAGCTATGTGATCTACTTTATGTTTATGTAAACATATTCCTTTCACTAAATTAACCTGGACTTCATAAGCAGTTATAATTCCTCTCAAAAGATCTAAACCACTTTTTTTATTTTGTTGTGCAACACTAATTAGTGGAGGAATGTTATCACCTGGATGACTATAATCAGCAGCTAAAAAAGTATCATGGAAATCTAATTCTCTTACTGCAGTTCCATTTGACCAAGCTGCCCACTCACAATCAAATTTTAATTTACTATTAACACCAAATAATGTTGCACCATTTTTTCTTGAATGTTTTAGAGCCATCTCTCTAGACGAAACAACAGGCCTTCTGTTAAGAGATGCTATAGCCACCGATGCATTGTCTATTATTCTATTTATTGACATTTCAATCGCATCTTTATTTAATTTAGAATTATCACTTGCAATTTCTGCAATTTTCCATGCAAGCTGATTTTTTTTTGGTAAATGAATTTTAGATGGGTAAACTTTAACTTTATGAACAATCAAAATAACTCCTAATTAACGAGACTGGTTTTAATAGTTAAAAAAAAATAATCAATATTAAAGATATTTTGATACAATCTTTTCGATACCAATAAAGTCTTTTACTAAGTGATTATGGTAAATTTCATTCGTTTTTTTTTCGGTATATCCATCTTCCATTAGGATAACTGGTATTCCAGCATTTTTTGCTGCATTCGCATCAGTTTCACTATCTCCAATCATTAATGATTTTTTTATATCACCTTGTAATATTTCAATTACAGAAGTTAGATGTCTTGGATCAGGCTTACAATAATCAAAGGTATTATGTCCTGCAACATATTCAAAAAAATCATAAATCCCAATTTTTTT
>CACMUH010000023.1:0-9356 GCA_902616875.1 uncultured Pelagibacteraceae bacterium
ATGGTTGTTTGGTTTTAGTTATTTTTTGTCCAATTTGTATTGGTTAACTATATCTTTAAGTTTTGATCAAAATTTTAATTTTTTAATTCCCATATCTTTAATAGCCATCCCAGGATTTTTAGGATTATTTTATGCATTATGTATTGCTATTTTTTGTCTATATAAACCGAAAAATATATTAAGTGCTTTTTTTCTATTCTCTCTTTTGTTTGGTTTAATAGAGTTTATTAGAGGAACAATTTTAACTGGGTTCCCTTGGAACTTGGTAGTTTATAGTTTCTCTGAAACTAATAGTTTCTTAAGCGTTTTATCAATAATAGGAACTTATTCATTAAACCTTATAGTAGTTAGTTTTTTTACAGCTCCTGCCCTTTTCATATTTAGAAAATCTAAAAAAGAAGTGGTTGTATGTATCTTTTTAATGTTATTACCTATCACTTTTTATACATACGGGGAGTCTTTAAAAAAAAATTTTTATAATAGTAAAGAGAAAGAACTTCCTTTTGCAGTAAGAGTAATTGGAGCAAATATAAGTTTAGATAGGTACTATAAAAATATTAATGCAGAGAGTGTGATTAATGAGCTAATTTCAATTAGTTCACCTATTGAGGAAAAAAAGATATTTTTTGTATGGCCAGAGGGAATAATACCCAACACCTATGAAGATCAATTAGATTTATACAATGATATATTTGAAAAAAATTTTAGTGAAAATCATCTAATCGGTTTAGGAATAACAAGCAGAAAAATTATTAACAATGATTACGATTATTATAACTCATTTTCAATATTTGATAGTAAAGTAAATTTAATTGACAATTATAACAAAATTAAACTTGTACCTTTCGGTGAATTTGTTCCTATTGAAAATATTCTTAACAAATTTGGTTTAAAAACAATCACAAATAATATTGGATCATTTGATAAAGGCGCTAACAGAAAAATTATTAAAATCCAAAATGATATTAAACAAATTAATTTTTTGCCATTAATTTGTTATGAAATTATTTATAGTGGAAATTTGACTAAAGATTTTGATTTCGATTTTATATTGAATATTTCAGAAGATGGATGGTTTGGTGAGTCTATTGGACCCAAACAACATTTTATTCATAGTAAATTTAGAGCAGTTGAAAATGGAAAGTACATAATTAGATCATCTAATAACGGGATCGCAGCAATTATAAATCCATTAGGTTATATTGAGAATAAAATAGATTATGGAGTTTCAGGTTACATTGATTTAGAAGGTATAAGAGATTTTAAACCAACATTGTTTTCTAAATATGGAAATAACATATTTTTCATATTAATTTTGTTGTATATTATTTTTACTTTTTCATTTAATAGGTTCAAAGATGAGTAATTTAAAAAATTTTCTTTTTACAAGTGAGTCTGTTTCAGAGGGACACCCAGATAAAGTGTCGGATAGGATATCTGACATGGTGGTAGACACTTATTTATCTAACGATCCATATTCGAGAGTTGCATGTGAAACTCTCACAACTACCAATAAAGTTGTATTAGCTGGTGAGGTTAGAGGACCAGAAATTAAAAAAGATGATTTAATTAATAAGGTAAGAGAATGCATTAAAGATATCGGATATGATCAAGATGGTTTTACCTGGAAAGAGGCTACAAAAATAGAAAGTCATCTTCATTCGCAGTCAAGTGACATTGCAATGGGTGTAGACTCTTCTGGAAATAAGGATGAGGGTGCAGGAGATCAAGGTATTATGTTTGGTTATGCATGTAATGAAACTGATGTTTTAATGCCAGCTCCAATTCACTTTTCTCATAAAATTTTAAGGTTAATGGCGGAAGATAGAAAATCAGGTAAATTAAAAAACATAGAACCAGATTCTAAAAGTCAAGTAACTTTTGAGTATGAGAATGGTAAACCATCAAAAGTTAAATCAGTTGTAATATCTTCTCAGCATAGCACAAATGTTAATCAAGAACAGGTAAGGGAATTATTAAGACCATATTTGATTAATTCTATACCAAAAAATTTTCTAGAAGATTTTAATGATAATGAATTTTATGTTAACCCAACTGGAAATTTTGTAATAGGTGGTCCTGATGGAGATTGTGGTTTAACGGGTAGAAAGATTATTGTAGATACTTATGGTGGTGCTGCGCCACATGGTGGAGGCGCTTTTTCGGGAAAAGATCCAACCAAAGTAGATAGGTCTGCAGCTTATGCAGCGAGATATATAGCCAAAAATGTTGTTGCGTCGAAAATTGCTGATAAATGTTTGATACAATTGGCTTATGCAATTGGTGTTTCAAAACCATTATCTATTTATGTAAATCTTTTTGATAATGATTTAGATAAAAATAAATTTGTTGAAGATAAGATTAAAGAAAGTTTTGATCTTAGCCCAAGAGGAATAAGAGAGATGTTGGGACTTAATAAACCTATATATCAAAAAACATCTGCGTATGGGCATTTTGGAAGAGAACCAGATAAAGAAGGTGCTTTTTCTTGGGAAAATACTAACAAATCTGACATTTTCTTAAAATAGTTTTTATTGAAAAATAAAAAAAAACTTTTATAAATTTATCTATATTGTTGAATTATCAAAATGGGCCTTAGCCCATTTTTTTTTGGAGCAAACAAAATTATGTTAAATAAAAGAGCAGACAAACTTGAACTATTAAGAATTGCTGAAGCAGTAGCTTTAGAAAAATCGATCGATAAAGACCTTATAATTAGTTCGATGGAAACAGGGATTGCTAAAGCAGCAAAATCTAAATTTGGCCAAGATAATGAGATTAAGGTAGTGATTAATAGAGATAACGGCGATATTGAAATTTTTAGAAAATTGATAGTTACAGAAAATCCAGAAAATACAAACACTGAGATCAAGCTAGAGGATGCAATTATATTGAATGAGACTAATAAAGACAAAGTGATTGGAGATGAAGTTTTACAACCATTACCCTCATTTGATTTTGGAAGAATAGCTGCCCAAACGGCTAAACAAGTAATTAATTTTAATGTCAGAGAGGCAGAAAGAGAAAGACAATTTAATGATTTTATTGATAAAAAAGACACAATATTAAGTGGAATTGTGAAAAGATTAGAGTTTGGAAATGTGATCGTAGATCTTGGAAGAACGGAAGCAATAATTCAAAAAAATGAAATTATCCCAAGAGAAAATATAAAAGCTGGAGATAGAATTAAAGCTTATTGTTTCGATGTAAGAAGAGAGCCTCGTGGTCAACAAATTTTTTTATCAAGAGCTCACCCAAAATTTATGGAAAAACTTTTCGTTCAAGAAGTTCCTGAAATTTATGATGGTCTAATTGAGATAAAATCGTCTTCTAGAGATCCAGGAAGTAGAGCAAAAATTTGTGTTAAAGCAGTTGATACATCACTAGATCCAGTTGGAGCATGTGTAGGAATGAGAGGATCGAGAGTTCAAGCAGTTGTCAATGAATTACAAGGTGAAAAAATTGATATTGTAAATTGGTCTGAGGATCCTGCAATGTTAGTATCTAACGCTTTATCTCCAGCGGAGGTGCAAAGAGTAAATGTAGATTTAGATAGAAAAAAATTAGATGTGATTCTTACTGAGGAAAATTTAAGTAAAGCTATCGGGAGAAGAGGACAAAATGTAAGGCTTGCTACAAAATTATTGAATTTTGAAATAAATATTATGACAGATGCAGAAGACTCAGAAAAAAGACAATTAGAGTTTAAGGAGAAAACAGAAAATTTTGTTAAGAATTTAGAGCTAGATGAAACACTTGGACAACTTCTTGTGGCTGAGGGTTATTCCACTATTGACGATATAAAAGATAGTTCAGCAGAGAATTTATTAAAAATTGAAGGTATAGAAGAAGAAACTGCAAAAGCTCTTATAGAAAGAGCAAAAGAATTTCATCAAAAAGATCAAGAGGATATTTCTGAAAGGATTAAAGAATTAGGTTTAGACGATGGACTAATTAACTTAAAGGGGTTAACTCCTGGAATGTTAGTTACCCTAGGTGATCAAAAAATCCTTACATTACAAGATTTTGCTGATCTAGCATCCGACGAGCTAACTGGTGGATATGATATAGTGAAAGGTGAAAGGGTAAAAATTCAAGGTTACTTGGAAGATTTTGCTTTATCAAAAGAAGAAGCAGATGAACTCATTATGTCTGCAAGAAAAATTATTTATGAAGATTGAGAGATGAGCTATGGAAAAAAAAACAAAACTAACAATATCAGGTGGGATAGCCAAAAAGTCTTTCAAAAATATAGATAAAGCAAAAAATCTTGGAAAAAATTCTGTAATAATCGAAAAACAAACTGGTAAATTTACTAGTAGAGGTGGTTCATTTAAGTCAAACCCATCAAAGATTAAAAATAATTTTTCAAGCAATAAAGGAACTTTTGGTAAGCCGAACTACACCCCTAAATCACCGCCTTTAACAAGTGATTTTGAAAGACGTAAATTAGCTGAGCAAAGAGCCACTAAAAGACTTAAAGAGGAAAATGATAATAAGAATAAAAAATCAATAAAATCTAACACAAAAAAAAGAGAGTTAAAATTAACAGTCTCTAGAGCTTTGAGTGATCAAATTGAAGCTAGAGAACGAAGTTTAGCTTCTGTTAAAAGGGCAAGACAAAAAGAAAATAGAAGTCTAACTAAAGAGGAAGTTCAAGAAAATTTAAAGCCTGTTAAAAGAGATATAAATATCCCAGAGATAATTACTGTTAGAGAACTTGCTAATAGAATGGCAGAACAATCAAGTAATATAATTAAGCATATGTTTGGAATGGGAGTAACAGTAACAATTAACCAAAATCTAGCAGCTGATACTGCAGAATATTTAGTTAAAGAATTTGGTCATAATCCAATTCGAGAGGAAAAAGCAGAGGAGATAATCCAAAAAATTAAAGCCTCAAGGACTGAAAATTTAAAGAATAGACCACCAATAATCACAGTTATGGGTCATGTAGATCATGGTAAAACTTCAGTTCTAGACGTTTTGAGAAGTGCAAATGTGGTATCAGGAGAGTTTGGTGGAATAACCCAACACATTGGCGCTTATCAAATAGACCATCAGTCTAATAAATTAACATTTATTGATACACCAGGCCATGCAGCTTTTACTGAAATGAGAGCAAGAGGATCGAAGCTCACAGATATTGTTGTTTTAGTTGTTGCAGCTGATGATGGAGTTAAACCCCAAACAATTGAATCAATAAAACATGCAAAGGCTGCGAATGTACCAATAGTTGTAGCAATTAATAAATGTGATTTACCTGAGGCTGATCCTCAAAAAATTAAAAATCAATTACTTGAGCATGAGTTAATAGCTGAAGATTTATCAGGGGATACGTTGATGGTAGAGATATCAGCAAAAACTAAATTAAACTTAGATAAACTTATTGATGCGATCATTCTTCAAGCTGAAATTCTTGATCTTAAAACTGATTTTGATTCAAAAGCCACAGGGGTTGTTTTAGAGTCGAAAATTGACATTGGTAGAGGACCAGTTGCAACAATAATTGTAACAACTGGAACTTTAAAAAAAGGAGATTTTTTTGTAAGTGGTCTTAAGTGGGGAAAAATCCGAGCTATTATTAACGACAAGGGGAAAAATATTGATGAAGCTCTGCCATCTTCTCCAGTAGAAATACTTGGAATAAATGGTGCTGCAAGAGCTGGAGATGATTTTATAGTTTTAGATAATGAGAAAGAGGCTAAAACTTTAAGCGTAAATAGAGCTCAAGAGAACAAAGATGGTAAAAATCCTCTTACATTTGCCACTCAAGAGTCTGCTTTTTCTAATAAGTCCACTGAAGAATTAAATCTTATAATTAAGTCTGATGTTCATGGATCCTCAGAGGCAATAAAAAGTGCTATCAGTCAAATTAAGCATGATGAGGTAAAACCAAAAATAATTTTGGCAGATATTGGAATGATTACTGAGACTGATGTGACTTTGGCAAAGGCATCAAATGCAGTTTTGATAGCGTTTAATGTAAAGCCAAGTAAGGAAGCTAAAAGACTTGCTGAAAATGAAAAGATAAATATTTCATCATACAATATAATTTATGAAGTTTTAGATTTTGTAAAAAAAAGAATGTCTGGATTATTAACCCCTGATTTGGAAGAAAAAGTGATTGGGACTGCGCAAATTTTAGAAATTTTCAAAGTTTCAGGAGCCGGTAAAGTTGCTGGTTCTAAAGTAACGGATGGAGAAATTAATAGTAATTCAGATGTAAGAGTGATTAGAGACGGTTCAATTGTTTTTACGGGAAAAGTTGGAAGTTTGTTCAGAGAAAAAAATCAAGTAAAACAAGTAAACAATGGTCAAGAGTGTGGAATTGCACTCAAAGATTACATGGATTTTAAAAAAGATGATACAATAGAAGCTTTTAGTGTTACATCTAAAGAGAGGACAATATAATGGCAGATAGAATAGGAAAACCAATTTCACAGAGACAGTTAAGAGTTGGTGAAATGATTAAACAATCTTTGAGCATGATTTTTATAAGAAATGAGGCTAAAGTTCCTAATTTAGAAACAAATACTATAACAGTTACTGAAGTAAGAATGAGTCAAGATTTAAAAATAGCCAAAGCGTATGTGCTTCCTCTAGGAGGAAAAAATGCAGAAGAAACTATTAATATTTTGAAGGAATACTCATTTCTAATAAGAAAAATTTTATCTCAAAAAGTAGTGATGAAATTTTTACCAAAACTACTTTTTAGAAAAGATGACTCTTTTGAGTATGCTGAAAAAATAGAGAATTTAATTAAACAAACAAATAAATAGGAAAAAAGAAGTATGAATAAAAAAGCTCAAGATTTAGCAATGCATGAAAAAGACACTGGATCATCAGAAATCCAAATTGCTTTGCTAACAGAAAAAATTGAAACGCTTTCAAAACATATAAAACAATTCAAAAAAGATAAACATTCATCTGTTGGATTATTGAGAGCAGTCAATAGAAGAAAAAAATTGTTAGATTATCTTAAGAGAAATAAGGTAGACTCTTACAAGAATGTCCTGTCGAAATTGAATTTGAGAAAATAAGAGTCAAGATAGATAGAACGGAATGGAACGAATCGAACGAAACGAAATGGAAATGAAATGTTTAAAGTATACAAGAAGGAAGTTGAAGTAGCAGGGAAAAAGATAAGTTTAGAAACAGGTAAAGTAGCAAGACAGGCAGACGGAGCAATTATCGCAACATGTGGGGAGACGGTAGTTTTAGCAACTGTCGTTGGAGCAAAAAAAGTGAATCCAGACATGGATTACTTTCCATTATCTGTAAATTATCAAGAAAAATACTATGCAGCAGGAAAAATTCCTGGTGGATATTTTAAAAGAGAAGCAAGACCAACTGAAAGTGAAACATTAATCTCAAGATTAATTGATAGACCGATCAGACCATTGTTTCCTGATGAATTTAAAAATGAAGTCCAGTTGTTACCAACTGTAATTTCTTATGATAAAGAAAATGAGGCAGACATTTTGTCAATTATTGCATCCTCTGCAGCTTTAGCTATATCAGGAATGCCATTTATGGGCCCCGTTGGTGCTTCTAGAGTTGGATATATTGATAGTAAATATGTTTTAAATCCATCAAAAACTGAACTTGAAAAATCAAAATTAGATTTAGTTGTTGCTGGTACAAAAGATGCTGTGCTTATGGTTGAGTCTGAAGCAAGCGGGTTGACAGAGGAAGAGATGCTAAATGCAGTAAAATTCGGTCATGAAGGATTTATTCCAGTGATTAAAATGATAGAGGAATTGGCTAAAGAATGTAGAAAACCTGAGTGGACTGTTGAAAAAAAAGATTTATCTGAGGTAAAGAAAAAACTCGAGGAAACTTTTACTGCAGATCTTAAAAAAGCATTCGCGACAAGAGACAAACAAGACAGATCAAATCAAATTTCAGAAATTACTGATAAAGCAAAAAAACTTTATGAGGAAGACGAAAATTACACAGATCTTGATGTAAATTCTGAATTAAAAAATCTTGAAAAAACAATTGTCAGAACAGATATTTTAAAAAATAAAAATAGAATTGATGGTAGGGGTTTGTCTGATGTAAGGCCAATCTCATGTGAGGTTGGTGTTTTGCCAAGAACACATGGCTCTGCTTTGTTCACCAGAGGTGAAACGCAAGCAATCGTAACTGCCACTTTAGGCACATCTGATGATGAACAGAGAATCGAGAGCTTAGATGGATTACAAAGAGAGAGGTTTATGCTTCATTATAATTTTCCACCTTTTTCTGTTGGTGAAACAGGTAGAATAGGGACTGGAAGAAGAGAGATAGGTCATGGTAAATTAGCATGGAGAGCAATTCATTCTTCGTTACCCCCAAAAGAGTCATTTCCATATACTTTTAGAGTAGTATCAGAAATAACAGAATCCAATGGTTCATCATCAATGGCTACAGTTTGTGGAACTTCACTTGCACTAATGGATGCGGGAGTGCCAATAAAAGAACCTGTTGCAGGTATAGCAATGGGTCTAATAAAAGAGAGTGATGATTTTAGTGTGTTATCAGATATTTTGGGTGATGAAGATCATCTTGGTGATATGGACTTTAAAGTTGCTGGAACTAAAGATGGAATTACTTCACTACAAATGGATATCAAAATTACTGGTATTACTTTTGAAATTATGGAGCAAGCATTAAACCAAGCTAAAGAAGGAAGAGTTCATATTTTAGGAGAAATGAATAAAGCATTATCAGCATCAAGATCTGATGTTGGAAAACATACTCCAAAAATGGAAAAAATTAATGTTGATAAGAAAGACATTGCTGCTGTTATTGGAAAAGGTGGTGCAACAATTAGGGAGATTGTTGAAAAATCAGGTGCCAAAGTTGATGTAAATGATGAAGGAGTTGTAACAGTTGCAGCTCCGGATGAAGAGTCTAGAAACATTGCTATGCAAATGATTAAAGACATCACCGCCAAAGCTGAACTCAATAAAATTTATTCAGGTAAAGTTATGAAGATTATGGAATTTGGTGCATTTGTTAATTTTTTAGGAAAACAAGATGGACTTGTTCATATTTCAGAACTTGCAGATAAAAGAGTTGCTAAAGTTACCGATGTGGTAAAAGAAGGTGACGAAGTAAAAGTTAAAGTCATTGGTTTCGATAGAGGAAAAGTAAAACTTTCAATGAAACAAGCTGCTGAATGATGTGCAAAAGGATCCAAATACCATTTGCAAGAGAAATAAGAATCATTTGAAAATTGTAAGTATTTTATGCTTCTTGATTTACTGATTAAAGATGAAAAAAAGATTGATAAAGAACTTTATTCTTCTGGTCCATATTGGGATTATAAAAATAGTAGAGCAATAACTGAAATTAAAAAAAAAGGT
>CACMUH010000024.1:0-8220 GCA_902616875.1 uncultured Pelagibacteraceae bacterium
AATCTAGGTTTCTTTTTAGGTTATAATTTTTATTTAGATAATTTTTTATTAGGTTTAGAAACAAGCTTTCAAGAAAATATTGGAAAAGATACTGCTGTTCCAACATTTGATGGAAGTGTTACATATGAAAAACTGAGAGAAGTGAAGTTTAATTTTGGATATAATTATAATGATTTTGTTTTTTTTACTTATTTAGGAACTGGAGATGCTCATCCAGTATGGACTGCTTATCAAAATGATCCAACCTTTATTCGTGAGTATTGGACAAGGGGATTTGGAATTGATTACAAACTAACCGAAAATTATTTTATTGGTTTAAATTTTGACGTAACAACTTTTGATATAAACTATTTAACTAGTAATTATGTAGAAGAAGTTCAAAAACAATCTACAAGACTGAGATTTGGTTATTTATTTTAACTTGAATAGCCGTATTTTTTGAGCCTTACATCTCCAGTTCTGGCGTGAGCTTCCATTCCTTCGTATCTAGATATTCTCGCAGCAGCAGCACCAACTAGTTCAGTAGATTCTTTTGTCATTCTTTGAAAACTTAAAGTTTTAATAAATTTACCAACAAATAAACCACCAGTATATCTACCAGCCCCTTTAGTTGGTAAAATATGATTTGTACCTGAACATTTATCTCCATAGGCAACTGTAGTTTCTTCACCGACAAATAATGATCCATAATTAGTTAATCGTTCGTGAAACCACTTTAGATTTTCTGTTTGAACTTCTAAATGTTCTGGAGCGTATTCATCACTAATTTTTACGATCTCTTCATCAGTGTCACAAAGAATAACTTCACCATAATCTCTCCAAGCTGCTTCTGCGCTAGTTCTTGGAACCTCCGGTAACTCTGCAATTAATTCTGGAACTCTCTTCATAACTTTCTCAGCTAATTCTTTACTAGTTGTATACAGCCAACATGGTGAATTATAACCATGTTCCGCTTGGCCTACTAAATCAACAGCAACTATTTCTGGATCAGCTTTTGCATCAGCAATTATTCCAATTTCAGTTGGACCTGCAAATAAATCAATACCTACCTTGCCATATAAAATTCTCTTTGCTTCAGCTACAAACTGATTTCCTGGACCAACAATTATGTCAGCTGGAGGGTTTTTAAATAATCCATTAGTCATTGCAGCAATTGCAGGAACACCACCTAAATTTAAAATTACATCTGCCCCACAAAGATCAGCAGTGTAGACAATAGTAGGGTGGGCACCAACACCTTCTTTTGGTGGGCTACACGCTATAATATTTTTAACACCAGCAACTTTGGCTGTCGTCACACTCATTACTGCAGAAGCGATATGAGCATATCTTCCTCCAGGTATATAACAACCTGCTGTATTAACTGGAACTAATTTTTGACCTGCATACAAACCATCAGATAATTCAACCTCAAAGTCTTGTCCGTAATTTTTAAGTTGAGCTTCAGCAAATTTTCTTACTCGATCAAAGGAAAACTGAATATCATCTTTAGTTTTTTGATCTAAAGTTTTTTTAATTTCTTCAATTCTCTCTTTTGAAACAATGATTTCACCATCGTATTTGTCGAACTTTTTTGTTAAATCAATACAACCTTGTTCTTTTGTGCTTTCAATGTCTTTTAATAAATCTTGAACAATTCCTGTTGTCTTATTGTCATCAGTTGACGATGTTTTTGGAGATTTTTTTAAATAAGAGATTGCCATATTATTTGTTTATTATCGTTGAATTATTTAAGACAATTTTAATTTTATTGCAATCAAACAATTAATCTAAAGCAACAACGGCTGCAGCAATGGAGGCTAATCTCGCGGGTGCTTCATCCGAACGACTGGTTATTACTACTGGAACTTTACCTCCAACAACTACACCTGCTGCACATGCTCCACAAAAATATATAAGCATTTTTACTAACCCATTTCCTGTTTCAACACTTGGGACCAGTAATACATCAGCCATACCAGCTACACTATTTTGTATTCCTTTGATACCGGCAGATTTTTTTGAGATACTATTATCAAATGCCAGCGGACCAAAAACATCAGCATTTAAATTTTCTTTTTTAGCTAAGTTAGTTAATTCTTCAGCTTCCTTAGAACTTGGCACACTATCTAACACTTCCTCAGTAGCAGATAATATTGCTACCTTAGGTCTTTCAATACCAATTCTATTTGAAAAATTAATAACATTTTTGAGAATATGTAGTTTTGTTTTTACATTAGGTAAAACATTCAATGCTCCATCAGTAATTATTAAAGGTTTATCCTCTTTCCCCAAAGTCATATGCCAAATATGGCTTAATCTCGTTTTTCCTAGTAAATTGTACTCTCTTTTTAAAACTTCTTTCATCAAAACGTCAGTATGAATATGGCATGAAAGAAAAATCTATTTCAACAGTAAAAGTTTTAAAAACGTATGCTCTTGAAATTGGTATTCCAGAAAAAGAATGGGATGAAGGAGTAAATAAAGCAGTTGATAAGCATTATGGTTCCAAGTACGACCAGGCTAAAACTGAAAAATGTCATACTTTTGTTGAAGCTTTAGTTCCGAATGGAGCTGAAAGAGTAAAAAAAGTAGTTCAAACTTTATATTAAAAAAAAAGGAGAAAAAAATGGAAAAAGAAATGTTAGTACTTCTTAAGCTTAAAGAGGGTAAATTAGAAACTTTCATGGGTTGGATGCAATCAGATGAAGGGATGGGTGTAAGAAAAAGCGTTGCCTATCCAGAAAAAACTGTTGGAGCCATGATTCCAGATAAAAGTGGGATGTTATTTAAAGTGAATGTTCATAATGAAGCTGGAATGAAAGAATTTGTAACTGGAAATAACCCTACTGCAAAGGCTATTTACGCAGAATGTGTAGAGAGCGCTAAATTATATGAACTATCTGAAGTAGATTTATAAGGAGTATAAATGAAAAAAATAATGTTAACGCTTTGTTTGGTCTTGTTTGTTAGCTCAGCATATGCAGGTTCATGTCCGATGTTAGCTAAAAATATTGATGAAAAAATTAAAAAAGCTCAAGAACTTAAAGATCAAGGTATGGATGCCCATAATAATGGTGATCATGCTAAGTCTGAAAAACTTTTGAATGAAGCTCTTGCTTTATTTAAAAGCTAAACACAAAGGAGAAAAATGAAAAACTATATAGTCACGCACACTTTTAAATCAAAAGAGGCAAAAGCTAAAATGATAGAAGTTACTGGTTCAATGTCTATGGAAGATATGACTAAAGCAATGACAAGTGATAATGCAAAGTGTCAAATGAGTTGGAATACACCTGGAGACAATCTAACAATGTATTGTTGGTGGAAAGGTACTGATCCAGATGCAATTAATAAACAATTAGAGTCTATGAACGACTTCTATGAACCTCATAAATTTGTTGAGTGTACAGATGATGTTATAGATTTTAATGCTAAATAAAAATGCCTAAATTTTTACCAAATGAGGAGAAACAATGAAGGTAATTTATACTAGAACAATGAGAGTAAAAGATGACGGCCTAGGAAAAGCAATGGAAATAGGAAAAGGTTTAGCGGCAGTCAGAAAAAAACATTATCCTAAACATGATGTCTATTTTTCTTTTCAAATGGGTGGAGATCCAAGAACAATAAGAGAAACTTTAATTGGAACTATGTTTGAAGGTGATAACGAAGCTGACGCTAACATGTCGGCAGATCCTGAATATATAAAACTTTTAGATCAATTAAAAGAAGTCGCCATAGAAGGAACTATAAAGGACGAGATAAGACCAATATTTAGTGAAGGAGACTAAATAATGTTAGAAAAATTTAATGGAATATTTTATTTAGCAGTTTTTATAATCCATTTTATAGGATTTGCTTATTATGGATTTAGATGCGTTTTCCAGACAAAGTCCTTTTTGGATAAATATGGTATCGACGATACTGGTGCAGGAATGGTTAGATTTTTTGGATCAATATTTCTTGGTTCCGTAGTTATGGCTATTTATGTTGGTTTTATAAGACCTAATGGTTTAGAGACAACATGGGCATTCTTTAACTTGATCTTCTTGCAAAACTTATCTGCATTTATTGTTGGCTTTTATAACACAAAAATTAATAAACTTGGACACACAGACAAAACATCGGATGAGGGGATTTATGCTCCATTAGTTTTGACTATACTTAGTGCTGTGATGATCTATGGTTTTAGTGACAAAATTTATATTTAACAACAAAGGAGTACAAAATGTCGATGTTAGAGAAATATACCAATGCAATTGATAAAAAAGATGAGTCAATTATGAATGAACTTTTGCATGATGACTTTAAATTCACAATGCACAAGTCAGGAAAAACCATAGGAAAAGCAGATGTTATAAAGTGGGCAATGAGCGGTGATATAAACCAAGATAAAGCTAGAGTGGTCTACGAAAATGATGAAATTGGAGTTCACCATTCAATAGTTACATTTAATGATGGGAATGTTGAGGCAGTAATGGCAGTTTATAAATATAAAGATGGAAAAATTATAAGTTTAGAGACTGGCGCCACTCCAATGCCAAAATAAGTGAGTCAATTACTTTTTCTTAGTATAATTATAACTGCACTTGATATTTTTTTAATCATTTACGCGTTGACTATCCCACTTTATCCAAAAAAATGGCGAAAAGAGGTAAATAAAAAATATAAAAATGAGACAGCCACTGGAGTAACAATAATTTTTGTAACGATGGCAGCTTGTTTTTTATGGGTAATTTATTTTTATTTCTTAATTTTTGATTTATAATTTTTTATGTTTCCAAAAAAATATTCAAAATTAATATTTATATTCTTTATGGGTCTTGGCATGAGCTTGATCATGACACTTATAATTACATATATCAATACAGGTTATGATGAACTCTATTATAAGAGATTTTTTAAAGCTTGGTCAGTAAGCTTACCTGTTGCATTAGTTGCCACAACAATTGTAGCTCCAATAGTAGAAAAATTTGTAGATAAAATTACCAAATAATAATACTCTTTATATTGTGAGTAATATAATTGCCTACATAGTTCTTATACTTGCAGTAATTTTGGGGACTGCAGCAAATGGTTTTGCTAAAGGAGCTAATGGTTTTACATTATTATTACCAAGCTTATTAACAGCAATAACAATAGTTGCTTGTATGTTTACATTATCAATTGTTATGAAAACTATTCCTGTAGGTATTACTTACGCCTCATTTGCAGGTCTATGTATTATCGCCACAACAATTGTTGGGGTATATAAATTTAATCAAATGCCAGACGTTTTCACTATTGTTGGTTTAACTTTAATTATTTCAGGAGTGTTAATAGTTAATCTTCTTGGTAAAACAAATTAAATTTATGACAAATTTATCTGGATATATATTTCTTCTACTTGCAATTATCTTAGGCATTACTTCAAACGGTTTTTTAAAATCTACTAACGGATTTACCAATTTTGGCCCAACAATTTTTTGTGCAATATCAATAGTTGCTTGTATTTTTTGTTTATCAAAAGCAATGAATATTATTCCTGTAGGTTTCACCTATGCTACGTATGGAGGACTAACAATTACTGCAGTAACTTTATTTGGCGTGTTTAAATATAATCAAATACCAAATCTCTATGGTATTATTGGGATAGCTCTAATTATTATTGGTGTAATTCTTTTGAATACTCTTGGTAAAACTACTTAGTTATTGGTCTAAGCATTTTTAAAATTTTATTATGAATATTATTATTAACTGAAGCAACAATATTTCCAGCTTTAACCGCATCTGCATTTTTCCATGTACTAACAACTCCACCAGCTGCTTTAATGATTGGTATCAAAGGATGAATATCCCAAATTTTATTTCCACATTGAATAACCACATCAACTTTACCTTCTGCAAGATGTGAGTAACTAAGAGCATCTGCACAAGGAAATTGCATTAGTTTTAAAATTTTGGGTATTTTTTTTTGTTTATTTAAAGACAACATGCCATGAAAAGCAGCAGACATCTTTATATTTTTGAATAAGATTTTTTTATTAACTTTGATTTTTCTTTTTTTTCTTTGATCCACAACATATGCAACTTTATCAGAGGCATTAAAATAATGTTTTTTAAGGACGGGATAATTTGCCAGTCCAATTACAGGGTTCCCTTTATAATTCAAAGAAATTAAGTTACTCCAAGTAGGATTACCAATTACATAAGACCTGGTTCCATCAATTGGATCAATGACCCAAGTAAAATCACTTTTGGTTTTCTTTTTGCCAAACTCCTCACCTATGACTTGGTGATTAGGAAACCTTTTTCCTATCTCTTTTCTAATAAATTTTTCAAAAGCTTTATCTGAGGTTGTAACAGGATCGAATCCCTTGCCTCTTAATTTGTTAGAAACTTTAAAAGTTCTATTGAGCTTAGAGTAATAAAACTTTGTAAGTTTTCTAGCTAAGCTATCAACAAACTTAGAATACCTTTTAAAATCTGATGAATTTAATTTTGACACATGGGACTATTACTATTTAATTTATATTGATTAAAGTAAAATTTTAAATAATTCTCTTAATATTGTATGAAAATAGAATTAACCGATAACAAAGTGTTTTTTGAAAAACAGGGTGCAAAAAAAGAAATCCACCCTTTCTGGCTAAGAGAACGAGTGAATAGCGAGAACTTTTTAGACCAAAAAACTCAACAAAGATTATTTGATCCAACAATGCTTAAAAATAGCTCAGAAATTTCAAAAGTGAATATTTCAGATAAATTTCTTGAGGTAAGTTTTAAAGATGGTTCATACGCAAAACTAGTTATCGAAAATATACTTAAAGAGTTTGAGAAAGATAATGAATTATACTTTATCAATAAAATTTCATGGAAATCAGACTTTCAAAATAACAATATTTATAAGTTTAATAAAAACTTTTTTGAGGAAAAAATAATGTATGAGTCTTTATTAGACTTTTACAAATATGGATTTGTTATATTTGAAAATGTTCCTACCCAAGATAACTTTATTGTCAATTTCGCTAATTCAATCGGAAGTATTAGACCAACAAATTTCGGTGAGTTTTTTAATGTCAAATCAAAACCAAATCCAAATGATCTTGCCTATACTTCATTACCTTTAGCACCACACACTGACAATCCTTATAGAAAACCAGTACCTTGTATACAATTGCTGCATTGCATCGAAAATGAAGTTGGTGGTGGCTTATCCACATTGGTTGATGGTCTTGCCGTAACGGAAGAGTTAAAAAAAGAGCATCCAAGTTTTTTCCAAATTTTAACTGAAATAAAAGTCAGATTTCAATTTGTCGATGATAATGTAGTTTTAGAAGACTGGGCAGAGATGATCCAACTTGATGAAAACAAAAGACTTAAACAAGTCAGATTTAGTCCTCGATTAGATTTTGTACCCTTAATGGATAAGGAAAAATTAGAATTATATTACGCAGCTAGAAACAAAATATCAGAAATGTACAACTCAGAAAAATTCAGAATTGAATTCAAATTAAAACCTGGTGATCTATTAATGATGGATAACTATAGACTTCTTCACGGCAGAACCGAATATAATGCTAATGAAGGTAATCGATTTTTACAAGGTTGTTATATAGATTATGATAGCACTGAGGGAAAACTCAAACACTTGAAAAGAAAATTCAATATATAGATTATTTGTTAAAACAATTGTTTACTAATATTGCCATTAATATCCAAATTACAAATGTTTCCCCATGACTAAATGTGTAATCAGCTCCAGCAAAACCTGCTGCAATATTTATAGCGTAAATAATTATCGTAGAGACAATTAAGCTTACAAGTAAATTAATTAATCCTTTTACATATTTCATAATAAAACAATATAGATATTAAAACTCAATGCAATTTTTAATTTTCTATTTTTAAGTGAAGTTTTTTTAAGATGTGGGAAGACTAATAAATAGTTAGGTTGTATTCAAGAAATATATTTAATTAATTTGCAAATAAATATCTTGAATACAACCTAGCTGAAATTTAACTTCTAATTAAGGAGGTAGTTTTAATGAATCAAATGCCACCTGACACTTAGCTGGGTAGCTTTATATTTCATAAAAACGAAAACAAAAAACTTAAAGTCCATTCGGACTTAAATGCCATCAAGGCGACTTAAGGGAGCTCTTTTGGCTGGAGAGCAAAGGGGCGACCCCTTAAGTAAGTTGGATTTACTTTTTTAAAATCAGACAAATAAGTTTGTCATTAAACCTTAGATTTTTC
>CACMUH010000025.1:0-7378 GCA_902616875.1 uncultured Pelagibacteraceae bacterium
ATTTATTGATAATATATTTTGTAATTTTTACCTCATTAAACATTTTAAAATATTTTTTTTTACCATTTTTAGCTATCTTGATTCTAGATTTATCGTTTTCTTTATAAAATTTGATTTTTTCAGCAAGATCATTAACGTTATTATAAGAAACTATTTCATTTGAAGTGAAAAAATTGCTCATTTTTACTTTTTTATCAATGAAAACCAATAGTCCATTACCCATAAGTGAAGCAATTCTATTACTGGAGTAATGTTTTGTGGGTTCTCCCCTGCTAAGATTCAATGCCATTTTTGAATTAAGTAAAGATCTATAAAATTCATTTCCCCAGACAGGTTCTTGTTTTCCTATTCCATAAAAATCATATTTTATTCCATTTATTTTTTTTATAAGTTTTTTTAAAAAAATGACTCTGTTATCTACTTTTCCACTCTTTAATGTGGCGCGATTAACACCATGACTCATTGCGTAAAAAATATCGTTAGAGGGATTGAGTTTGTAAACATCAAAACATTCAATATTACTATCCACTGGAGTCATAAAAAAGTGGACATTTTTAAAATACCTCTTCGATAAATTAAGTTCAGTAGGATTAGTAGTAATGAATGAATGATCAACTATTGGAAAAAAACTTTTGAGTTTATCTATATTTTCTGAAGTATCTGATAATTTTTTCATTAATGGATCTTCATTCCAATGAGAGATAATTATATTTTTATTTATTGACCTGAAATCAGATAAGATTTCCTGATTTATATTATCGGAATGGCCAAAGATAATCAAATCTGGATTATAATTTTTAAAAGTTTCAACTAAATAATTATGAAATTTATCTTTAGCACCTAATAAATTGATACCTTTATTTTGTCTCACATAGTCTCTATCACTTATTTCAATTACATCATGACCATTTCTGATAAAACCGTTAGTAAACTTTTTACCCAGTGAAAGATTATAAATTCTATGATTTAATTTTTGCGCTAGATTATAGATATTTAAGATTCTTAATTTATTTTTATTAACATTAATCTTTTTAAAAGGAAATAATGAGTTTCTCATTATGTCAATTTTTTTAGAATTTTTTTTTAATTCGTGTTTAATAAATTTTTTTCCTTTGATTTGAATATTTTTTCTCAATACATCATCTTTAATAAGTTTTGTAATTTCATTTTCAATATTTTTTGTGTTTAATTTTTTGAGTTTTATCGCATAATCAGTTGTTTCAGGAAGACCCCCGGTAGTAGAGATTATTGTTGCACATCCACGTGAAGAAGCCTCTAATGCTGTTCTACCAAATGGCTCTTCCCATTTAGACGGAATAACAGCAATTTCAGATTTGCTTAAATAGTCTAAAACTTTTTTATGTGGAATTTGACCAAGATTAAAATGTCTTTTATGAGTAGGGAAATTTTGAAATCTTCTTTCTTCACCAATTGAAATAGCAATCCAATCATTAAACTTATTTAAAATTCCAAACATTGATTTGCAATATAGATCGTATCCCTTAGATTCATTCAATTTTCCTACAAAAATTATTTGTTTATTTTTTTTTAGGTTTTTTTTTATTGGATCAATACTATGGTAGATTATTTGAGTCTTGTTGTCTGATAAATTTGGTAAATTTTCAAAAAACTTTTTTTTTACCCATTTTGAGATGAAAATAATCTTATCAACATTTTTTAAAAGATAAATTCTCTCATTAACTGATTTTGCACCTTTCATAGTAGTTGGGTCATTATGAAAATATAAAATAATTTTTGAATTTAATTTTCCAAAAAATTCTTTTACCATAATTGGTCTATTATGTAACTCCAAGATATCAAAATTGAAATTTTTGATTCTATTTATAATTCTATTTGAGTATTCTTTAGTTGTGCTATTAAGCTTTGAATCAATATTATCGATATTTATATAATTTTTTGTTAAATAACTTTTGTTTTTGGTACTACCTATAACGTAGGTATTTTTTTTAAATTTAGAGTCTCTTATAAAATTACTAATCCAAAGAGCAACTGCTCCAGCTCCTTTGATTGTATAGTTCTCTTTATATGGTAATATTGAAGCTATTTTCATATTAACTTATATTTAATAAGTATTTTCTTTTTTTTTTGTCTTTTTTTAATTTATACTCAAACGACATAGCTAATCTTTTATCATAAAATCTTTTTTTATAGATAATTTTCCACTTATAACCTCGAGTCGACTTTGCTCCTTTACCTATATTATGCTTATTAAGTCTTAAATTAAGGTTATTTGTATATCCAACGTAAGTTTTAATAATTTTTTTATTTATGCTTTTAAGCATATAAACATAAAATATCATAGATATGGCGGTCCCTAGGGGAATCGAACCCCTCTTTCGAGGATGAAAACCACGTGTCCTAACCGATAGACGAAGGGACCAAATTTCAGTTTTTTATTGCAAAATCCAATCTTTATCAAGTGTTATTAGGTTGCATTCTTTCCACCATTATTTAGTAATTCTTTAAATTCTTTTGATGGTTTAAATAAAACAACATCTCTTTTAGAAATTTCTTTTTCTTCCTTGGTTTTTGGATTTCTACCAATTCTTGAACTTTTTGATTTGATTAAAAATGTTCCAAACTTTGATATCTTAACATCTTTTTTTTTGGATAAATTTGAAACTATTATAGAAAAAAATTCCTCAACTAAATTTTCTGTGATTTGTTTTGAAAATCCAACTTTCATATATATCATATTTACAAGATCTTTTTTGGTTAAATTAACTCTCATTAATTAGATATTTTCTCTTATCTTTTTTATCAAATTACCTTTAACAATTTTACTACATACTTCTAATGAATTTGAGAAACCGATGAAATCTGTTCCTCCATGACTTTTTACGACTGGTGAATCTAAGCCAATAAAAATTGCACCATTATAGAGTCTCGGATCTAATCGTTTTTTAAACTTATTCAGATTTGAGAAATTCAAAATTGCTGATAATTTACCTAAAATTGAGTCTTTAAAAACTTTTTTAAGTTCATCTGTAATAAAATTTGCTGTTCCCTCTGCTGTTTTAAGAGCAACGTTACCTGTAAAACCATCAGAAACGATTACATTGACATTTCCATCCATGAGTTCATTGCCTTCTATATAACCAGAAAAATTAAAATTATTAGTTTTTTTTTCATTAAGTATTTGAAAAGTTTCTTTTATAATTTCATTACCTTTGAGTTCTTCCGAACCAATATTTAGCAAAGCTGCATTAGGTGTTTCATTTGGATAGAGAGACTTATATAAAGATGCTCCCATAATTGAAAAATCAACTAAATTTTTTGAACTACATTCAATATTAGCACCTAAATCTAATACAACACTCATCCCTTTTTTATTTGGCCATAGTGCAGATAATGCCGGTTTATCTATATTTTCAATCATCTTAAGATTCAATTTAGCAATAACAAGTAATGCACCAGTATTTCCCGCAGATATTACAATATCAGTTTCTTTTTTTTTTACACTCTCAATCGCAAGCCACATACTTGTATCTTTGCCTCTTTTAGCTGCTTCTAGTGGACTATCTGTGCTTTTAACAACATTATCCGTATGTATTACTTCATAGAAATCATTATTTAATTTATCTTTAATGAGTGTCTCAATTTTAATCTTATTACCAAAGATCTTAAAATAATTTTTTTTATTAAATTTATGACTATGAATAATACCATCAATAATCTTTTTAGGTGATCCGTCACCTCCCATTGCATCAACTGCAATTTTAGTTAAATCTGACATTTAAATAATAATTATTCTTCTGGGTCTAAAACCTGACGACCTTTGTACATTCCAGTTTTTAAATCTAAATGATGAGACAATCTATATTCACCAGATTTTTTGTCTTCAATCACATTCTTAGATGAGAATTTCATATTTTGTGATCTTCTCATACCAGTTCTTGATGGTGTTTGTTTACGTTTAGGAACAGCCATAATTATGGACTAATTACACTTTTTAAAAAAAAATTCAAAGATTTTTTTCTCAAATTTAGGGAAAAATCATCAAAATAATCAACTAAATTATCTATTTCTTTAAAATCTTCTAAAAAAGAAGATAGTTTTTTTGATTTTTCATTTTTATCTAATTTATCCCAAAAGTGAATTTCTGAAATAATAGCATGAAATAAATTTAGATAAATTTTCATTTTCTTATTAATTGATTGATCTCCATACCCTATCTCTCGAATACTTAATTCTAATTGCCTGAAATTATAGTCATAAATTCTTTGTAAAATATCCTGATTTTCTTTATTTTTAAAGGTTTTTAAAAAGAAAGCAAAGTGGATGAGAAAAAATGTTAACCGATCAGAAAAGTTATCTTCTCGATTAAGAGATTTATACAGATCTTTATTTCTAGAGTAATTGATTAAATTGTTATAAACATTAATATAATTTTCTGACATGTTAAAAATATTATATATATTTTTTTTTGCATTAGTAGTATCTAATTGTTCTTTTAAAAAAGTCGTTAAACATCATGGCGTTCCTTTTCTAGAAAAAAAACAAAAGCAATTAATTATTGATAAGTCAACAAGCAATGACGTAAGAAAAATTCTTGGAACACCTTCGACTAGAAGTAAATTTGATAATGATATATGGATATATATTGAAAGAAAACAAACTCAATCTAGATTAAGAAATTTGGGTCGAATGAAAATTTTTAAGAATGATGTTTTGGTTCTTGAAATTGATAATTATGGTATTCTTAAAAAAAAAGATTTTTATAATATCGATGATATGCAAAAAATAAAAATTGTAGAGAAAACAACAGAAGCTTCATTTGCAAGAAATTCATTTATTTATGATTTTATGTCTAGTATGAGACAAAAAATCAATGACCCCATGGGTGTGAGGGCAAAAAAAAGGAAAGAAATTAGCCAGCGATAACTGCAAGTAAAAGTAAAGCAACAATATTTGTTATTTTTATCATTGGATTTACTGCAGGACCCGCTGTATCTTTATAAGGATCACCCACTGTATCACCTGTTACTGCTGCTTTATGAGCCTCTGACCCTTTTCCACCATGATTTCCATCTTCAATGTATTTTTTAGCATTATCCCAAGCACCTCCACCAGCTGTCATTGAAACTGCAACAAACAGACCTGTAATAATAACACCTAATAACATTGCTCCAACAGATGCCAAAGCAGCAACTTGTCCACCAATAGCAAATATTATCAAATATAAAACAATGGGTGACAAGACAGGTAACAATGAGGGGATAATCATCTCCTTTATTGCCGCTACAGTTAATAAATCAACTAATTTAGCATAATCAGGTTTTTGTTTTCTTTTCATTATACCCGGGTACTTTTTAAATTGTCTTCTTACTTCTATAACAACTGCGCCTCCTGCTCTACCAACTGCTTGCATACCCATAGATCCAAATAAATAAGGTAACATTCCACCAATTAACAAGCCAACAACAACATATGGATTTGATAAATCAAATGTTACAACTATTCCCTCTAATTTTGAGCCAACTTCCTTAGAAAAATGTTTAATATCTTCTGTGTAAGCTGCAAAAAGAACAAGAGCACCTAATCCGGCGGATCCAATAGCATAACCTTTTGTGACTGCTTTTGTAGTATTACCAACTGCATCTAATGCATCTGTAGTTTTTCTTACATTGTTAGGTAATTTGGACATTTCAGCAATACCACCAGCATTATCTGTAACAGGTCCATAAGCATCTAAAGCAACAACCATACCTGCTAATGCTAACATGGTTGTTACTGCAATTGCTATACCATATAAACCAGCGATATGGTTAGTAAGTAAAATACCGGCAACAATGATTAAAGCTGGTATTGCGGTAGCCTCTAAAGAAATTGCCAAACCTTGAATTACGTTGGTACCATGTCCAGTAGTAGAGGAGCTTGCAACACTCTTTACAGGTCTATAATTAGTTCCTGTATAATATTCAGTCACCCAAATTAGCAATCCTGTAATAACTAACCCTATTACTCCACAATAATATAAACTCATTCCAGAAAATGATTTATTATTTAAAACGTAAGAATTTTCTAAACCTAAAACGTAATCAGTAACTGGATATAAGATAACTAAGGAAGCTAAAGCTGATACAACAAATCCTTTATACAAAGCACCCATCACATTTTTACTTCTACCAAGTTTAACGAAAAAAGTTCCAACAATTGAAGTTAAAATACATGCCCCACCAATTGTTAATGGATAAATCATCATCGATAAATCTCCTGGAAAAAATATTGAGGATAATACCATTGTAGCAACAATAGTTACTGCGTAAGTTTCAAATAAATCAGCAGCCATTCCAGCGCAATCACCTACGTTATCACCTACGTTATCAGCGATTACAGCAGGATTTCTTGGATCATCTTCTGGTATACCGGCCTCTACTTTTCCAACTAAATCAGCTCCAACATCAGCACCTTTAGTGAAAATACCACCACCAAGTCTCGCAAAAATAGAAATTAACGATGCACCAAATCCAAGAGCAACCAATGCATTTACAATTTCTCTCTCATCAACATTAAATTTTAATAATAAATAATAATAAACAGCTATTGATAACAATGCTAAGCCAGCGACCAACATACCAGTTACAGCTCCAGATTTAAAGGCTACTGATAAACCACTAGCCAATCCTTTTCTAGAGGCTTCAGCAGTTCTAACATTTGCTTGAACTGAAACCAACATTCCAACATATCCAGCTATACCTGATAAAGTTGCACCAATAATGTAGCCTAAACCAACAAGCATACTAAAAGCAAAACTTACAATAACTAAAACAACAACACCAACAATAGCAATTGTTTTGTATTGCCTAGCAAGATAAGCTTTCGCACCAATTTGTATCGCTGATGCAATGTCTTGCATTTTAGAATTTCCAGCACTTGAATTTAAAATATTTTTTCCAGTTAAATATCCATAAACTATAGATAATAATCCAGCTCCAATGGTATATAAAAGAATAGTCTCGATGGTTGAAGTCATATAAACCTTAATTATGTTGTTGGTTGTTAGTTATTAAAAATCGGACAATACAAAAAAAGCTATAAAAGGCAATAAATAACTTTTAAAAATTATGAAAATAACCTTTGTTTTTAAAGGCAATTTTATTCCCTTTTTCATCAATAATTTGTGATTTTTGAGTACCTGAAGAAATATTTCCAATTTTTGAAATCTTAACACCTAGTGATTTAAACGATCTATTGATGATTCTGGACTTTTTTTTTGATGCAGTAAATAATATCTGATAATCATCACCTTTAGACACGAAGTTAATTTTTTTTAATTTTTTTAAGAATATTATTTTTTTCAAATTTTTTGAAATTGGTATATTAGACATATAAACTTTATAAGATAACTTTTGTT
>CACMUH010000026.1:0-6889 GCA_902616875.1 uncultured Pelagibacteraceae bacterium
GAAGATCCTGAAATACATATTGATGATGAAAATATTTCAAAATCAGTTGAAAAATTTAACATTGATAGAAGTAAAATTAATATACTCTTAGGAATTGGTGGCTCAGGCCCAACAAAAAGAGTTCCCTCAAGAATATTTATTAATTTTATGGAAAAAATTTCAAAAATTAAAAAATGTAAGTTTTATCTTGCCACCGGTAAAAATAGTGATGAGCAAATTATTCTTAATGAAATACTTCAGTCTAAATTTAAAGACACATGTTTACCTTTAGATGATTTATCGATTAAAGAAATTTTGCCGATCATAAAAAACTGCAATCTGTCTATTTGTAATGACTCAAGTTTTAGTCATTTATCTGCGGCGTTGGGGACTAAAACAGTAACTTTGATGGTTGATACTCCAATTATTTACGGAAGTTATAATACTAAAATGTTCCCTGTAATTCCAGATGGTGAGGAAACTGTTAAACATCATACCTCTGGAAAAGATAGAATAAATCCACAGAAAATATTTGATAAAGCTTTAGAGATTCTAAATTAAGAAATATCATTCAAAACTATATCTTTTGCTTCATTTACTATTGAGGACAACCTAGCAGTCTCCGGTGAAATATCTGGATGGATTTTTTTTTGTATTTTAACATAAGCTTTATTTACATCTTCTTTTGTAATTTTTTTATTCACATCTAAATTTAATATTTTATATGCTTCAGTTACTGAAATTGAAGATGAGTTATTTAGGTTCGATTGATTAAAAGAAAATCTTCCTGATCTTCTCAATGTTTGAATTAATCTATAAAGCGATATTAACTGAAAAATAGATAGACCTTTTAATTTTAATAATGCAAGACTAGCTAATGTAAAAGGCAACGTTAATAAAAAACGCCCACCGATGGCAAACAAAATTGCTAATACAATAAATCCAAGTATTAATAAAATCCTTAGACCTTTTGATATTTTTTTTGAGGAAATCTTAGTTATAAATTTCAATAGAAAGTATAAAATAGTCAAAATGACTAATGTATAAATTATGATATTCATATAGTTCTTCTTTTTTATGAAGGTACCACAACTTAGAAAAAAACTGGAAATAAAATCTTGTCACAATACGAGTTGGGAAGATAATTACAGCTGGATACATCAAAAAGATATTCTTGAAGTCTTAAAAGACAAAAATAAATTAAATCCAGAAGTAAAAAAATACTTAATTGAAGAAAACAATTATACTGACTATCATCTTAAAGATACTAAAAACTTACAGAAAAAACTCTTTAATGAAATAAAGGGAAGAATAAAATTAGATGATGAGTCTCTTCCTTTTAGAGATCACACTTATGATTATTGGACAAAAACCACAACCGAAGGAAATTATTCTATCAAACTCCGTAAAGAAATTAATACAGATAATGTTGAAGAAATTTGGAACGGAGATAAAGAAAAAGAAAAATTAGGCGTTGAATATTTTGGAGTGGGAGATTTAGAAGTAAGCCATAACGATAAGCTACTTGCATATTCTCTGGATACCAAAGGATCAGAGTATTACAAAATCTTCATAAGAGATGTTTCAACAAATAAGTTGGTTACAAAAGAAATAATAGATACATCTGGCAGTATTACTTTTAGTCTAGACGATAAATATATTTTTTACTCAAAATTAGATGAAAATCATCGTGCCCGAAAAATATATAGACATAAAATTGGAGACCATTTAAGTGAGGATTATTTGGTTTTTGAAGAAAAAAGTGAAGCTTTTACAGTTGGAATAAGCTTAACCTCTGATGAAAAATATTATCTAATAACAACTTCTGATCACAACACATCAGAGCAATACTACTTTGGTGTTGATGAAATAACTCCAAAACCAAAATTAATTATTAAAAGACAAAGAGGAATTTTATACTCTATAAATTCTTGGGCTAACAATTTTTACAATCATACAAATAATGATGCTGAAGATTTTAAGATTGACATCTCTTCAAGCTTAGAGAGCCAAAATTGGAGACCTTTTGTGCCTTCAAAAAATGAGGTTTTAATTGGTGGTTGTGTGTTTTTAAAAAATTGGATAATTCGATCAGAAACTTCTGATGCATTAGATAAGTTATTCATAAGAAATATATCAACAAATTTTGAGGAAGAATTAATTTTTTCAGATGAAAAAGTATACGTACCAAATATTTCTCTTAAACAAAAAGATCGAAACACAGACGAAATTTACCTTGGATATTCATCGCCAAAAACTCCTTCAAGAGTTTATTCATATAATCTTTCAGATAAATCTAAAAAATTAGTAAAAGAACAAGAAATTCCATCAGGCCATAATTCAGAAGATTATATTGTAGAGAGAATTGAATATAAATCTCATGATGGAAGAATGGTTCCTTTAACAATAACAAGACATAAGAAAACTAAGATTGATGGAACTGCAAATGTCTTATTGTACGGTTATGGTTCATACGGAAATTCAATGAGCCCTAGTTTTTCATCTACACGTTTGAGTTTGATCAACAGAGATATCATATGGGCTACAGCCCATATTAGAGGTGGAATGGAAAAAGGTATGAAATGGTGGAAAGAGGGAAAATTAACAAACAAAAAAAATACTTTTGAGGATTACATTTATGCAGCTAAATATTTAATTGAAAAGAAATACTCTTCAGCTGGTAAGATCATTGGTATGGGTGGATCTGCAGGTGGATTATTAATGGGAGCAGTGGTAAACCAATCTCCAAAATTATTTTTAGGGATTATAATGGCAGTTCCATTTGTTGACTCTTTAACTACTAACCTTGATCACTCTCTACCATTAACAATTGGTGAATTTGATGAGTTTGGTAATGCCAAAGATAATAAAGATCACTTTGATTATATATTTTCCTATGCTCCTTATAATAATATAAAAAAAATGGACTACCCTCATATGTTAATTACCACTAGTTTAAGTGACAATAGAGTATTGTTTGATGAGCCTGCTAAATTTACTGCCAAGCTAAGAGACTTAAAAACAGATAATAATTTATTACTTTTAAAAACAGAAATGGATGCAGGTCATGGTGGAAAATCAGGTAGAGATGGCGCTATAGAAGAAATAGCTTTAGACTATGCTTTTGCACTAAAAATTTCAAAAAAAATTTAATTTCTCAATCTTGAAAAAACTTAAATCGTTCCTACATAATTTGTGTAGGTCGCCTAATGGGGCTTATAAATAAACTTGCTTAACAAAGGAGGATATATGACAAGTAAGGATCTATCTATATTTAACTCATTAAGACCATTCTCGATTGGGTTCGACGATATGTTTGATCAATTTGAGAATATGTTGGGAAATGGTGCAATGACAATGCAATCCAATTACCCACCATACAACATCAGAAAGACTGGTAAAGATAACTACGCTATTGAAGTTGCTTTAGCAGGTTTCAACAAAAAAGATGTTGAGGTTGAGTTCGAAGATAATTTATTAACTGTAAGAACAAAACGAGTTGATAAATCTGAGGATAAAAATGCTGATGGAGAGATCATTCATAAGGGAATATCTCAAAGACAATTTGCTAGATCATTTACAATTGCTGATGACGTTAAAGTAAATGGTGCCGAGCTCAAAGATGGTCTTTTAACAATATCTTGCGAAAGAATTGTACCAGAGCATAAGAAGAAAAAACTAATCGAAATTAGATAAGTTAAAGCCTTGCTTGCGGGGCAACTAGCTCCGCAAGTAAACTAAAAACATCCTTTTGATGAAAATCCAATTACCACTGAGTTAGTGTCTACCTCAAATTTTCTTTCACAAGAAATACCATATTTTTTTGTTTTATATACAAGAACTTGATTTCCTTTTTCGTTCTTAAAATCCTCATCAGGATTTCCTAGATCAATTTTAAGTTCACTGGATAATTGACCTATATATTTACCCAATCTTTTATTTTCTTGCTCAACAATTTTGTCAGTTTTTTCTTGTACGGTCTGGCATGCAGTGACCATTAAGGAGAAACTAAGTAACAACACGATTAATTTAAAATTTCTCATTTTCATATTCTAGCTTCTAAATATGACCAAAATATAAACTTCTTAGTTGAATTATGTTGATAAAATTAGATTTAGCTAAGTATTTGTCAAAAGAATCATCTATTTAGTCAGGATAGGAGGAATAATGTTAGACAAATATTTTGAGTACAAAAAACACAAAACAGACTTTAAAACAGAAGTAATAGCCGGAACGACTACTTTTTTAACCATGGCTTATATCATGTTTTTAAATCCGTTTATTTTATCAGGTGAATTTGCTGGACCCGAAAAAGGTTTCTTTGATTTCGGCGCAGTTTACACTGCAACTATTCTAGCAACTGCTTTGGCTTGTTTCATAATGGCATTTCATGGAAAAACTTGGCCGATTGGTCTTGCGCCAGGAATGGGGATAAATGCTTTTGTAGCTTTTGGAGTTTGTGCAGGTATGGGATATACACCGCAACAAGCTTTGGGTGCTGTATTAGTTGCTGGTGTATTATTTTTAATTATATCGTTAACACCAATAAGAGCATGGCTTATCAACTCTATTCCTAAGAGTTTAAAGTTAGGAATTGGTGCCGGAATTGGTTTGTTCTTAGCAATTATCGGTCTTCAAATTATGGAAGTAGTTGTTGATAATCCTGTAACATTAGTACAGCTTGGAAATTTAAGTGATCCACTTGTTTTATTAGGATGCGCAACTTTTATTGCAATAATTGTTTTAGATAAGATGAACGTTAAAGGTAATATCATTATTGGTATTTTAGTATTTAGTATAATTGCTTGGGCTACGGGTCTTGCAAAGTTTAATGGTATCGCAAGTGCTCCGCCTTCAATGACTTATCTTTTTGAATTTGATTTATCTGCAGCTATGACAGCTGGAATGTCTACAGTCATATTTACTTTATTATTTGTTGACTTTTTTGATACTGCAGGAACTTTAACTTCAGTTGCCAATGTAGCTGGAAAAGTGGGCAAAGATGGAAAAGTTAAAGACATCAATAAAGCAATGTTATCAGACAGCGTTAGTACTGTTGCAGGAGCTGTAATGGGAACTACAACTGTAACTAGTTACGTTGAGTCTGGGGCTGGGGTAAAAGCTGGTGGAAAGACTGGAATGACCTCTTTGGTTATTGGTATATTATTTTTAGCATGTATATTTTTTGCGCCCTTAGCAACCAGTTTGCCAAAGCAAATTGATGGTGCTGCTTTACTTTTTGTTTCAGTTTTATTTATTAGAAATATTACTGACATAGAGTGGAATGATGTTTCAGAATCTGCTCCAGCAATTCTTGCGATGATCGCTATGCCTTTAACTTATAGTATCAGCAATGGTATTGCTCTAGCTTTCGTATCGTATGCTTTGATCAAGATATTCACTGGTAAATTTGCAACTACCTCACCAGCTATTTGGGTAATAGCAATTTTGAGTGTTGTAAGTTTTGCAGTTGCTTAAATATTAATTGAACAGGGCTAGTATAAACTAGCCCTGTTTATTTTTTTTCACAATCTCCTCAATAGACAATTCTTCATAATGTTCTGTAGGTTGAACAATCCACGGATCTGAGTCTAATCTGATAGGACAAAAATCAGGTTCGAAAGTTGACGATTTCTTTTTCCATAAACAAGCAGTTTTTACTTCTTTTATATAATCTTTAGTTGGGCCATAATTTTTTAACCACTCAATGCTTTTATTAAGCGTTAAACCGGTATCGGAGAGATCATCTATTAGAAGAACCTTATTAAAATCTTTGTTATTTGCCAAAGAACTTATTTCTCTTGCAAACATCAATTGGCCCTGTTGATCCTCTAAACCTTTACCTGAATAACTTTGAATAACAATATATGCGATTGGTAATTTCAAAATTCTTGATAAAATATCAATAATAGGAGCTGCCCCTCTCATAATACCAACTAATACAGTTGGTTTATATTTTTCATGAATTTGTATTGCTAACTTTTCAACAATTTGAGTATATTCATCAAAACTGATAATTAATTTCTCTGCCATGAAATTTATTATCATAATTAAAAATAATTAAAAAGGAGAAATCATGAAGGCTTATTGGATAAGTTTGTATACTAAAGTTAATGACCAAGAAAATTTAAAAAAGTATGCAGAGACAGTAACTCCAATTATTAAAAGTTATGGTGGTTTACCTTTGGTTAGAGGTGGCAAACATACAACTTTCGATGGTGATGATTTTTTAAGAACTGTGGTTTGGGAATTTCCAAATTACGAACAAGCTTTAAAATGTCATCAATCTAAAGAATATCAGGCTGGTTGGGATTTAGCCAAAAAGACCACTATAAGACACATGCAAATCGTTGAGGGATTTAGTACTGAATAGGCTCTGGATCTATACTTCTCCACAAATACCATGTAGCTACTGAGCAATAAGGTGAAAATCTTTTTTGAAGTAAAGACACAAATTTTTCTGGTGGAAAATATTTTTTATTATAATTTTTAGAAATCGCTCTCAAAAGCCCAATATCTTGTATAGGCCAAATGTCAGATCTATTATAAGTAAAAAGTAAAATCATTTCAGCCGACCATCTACCTATTTGTCTTAAATTAGATAAATAAACTATAGCTTCCTCATCACTCATATTCTTTATTAATTTAGGATTAAAGGATTTATTAATGATTTGTTTTGCTAAACTTTTTATTCCTAAGACTTTTTGCCTACTTAATCCACAATTTCTTAGTTGTGTTGAAGTCAATTTAGATACAGTTTTTGGATTAATTTTATTTTTACATTTTTTCTTAAATTTTAAAAAAACTGAATTTGCTGCAGCAACACTTATTTGCTGACCAATAATACTTTTGCATAATGAAAAAAAAATATCCTTTCTTGAGGTAAGAATCGTTTCATTGGGGCTTTGAT
>CACMUH010000027.1:5000-6667 GCA_902616875.1 uncultured Pelagibacteraceae bacterium
GTCAACATTAACCTGTGTATATTTTTTAGAATAAAATTTTCTTTTATTCATCCTTAGAAAGGAGGTAATCCAGCCGCAGGTTCCCCTACGGCTACCTTGTTACGACTTCACCCCAGTCGCTGACTATACCGTGGTCAAGGGTTTTATGCCTTGCCTTAAGGTAGAACCAACTCCCATGGTGTGACGGGCGGTGTGTACAAGACCCGGGAACGCATTCACCGTGGCACGCTGATCCACGATTACTAGTAATTCCAGCTTCATGCACTCGAGTTGCAGAGTGCAATCCGAACTGAGGTATCTTTTAAGGATTTGCTTAACATCGCTGTTTCGCTTCCTGTTGTAGATACCATTGTAGCACGTGTGTAGCCCAACACGTAAGGGCCATGAGGACTTGACGTCATCCCCACCTTCCTCCAGCTTATCACTGGCAGTTCTTTCAGAGTGCCCAACTTAATGATGGCAACTAAAAGTGAGGGTTGCGCTCGTTGCGGGACTTAACCCAACATCTCACGACACGAGCTGACGACAGCCATGCAGCACCTGTGTTTCGTCCGGCCGAACCGAAAACTTTAATCTCTTAAAGTCGCGACGAACATGTCAAGTGTTGGTAAGGTTCTGCGCGTATCTTCGAATTAAACCACATGCTCCACTACTTGTGCGGGTCCCCGTCAATTCATTTGAGTTTTAACCTTGCGGTCGTACTCCCCAGGCGGTGTGTTTATCGCTTTCGCTGCGACACTGAAAATAAATTTCCAACGTCTAACACACATCGTTTACGGCATGGACTACGAGGGTATCTAATCCTCTTCGCTACCCATGCTTTCGTTCCTCAGTGTCAGTAATGATCCAGAAAGCTGCCTTCGCAATTGGTATTCTTTCTAATATCTACGAATTTCACCTCTACACTAGAAATTCTGCTTTCCTCTATCAAACTCTAGCTGAAAAGTTTTGATGGCAGTTCCAGAGTTAAGCTCTGGGATTTCACCACCAACTTTTTCAACCACCTACGAACTCTTTAAGCCCAGTAATTCCGAACTACGCTAGGTCCCTTCGTATTACCGCGGCTGCTGGCACGAAGTTAGCCGGACCTTCTTATTCGGGTACAGTCATTTTCTTCCCCGACGAAAGAGCTTTACAACCCAAAGGCCTTCTTCACTCACGCGGCATCGCTGCATCAGAGTTTCCTCCATTGTGCAAGATTCCCCACTGCTGCCTCCCGTAGGAGTTTGGGCCGTGTCTCAGTCCCAATGTGGCTGATCATCCTCTCAAATCAGCTATTGATCACAGTCTTGGTAGGCCATTACCCCACCAACAAACTAATCAAGTGCGGGCTCATCCAATGGTGCATAAAGCTTTCTCCGTAAAGACTTATCCAGTATTAGCACAAGTTTCCTCGTGTTATTCCGGGCCAAAGGGCAGATACCCACATGTTACTCACCCGTCTGCCACTAAGTATTGCTACTTCGTTCGACTTGCATGTGTTAGGCGTGCCGCCAGCGTACGTTCTGAGCCATGATCAAACTCTCAAGTTTAAAAACGGCGCACACTAGCTTCCATATAAATTCTAAGAATAAAATTTATATGATGATGAAGTGTGTACGACAAATTTTGGTAACCTTAACCGTCCACACTTCTCTTCTTAAATATTTACATTTTTAATAGCTAAT
>CACMUH010000028.1:0-6565 GCA_902616875.1 uncultured Pelagibacteraceae bacterium
GTAACAAAGCTTATGATTTAGCTTCTTTAATAGATGATGTGAGACTAAAAACTTCTTATTCTTTTAAGGAGAAAATTTTTAAGTTTTATATAAAAAAACAAAAAAACTTGGATATTAAAAAATTTAAGAATGATTTTGAAATATTATCAGTTTTAAGAAATCTTAAAATTATTGGAATATTTACCCGCCTAGCACTCAGGGATAGAAAAAAAAATTACTTAAGATTTATTCCTTATACATGGCAACTGATTAATATGCGAATTGATCAAAATCGGACATTCATTGATTTGAAAAATTTATTAAGTCAAAATTTTGAAAAGATTAAATGAGAATTAAAACAGCTTTGATATTATGCGCAGGCTTTGGATCGAGGTTAAATCCGCTTACTTTAAAGACACCCAAACCTCTTTTGAAATTAAATGATAAAACAATGTTAGAAGTCTGCATAAATTTAACTTTGAAATTGGGTGTTCAAAAAATATTTATCAACACATTTCATTTAGGTGATCAAATCTCAAAATTTATTGAAAATAAAAAGTTTCCAATAAATATTCAAATAATCAAAGAGGAAAATGAGATACTTAATACAGGTGGAGGAATATTAAATTTGATCAATAATTCAGATGATAACGATTTTATAATTTTTAACCCTGATACTTTATGGCACAAAGATTATCTTCATGAAATCACTCAAATGCAAAATTTTTATTTTTCTAATAAACTAAATAATGTTCTCCTGCTTTCAAATAAAGAATTGAGTTTTGATAAAAATTTTTTAGGTGATTTCACATTGGAAAATAATTTGATAAAAAAAAATGAAAAAAACGATTTGATATATATTGGTTGTCAAATTCTGAACAAAAGTTTATTTAAAGAATATAGAGTCTCAAATTTTTCTATTACAAAAATATGGGATAATTTACGAAAAGAAAATAAATTAAATGGTTTTCAAAGTAAAAAAAAATTTTATCATTTAACAAATTTAGATGTCTTCAAAAAACTAAAAGATCTTTAGCTCTTTTCTTATCAAGATATTCACATTTCACTATTGCAAAATTTTCTCTAAATTCTATCAACATAGGGTTTCCAGTGGGTATTTCTAAATTGGAAATTTGTTTATTATCTAAATTAAATAAATTCTTACATAGAGCCCTAATAGAGTTTCCGTGTGCAGATATTAAAACATTATTTTTTTTTAAATTTTCTTTCACGTGTTCTTCAAAAAAATTTATAACTCTTTCATAAGTGTCTTTTAAAGACTCAGTGTCAGGTAATAATTCTCTCGGAATTTGTTTATAAGTATCAATATTAAGTGGATGAAATGGACTTTCCTTTTTTAGTGGATCTGGTCTTAGATCCCATGATCTTCTAAACTCATAAATTTTATCCTCGCCAATTTTTTTACTCAT
The DNA here is from genome assembly GCA_902616875.1 of uncultured Pelagibacteraceae bacterium. Lineage (GTDB taxonomy): Bacteria > Pseudomonadota > Alphaproteobacteria > Pelagibacterales > Pelagibacteraceae > Pelagibacter. The sequence continues at coordinate 1,410 of CACMUH010000028.1, forward strand.
TTCAATTTTATTCAAACCAGTTAGTGCTCCGTAATGTCTCTCATTCAATTGCCAAGCTTTAGTAAATTTTTTTTTATCATCTAATTCTTGTTGAATTATTTTAAGAGTATTATTTGCTCTTAATTGAAGAGAAGTGTAATAAAAATCAATTTTGATGTTTTTGTTTTTCAATAAAAATCCTGCTTTTTTTGCCTCCAATATACCTTTTTCGGTCAAATCAACATCAACCCAACCAGTAAATTTTTTCTCTAAATTCCAAGTGCTTTGTCCATGCCTCACTAATATTAAAAAACTCATATAATTATGTTTAAATTAAATTTATAAATAAAACTATCAAATTAAATGATAAATTTTTTTTCAAAATTTAAAATATTTTTTTATGTAATTAATTTATTATTAATCATCTTATATTTATTCCCTGGGAGTTTATTGGGATGTGTTTTTTTTGATAATTGTAAAGTTCAACCACAAATTACATCAGATTTTCTCCAAATATCCTCTAACCACTTTTACGCTTTCGGACTAGTTACTATTTTAGGATATTTAACTTTTTTAAATTCAGAAAAATTAAAACTAGTTTTATATTATCTTTTAGTAATTTCAGTTTTATTAGAGGTGTTTCATATATTAATTCCTGAAAGGAGTTTTCAGTGGTCAGATCTGTTTGGAAATTTATTAGGGGTGATAGTTGTAATTTTTGTTAAGAATCTTATAAATAAATATGGGATCACTAAAAAATAAATTTGTTATATTATTTATTTTTTTCTTAACAGGATGCTCATCAATTCCGTCAAATACTGCAAATAGTTGTTCAATATTTAATGAGCGTTATTTCTGGTACAAGTATGCAAAAAAAACAGAGCAAAAATGGGGTACTCCTATTTATATTCAATTAGCTATTATAAAAATGGAGTCAGATTTTGACTGGTTAGCAAAGCCAGCTAGACAAAAAATATTTAAAGTAATCCCTTATAAACGCCCATCAAGTTCATTTGGATACTCTCAGGCGGTAAAAGGGACTTGGGAACAATATAAAAAAGAAACAGGAAATAAGTTAGCAACAAGAGCTAGATTTAAAGATAGTGTTGATTTCATTGGTTGGTATACTAGTAAATCAGAAACAATTTTAAAAATTTCCAAACAAGACGCTTTTAAACAATATTTGGCCTATCATGAGGGCTGGGGAAATTTTAAGCATTATAAAAAAAATAAAAAAGTTATTGGATTAGCTAAAAAAGTTGAGAAACAATCTAATATTTATAAAAAACAATTATTGAGTTGCAGCAATTCTTTAAATAAAAATAAATATATTATTTTTTAGAGAGTTCTTTTTTTAACTCCAGGTCTATTATATCAATCCTTTTGGTGTTTTTTGCTAAAGCTAAATACATAGATGGAGTAACATATAATGTGAAAAAAGTTGAAATTATCATACCACCCAAGATGGTTGCTCCCACAGCTAATCTTGATCCTTCACCTGCACCTGGGCCAATATTCCCTATAACCAAAGGTATCATTGCGATCATTGTACTTAATGATGTCATAATGATAGGCCTAAATCTTACTGCACAAGCCTCTTTCACAGCTAATTCAATACTTTTTCCTGTAGTCCTTATTCGATTGGCATAATCAACAATTAAAATACTATTTTTAGTTGATATACCGATAAGTATTATCAAAGCGATTTGAGAAAAAATATTAACTGAACTATTTAAAAATAAAATAAACACTAATCCACCAAAAATTGCCAAAGGAACTGTTAAAACTATAATGAATGGATGAATGAATGAATTAAACGTTGCTGCCATTACCAAGTAAGCTGTGAGTAATGCGAGGGCAAAAATTATAAATAATTCATTACTAGTCTCTTTAATTTCCTCGGATTTACCTTTCCAGGTAATTTGATTTTTTGGAGCCAAATCTGCCATGATATTCTCAAAGAATTTTATCGCCTCGGTTAAGGTGTACCCTTCATTAATATTTGCAGATATCGTGACTGCTCGTTGTCTATTATATCTTGCAAGTTGTTTCGCTGAACCCTCCTCTTTAAAACTAACTAAATTTGATAAAGAAATTAGTTTTCCATTTGTTTCAGAACGAACAAAAATTTTTGAAACTCCTTCTTTATTCCTTCTATCAGATAAATATTGCTGAACTACAATTGGGTATTCTTTACCTAATTTATTGAAAGTTGTAATTTTTTTCCCCCCATAAAGAGTTTCAAGTGTTTCTCCTATTGCTTTTGTTGATACACCTAAATCTTTAGCTTTATTTTTATTAATAACTAATTTCACCTCAGGTTTGTTTCGATTGTAATCAGACTCAATTCTTGAGAGACTTTTATTTGATCTTAATTTTCTAATTACTCTTTTTTGAATTTCTTCAAGTTCCTCATAGGTACTTCCATAAATAACCATTTGTACTGGCTTATTATAATTAGATACCCTGATTGATTGTGGAGATATTGGAAATGCAAGAGCTTGAGGTAATGTAACAATTTTTCCAATAGCCTCTCTTAAAACAACTTGCTGTCCTTTTTTCCTATTTTTCCAGTCATCTAAAAGTGCAATTATGATAAAACTATTATATGAGTTTGCAGAACTACCAAATCCAGGTACTCTCATAATAAATCTTGAGTATGGACTATCTTCAGCTTGTAAAAGGGGAATTAATCTAGCTTCAACTTTTTGTGCTTGTTCTTGTGTGTACTCAAAAGAGCTTCCTTCATCTGTTGCGCCAATGATTAAATAAGCACCACGATCTTCCATTGGCAATAATTCTTTTTTAGAGAAACTAAACAACAATACAGAGCAAATAATTATAAATACAATAAAAGTACCCACTGATTTTGTTTTGTGAGCAATTACATCTAAAGTCTCTCTATAGAATTTTGAAAATTCTAAAAATATTTTTTCAAATTTTTGAATCAAAATCCTCTTTGAAGTCTTTTTATTTAAAAATTTACTAGCGAGCATTGGCGACAAAGTAAGAGCAACAAATGATGAGACAACTATTGAAAATGATAATGCAATTGCTGTTTCTCTAAATAATGTTCCTGAGATTCCCTCTATGAATATCAGTGGTAAAAACACAGCTACTAAAATTAATGTTGTTGCTATGATTGCAAATGAAATTTGTTTGGACCCTTTATAAGCGGCAACTAGTGGAGTTTCTCCATTTTCTATTCTTCGATATATCGCATCAGTCATAATCACGGAGTCATCAGTAATTATTCCAATTGCTAGAATAAAACTTAAAAGAACAAATATATTTATGGATAACCCAAAAATATAAAGACCTAAAAAAGACGCTATTAAGCTTACTGGAAGAGCAATCGCTGGAACGACTACAGCTTTAAGATTACCAAGAAATAAATAAATTATTAGTACCACTAATACAAAAGCAATCAAAAGGGTTTTATATACCTCTTCAATAGCAGCCTCCACGTAGTTTGCTCTATTAAATGAAACTCTTAAATCTAATTCATTTGGTAAAGATTTTTTAACTTCTACTATCTTTTTTTTGATTTCATTCGAAAGTTCGACTGTTGAAGCTCCACTTCTTGCATAAATACCAATACCCACTGTCCTTAAATTAACCTGATCTTTTGTTTGAGCTTTAAAAAGTGTTTTTTCTGAAACAGGTCCAAATTCAATATCAGCAACATCAGATAACAAAATGACTTTATTATTTGTTTTTTTGATTGGTAATTGTTTTATCGAATTTATGTCATTGTATGATTTATCTAAATTTAATGTCAGGTCAATATTATCTGCCTCAAGAGTACCAGCTGGTAGACTTATATTTTCTCCACGCATCGCAAGTTCGACTTCCTTAATAGTTAAATCATTTGCAGCAAGTTTAATTGGATCTATCCAAACTCTGATACTTAATTCTCTTAGACCACCAACAAGAATTCTTCCAACATTTTTAATACTAGAAAACTGATCTACTAAATATCTTTCTGCATAGTCTCCTAATTCAAGATCACTCCAAGTTGCAGATGATAACGACAACCACATAGTCGTAGTAAAACCAGCTGCCCTTTTTAATATTTGAGGAGGATCAGACTCAGATGGTAAATTATTTACAACTCTCGCAACTCTCTCTCTTATATCGTTAGCAGCATTATCTAAATCAATACTAGTATCAAACTCTACATTAATTGTGCTTCTTCCATTCTCAGATTTTGAGTCTATATTTTTTATACCTTCAGCACCTCCAATAACATCTTCAACGACTTGAGTAACTTCTTGATCCACTATTGACGCTGATGCAGATTTGTAATCTACCTGGACTTGGACTACAGGCGGTTGTATTCCATTTGGTAATTCTCTAACTGGTAATTTCCAAAAGACAAATAAACCAAAAATAATTAAGATTAAAGACATTACCCAAGAAACAGCAGGTCTTTTTATGCTTAGTTCAGTAATAAACATTTATTTTGTAATAGGTTTTATTTTTCCTCTAGGTCTTACTTTTTTTAATCCTTCTGCGACGATTATTTCCCCTTCACTTAATCCAGAAATTACCTCGATGTTTTTATTACTTCTTAGACCTGTTTTAACCTCAGTTTTATTTGCAACATTATCGCCATTTATTTTGTAAACATAGGATTTGTCGCCTTCAATCATCACACTTGTATCAGGTACACTTAATGAGTTTCTAAGATTAAATTTAACGCTTACTTCTAAAAGAGATCCCGAGATTAGTTCGAGATCATTATTTTGCACTTTAATTCTGGATAATATACTTCTAGTATCGGCGTTAATCCTACTTGATACAAAATCAACTTCACCTGAAAAAGTTTTATCTTTAAAACTAGATAATTTTACGTCAACAGGAAGACCTTTTTTAATAGATGCCGAATAATTCTCTGGAATTTTAATGTCTGAGTAAATAGTTGAATTATCATCTAATGTTATGATGAATATATTATTAGATACAAGAATATCTTCTGTAAGACCAGTATAACCAAGTACTCCGCTGAATGGAGCTACAATATTTCCACTTTTCAATTTGATTAATACATCTCCTTTTTTAACAAAGTCCTTCAATTTTAAATCTTCAAAAAGATCATCTTTTTTTATTTTGAAAGTTTCAGATTTTTTTGAGATTGCAGTACCAAAGGTCTCTATTGTTTCAGCAAATTCCTT
>CACMUH010000029.1:0-6275 GCA_902616875.1 uncultured Pelagibacteraceae bacterium
GCAAGTTCAGGATTATTTTGTAATCCTTTGGGACATGGAAGAAAAGAAATTATCGAAGCAATAACTAATCAATTAAATACTCTGGATTATTGTCAGCCGTTTCAACAAGGTTTTGGTGGTTCATTTGAATTAGCAACAAGAATTTCAAAACATACACCCGGAAACTTAAATAAAATTTTTTACACGATATGTGGATCAACTGCAGTAGAAACTGCAATTAAGATTAGTATCGCTTACCATAAAGCAAGAGGCGAGGGGCAAAGATTTAGATTTGTTGGAAGAGAACGTGCTTACCATGGAATGAATATCGGAGCCACATCAGTCGGTGGTATGATCAATAACGTTAAAGCGTATGCAAGTGTATTGATGCCAGGTGTCGTTCATATGAGACATACACATTTAGATGAACATAAATTTATTTCAGGTCAGCCTGAAACAGGAGCTGAGATTGCAAATGATCTAGAGAGAATTTGTACTAATTTTGGTTCTGAAAACATTGCAGCTTGTATTGTAGAGCCTATTGCAGGTTCAACAGGAACATTAGTGCCACCAGTTGGATACTTACAAAGACTAAGAGAACTTTGCGACAAACATAAAATACTATTAATTTTTGATGAAGTTATTACAGGTTGGGGAAGAACTGGTTCAGCTTTTGGAGCTCAAGAATTTGGTGTAACACCTGATATAATGACGATGGCAAAAGCAACAACGAATGGAATAGTTCCTTTTGGTGTGGTTGCATGTAAAGAAGAAATTTATGATGCAGTGATGGATAATTCTCCAAAAGGTGCAATAGAATTATTTCATGGTTATACATACTCAGGAATTCCAGTTTCAGTAGCTGCAGCATTAGCCGTTCAAGATATTTTTGAAAAAGAAGATATTTTTAATAGAGCAAAAGAACTTGCTCCTTATTTCCAAGAAGGTCTATTTTCTCTTAAAGATATTGATGTTGTAGACAACATAAGAGGTTATGGGATGATGGGTGGTATAGATATAAAAACTGATGGTAGACCTGGTAAAGCAGGTTTAGCTACTTTCAAACATTGTTATGATGCAGGAGTAAATTTCAAAGCGACTGGTGATTGCTTAATTATAGCACCAATGTTTATTTGTGAAAAAAAACACATTGATGAAATCATAGAAAAACTAAGAACTGGAATTACTAATTACGCAAAGAGTAAAAAGAATTAAATTTCGTTAATGAGAATTGGCGTACCTAAAGAAATAAAACCTCAAGAAAATAGAATTGGACTAACACCGGATAGTGTAAAAACTCTCGTTTCAGAGGGTCACGAAGTTTTAGTTGAAAATAATGGAGGTTTTGAAGCAGGTTTCGATAATGATCAGTACAAAAATGCTGGGGCTAAAATTATAGAAAAAGCTGCTGATATTTTTAATGACGCTGAGATAATTGTTAAAGTTAAAGAGCCTCAAAAAGTTGAGGTTGAAATGATTAGGGAAAATCAAATTGTTTATACCTATTTACATTTGGCTGCTGCAAAAGAATTAACTGAAGGTTTGGTAAAATCAAAAAGTATTAATATTGCTTACGAAACAATTACAGATGACAATGGACGACTTCCTTTGTTGGCACCTATGAGTGCTGTAGCTGGACGTATGTCAGTTCAAGCAGGAGCACATTGTTTAGAAAAAAACCAAAAAGGTAGAGGAGTTTTGTTGGGAGGGGCTCCTGGTGGTGAGCCTGCAAATGTTTTGATTTTAGGTGGAGGTGTTGTGGGTGAAAATGCTGCAACAATAGCAACTGGTATGAAGGCAAAAGTTCATGTTGTCGATAAATCAGAAGCAAGATTAAAACAATTAGTTGAAATGTTCGGAGATAAAATTATTCCAGAACAAAGTGATAAAATAGACTTAAAAAAGTTAGTGGCTGAAGCAGATTTAATTGTGGGTGGAGTTTTAATCCCTGGCGCAGAGGCGCCAAAATTAGTTACTAAAGATATGCTTAAATTAATGAAAAGAGGTTCTGTAATTGTTGATGTTGCAATCGATCAAGGTGGATGTGTGGAAACAAGCAAACCCACAACATTTAATGATCCAACTTTTATAGTAGATAATGTCGTCCATTATTGTGTAGCTAATATGCCAGGTGGAGTTCCAAGAACTTCCACTATTGCATTAAATAAAGCAACACTTCCTTATTTGGTTAAATTAGCAAATAAAGGTTATCAAAAAGCTCTTGGAGAGGACAAAAACTTTTTGGCGGGACTAAACGTTCACAAGGGTCATGTGACTTATAAAGCGGTTGCAGATGTTTTTGGACATGAATATGTTAATCCAGGAGATGCAATCAATAACTAATTAAATGGAAAAAAAACTTCCAAGTAGCACAAAAGTTGTTGTGATAGGAGGTGGGGTAGTAGGTTGCTCTGTTGCTTATCATTTAGCTAAATTTGGTTGGAAAGACACAATCCTTTTAGAAAGAGATCAATTAACATCAGGCACAACTTGGCATGCAGCAGGTTTAGTAAGTCAGCTAGGTCCAACTGCAGCAGTCACAAAAATTAGAAAATATACTTTAGATTTATATAAAGAGCTTGAAAAAAAAGTTGATCATTCCGCAGGGTTAAGATTAAACGGAGCCCTTTCAATCGCTCAACATAAAGGCAGATGGCAAGAACTTCAAAGACAAGCAACGACAGCACAACTTTATGATGTTGATGTAAGAATTTTAGATAAAGATCAAATTAAAAAAGATTACCCCATAATCAATACAGATGAAGTTATAGGAGGAATTTTAATGCCAGGCGATGGTGCTGCAGATCCTTCAGGTGTTACTCATATGTTGGCTAAAGCAGCAAGAATGGAAGGTGCCCAAATTTTTGAAAAGTCACCAGTTGAGGAAATTTTAACAAAAGATGGAAAAATTTCTGGAGTTAAAGTCAAAGGTCAAATAATTGAATGTGAATATATCGTTTTAGCCTCAGGTATGTGGTCTAGGCAAATAGGAGAAAAAGCTGGTGTCAGCATACCATTATACCCAGCAGAACATTTCTATATTATTACTGAACCAATTGAAAATTTATCTAAAACTTTACCAGTGGTAAGAGATTTTGATAATCGAACTTATATAAAAGAAGATGCAGGAAAAATACTCGTTGGAATTTTTGAAGGAAATTCAATTCCAGCTTGGAATAAAACCAATAAAGTTCCAGAAGATTTTTCTTTTGGTGAGTTTCAAGAAAATTTTGAACATTTTGAACCTTATTTAGCTTCAGCAATCAAAAGATTTCCAATTTTAGAAACTGCTGGAATTAGAAAATTTTTTTCAGGCCCGGAGTCTTTTACTCCTGATACTAACACTTTATTAGGAGAAGTGCCTGAAGTTAAAAATTTTTTTGTATGTTGTGGGTTAAATAGTATTGGAATTGGCAGTGGTGGTGGGGTTGGTAAGGTTACAGCAGAGTGGTTGATGACTGGTCATATTAATGAAGATATTTTTAGTTACGATATAAAAAGATTTCAAAAGTTTCATTCTGAACTAGGTTTTATCAAAAAAAGAATTACAGAGTCATTAGGAGATTTGTATGGAATGCATTGGCCCTTTAAACAACACAAAACTTCTCGAGATATAAAGAAACTTCCACATCATGATAATTTAAAAAGTTTTGGAGCATGCTTTGGTGTCTCTGGTGGATATGAAAGACCCATGTGGTTTGCACTAGATGGTGAAAAGGCAGAGTATGAATATAGTTATAACTATCAAAGTTGGTATCCCTCAGCTGAGTATGAAACAAGTAATACAATAAAAAATGTTGGTCTATTTGATCTAACTCCTTTTTCAAAGTTTGAAATTAAATCTGATAAAGCCCATCAAGAATTACAAAGAATTTGTACTGCGAATATTAAGAAAGATGTTGGTAAATGTACCTATACTCATATGTTAAATTCAGATGGAGGTATTGAGACTGATTTAACTATAGTGGCTATTGATGAAAACCATTTTAGAATAATTAGTTCTGCCGCAACAAGAGAAAGAGACAAGCATCACATTAAGAAACATTTAAATAAAGATATTGAATTAATAGATGTAACTGATGATTATTGTGTTTTTGGTCTATTTGGACCCAAGAGTAGAAGTCTTTTAAGTTCATTAAGTAAAGATAGTTTTGATAATGAAAATTTCAAATTCGGAACAGCAAAATTTATTTCAATAGATGATACTAAAATTTGGGCTCAAAGATTGTCTTATGTTGGAGAATTAGGTTATGAGCTTTACGTTGAAGTTAAAGATGCCAAAAAAATTTATGAATTAATTATAGAAAAAGGAAAAGATCATAATCTTTCAAATTGTGGTATGCATGCAATGGATATTATGCGAATGGAAAGTGGCTTTCTTCATTGGGGTCATGATATTTCCCCTGAGGAAAATCAATATCAAGCAGGTTTGTCTTTTACAATCAGTAATAAAAAAAATGTAGATTTTATTGGTAAGTCAGCTCTTGAAAAAATTAATAATAAGAAGATCAAAACAAGATTTGCTATGTTTACATTAAAAGATAGTAAACCTGGAGAACCTCTATTACTTCATGATGAGCCTATTTATTTAGAAGATAAAATAATAGGCAGATCAACTTCAGGAAATTATTCTTTTAACTTTAAGAAAAACCTGACTTTTGGTTATATCAATAACGATTTTTCTGATGAAAAATTAAAAGGTAGTAAATTATTTATCGAAGTTGAGAAAAGAAAATACGAAATTGAATTGATTAATAAACCAATAAAACAGACCAATTTTAAGACAAATTAAACTTTATTTTTTAAAAGAAAAACAAATATAAAACCAGTGATGTACATAATCAAAGCATATGCAGCTGTTGGAGTTATGTAGACTATATCTGTACCGAATATTTGTGTCGAAACAAATATTGCTAAAGTACCATTTTGTAATCCACATTCTAAAGCAATACATTTTTGTTGTTTTATTCCTGAGGCAAAAGTTTTACCAAGGTAATAAGCCACAATCATCATTGTTATATTTAAAACAGAAGTAATGAAACCTGCTTGCATTAGAAAATCTATAAAACTTTCTCTCTCTTCATAAAACGCAGCTATAAAAAAAATAACAAATAATATTATGTTAAGTTTTTCAAATATTTGAATTTTCGAATTTACAAAATTTTCAGCAAATTTTCTTATAATCATTCCTAAGATTACCGGAACAGTTACAACCAAAAACATTTTTAGCGCTATACCAGTCATTGAAATATTTTGAGAAATATCAGTAATTCCAAATAAATCAGCAGATGTAAAAATTATAAGAGGAACAGTAATAATAGAAATTAAACTGATTACAGCTGTTAAAGAAATAGATAAAGCAACATCTCCATTAGCAAATTTTGTTAATATATTAGATGTAACTCCACCTGGTGCAGCAGCGATAATCATAACTCCAATTGCTATTTCAGGTGGTACTTTTAAAATAATAATTAATAAGTAAGCAACTAATGGAAGAATAATTAATTGAGAAAAAAAACCGACAAAAAAATCTTTTGGAGTTTTTAATATTCTCGTAAAATCGTCAATCTTTAATCCCAAACCTAAACCCAACATTATTAATGCGAGTATGATAGGTGCTATTTTTGTTACTATCTCCATGACCCCTCTGTATAATAGTATAACGACTATAATTTATTTAAGATTTATGAAATTACAAGAAGATTAAGAACTTTACGTATAAATTTAGCTTTAAACTTAAAAGCTTCAGTTTGGTAAGGTAAAATTTTCTTAAAATTGAATGAGGATAAAGTATATTGTTTTTTCTCATTAAGTTTTATCAAATCATTCTTTATTAAGTATTTGCATTTTCTTATTACTGTTGCTCTTGGTATTAATGTCATGTCTGAAATAGACATTGCGCTTATACCTGAGGTCGAACCAACATTATCAATTAGTAATTTACTTGCAGCACCAAAATCCAATGGTAATTTTTTTATATGTGAATTTTTTAAATTTTTTGTTACATTCAATGATTGGTTCATACAAATAGTTCCCCAAACATGAAAGGTACTTAGATCTTGCATGAATTTGTGATACCCAATTATTAATGGTATTTGCATTCGATAAAACCACCGCCAACATAATGTAAATTTTTTTTTGATTAAACTTTCAATTAACTTGACATCAACTTTTTTTGAAAAGTGCTTATCTCTATATAAAGCTTCAGCCACTAATAAGATATATTTTGATGAAAGTTTAATTTGATTTTGAGGTTTAACAAAAGAAAATGCTTTACCGTCAATTATAATCTTTTT
>CACMUH010000030.1:0-5741 GCA_902616875.1 uncultured Pelagibacteraceae bacterium
AGTTCCTAGGGTAAATTCATCGGCATTTCGAGTTAAAGAATATCCTTCAAGATTATTTTGTAATCTATTTGAAAAATAAACCATGTTACCTTCATTATTAACACTAAGTCTTCCTGCCCATCTTACAACACTTCTTGTGTCGGTTATATTTTGTTCTCTACATACAAAAGTTTCAAGATTACATGACATAAAGAAACCAAAAGCTCTTCGACCACCGCCTGCTGCAAATAAGTAAGGAACACCTCCAACCTCCTTTATGTCAAAGCCGTTGTAACTCATGCCGCCAGGTGCTCTTAAGGCAATTAAACATCTTCTACCATCTTCTGAAAAGCCAAATATATAACCTCTGGTATTTCTCTCCTGACTATGAAAAAAAATTACGCTCTCATTAAAACTAACAGAGTCTAGGTTTTCTACAAACTCTACATGAGCAGCTTTTCTCTGTCTTTGAAGGCCTCGCCTGGTATGAGCACTATTATCATTGAATTGTGTACATCCCGCTCTTGGGATTGCCCTGATAGGTCTAAATGAATTATCTCTTCTCCCATTAGCATTGTACCTTATAATTGCACCTGCAGTTCGTCTTGAATATTGTGAAAATAGAATTCTATTTTGTGAGTCGTAAGCAACCCCTGCAACTGGGCCAATACCATCACCTCCTATCCACCTCCCCATACTGGCAGAACTATCGACTAAAAATAATATATTAGCAGCAACGTCACCACCGCCTGCACCGGGTGGTACAGGTTTTGCATTCACATTGCTACTAAACGATAACAAAAATAACAAAGATAAAATTTTAAAAAGTTTCATCATTTTCTATCCCATAACCTCAATTACTTCCTCACCTGTAGTATAATCCATCATTTGTGGATTAGTAATTTCAAGAACCTCAAAAATTTCATCTCTAATATTTATTTTGCTATACATTATTACCAGATTACCCAAACTTAAATCTTTGTAACCTACCCAATTTTCTCTCTCAGCTTCGCTACCAGGATCACTAATATTATTTTTTACAAAGTTATAAATTTCATTTTTTATTTCACTATCTGTTGAAATTAAATTTATACCCGCAACTTTAGAGTCGTAGATTATCACTTCCAAATCAGTATTTTCTAAATTTGAGTTTTCACAATAATCTGCTGCATAGGCTTGGTATTTTGCAGAATGACCTTTTTCAAAAAGCTCAGATTTGTATAGCATCAAAAATTCAAATGTATTTTGTGCATCTCGCACGGGTGTGCCTATATCGACCGATAATAAAGGACAAGCAATAGAGGAGCTTGAAAAAAATATTAAAAATGAAATTTTTAAAAAAAATTTTTTCACGACAAAACTATAAATTTATATAAATATTTTTTCAACATTCATACCTGCTCATTTTAAGCTTTAAATTCATTGTTAATGAGACAAAACTATAAGTGTTTCCAGAGGTACTATTATTTCTGGATTGTTTGGGTTACCCATCATGCCGCATCCATAAATTTTATAAGCTGTGCCTTTTCTTTGAGACGTACCTGATCCTTTTTTCAAACTTACACCAGTGCCCTTATACTCAGAGGTACCAGAGCTGACTGAGAAAAATTCATAAAAATACTTTCCAATATTTTCCTCTTCTTGACTGAGTGCAGTTGAATTATCAATTGAAGAGTTTATTGCTAATCCAGCATTGCCATCGTTAAAAATTGGGAATAATAAATCTAAAAAACTTTGTTCTCTTACATGCTCAACTGCTCTAAAATTACTATCTCTACTCAAGTTTCTAAAACTTTTATAGCAAGGGGTATCTTGATCTAAAAGATTGGGTTCGGTCGATAGCTGGTTTGTGGGATATATTCTTCCATCATAGTCTCTGCCTCCAGTATCAACTCTGATTGGACCTAGCATTTTATTGATTAAACTTTTCTGAGCTTGCAATAAAGCGGTTTCAGCAACATAGAAAGTTTGCTGATACTCATCACTACTATTATTACTTTGATGATCAGATGAAGCTATCACAATTAAAGCACCTCCCATTAACGACATAGCTAATAATAAAACTAAAGATAAAACCATCGCAAATCCTTTTTGTTTATTATTTTTCATTAAAAAGTTTCTCCAATATTTCTCGTATGAACTGTAACAACAACTGAGTCTCTTAATTTTTTATCTTTTCCATCAGCAATTAAATTATTTCTATCTTCACCACCCAATCCTAAAATTGTTCTAGGCTTATCTGTTGTAGCTGCTTCTCTGTAAAAATCCTCTTTTGATACCCAAGTAAGTCGTATATCCACACCTCTGATATCTAAAAGCCTATCTCTAATTCCACTATGTTCTGGAGCTGGAAATCTACCAGCAGAGTCTTGTATTATCTTTCCATCTTTATCAAAAGGTATAAACTCCATGTCATCGATATAATTTCTTACCATCACTCCAGGGGTACACTCATTGCAATTAGTAAGCCATAATCCTTTATTAATCGAATTTATATCTGCAGAGTCATCACTGACCCCACTCCCAACTATACCACCGGCACTTTGATCTCTATTAACTCCAAATTGATTTTCTAAATTAAACAGGTTACCAACCCCAAGAGAATCATTTCCACTGTCATCTTGTGGAGGTGGAGTTGCTTGTTCGAATAATTCACATCCACTTCTTGGTTGGAAATAATGTTCTACTCTTTTATAAGCGGCAAAACCACCTGAGTCGTTAGGCAATGCATAATAAGTTATTCTATATCTTTTATAAGCTTGTTCTCCGTCACCATAGTCATTTTGATTAAAATCTTCATATACAATTTGAATTTGATCACAGCAGTTACTACTGGTGCTTGCAGTAGATCCAGTTACATTAGTATTGTTGGTCGATACTGAAGTAGTAGCGTCTGAGACAATTCCAAAACCCAAAGTATTTTTTCTTATCACTAACGGATTATGACTGTCTTGAGGATTGTTGAATCCATTATCAAAATATAAGTAACTATTTTTTGGTAAAACAATCCCAGTACCGTTTTTACATTCTGATGTATTAGATGCATATTGAGCTATTTCATGAGATCCAGCATAATATTTAAATCCTGCCATACGCACATCTCTCATTAACATTGTAACTATATCTCTGCTTGCTCTACTAATTTTGGCTTTATCACTGACTTGTGAGTATGATTGATTAACAACAGAATATGATGTGTACACGGCAGCCATCATGATTGTAGTAATAACGATTCCAATCATGATTTCGATCAAAGTAAGACCCGCTATATACTTAATTCGATTTTTCATTGTTTTAACTCAAAATCACTTTGAAAATATAAAAATTTTCTTTTTTTTCCATTATTCAAATTAAATTGTACTCTTCCGATATACATGACTTCATCCATGACATAAGGCTCATCTGGACTACCATTATTATCAATATCAGTCTGTTGTGGATTGATTAAACCATCTACCTGACTCCACCTACTGACTACTTTAAACACTCTGAAATTTCTTGTTTCATTACGGCCTGCACAATTTAAATAATCTTTATTGTTTAATAGAGCGTTCCACTTATTGGTTTTTATTTCAACATTAGTTGTATTATTTGTTGTTCCAGAGTAAATTTCACCACTATTATTAGTTCCTCCAGAATTGCTTTGACAAAAATTTGAATTAAACTCTCTTTGAGATAGTAAATTCGAAAAATTATTATCACCAGTAGTATTTATATCTTGATTACCAATAACATCTTCTGCAATTACATTTGTTAAATAATTGGCTTTGGTTCTTTCACCTGAAATGTAAATAGACTGAATTGAATAATTTGTCATTTGTAATATGGCAACGAAACCAATTCCAACGATTGCAGTTGATATCAAAGCCTCTAAAAGAGATAATCCAGATATTTTTTTATTCATCTTTTTTTTAATCATAAACATATTTTGGTGCTTCATTATCACACGCCCATTTCTTATCACCAGTACCTGGGTCTATCTCGTATTCATTAACATATCTGCTGGTGACAACATTTCCAAATCTATTCCAATGAACTCTACTCACTGTTACTTCACCATCATCTATTACCTTACCTTCTGAATTTACAGGTTTCTCTGGACAAATATCACCGTCAACATCACTCGGCATAGCTATTCCACAAACTGGGTTAAAACTCTCTCGCCTACAAATATTTATATAATTGAAAGGAACACCTGTAGATGCGTCAAAAGCAAGAGACGCAGATCCTTCATAAAATTTGCCATTTTTTGCAAAACAAACTGCTGCTGCTCTTTCCCCAAAAAAATTTGTAGACACATCCTTTAGTTCAATAGCATAAACAGCATTTTTTATCTCATTACTTGTACTTTTATTATCAGTGTCCCAATAATTATTATCCTCTTCAAAATCTCCAGCATCCGTTTTACATCTTTTGTTTTTTTCTTTATTCCAGGGGCTCTCGCCATTATTCATTCGAGTTATTAAACTTGCCAAAGTCATGCCTCGTGATTCTATTTTTAAATGGTTCGCCGTATTTGAAAAAAGTACTTGGACATAAGCAAAAGTACCTCTTTCTGTTTGAACTATAGCGTTTCTTATCATCGCTTCAACCTCTTTAACTGCAGCTCTGGTTTTTCTTTCTTTATTCCATGAAGAAAAATTTGGATATGAAATTGCAGATATAAATCCAACAATTGCAATGACAACAATTAATTCTAAAAGATTAAATCCTTTATTGTTCTTTACCTGCCCCAGCATCTATCTTTCCAGCTTTAACTAATTCTTCTAATGATTTTGCCATTGTAATCATTCCATCTTTTACTGCTGTTTGCATGATGCTAGGGATTTGATGAATTTTCGCTTCTCTGATTAAGTTTTGAATTGGGGCTGTACACTTCATCACTTCGAAAGCACCACAACGGCCTTGACCATCTTTAGTTTTAAGAAGTCTTTGTGTGACTACCATTTTTAAAGATGTCGAAATTTGAGCTCTGATCTGTGCCTGTTGCTCAGGCGGGAATACATCGATAATTCTATTAATTGTATTTGGTGCGCCACTAGTATGTAGTGTGCCAAAAACTAAGTGACCTGTTTCTGCTGCTGTTAATGCAAGAGAAACTGTTTCTAAATCTCTCATCTCTCCTACTAGAATAACATCAGGATCCTCTCGCAGTGCCGCTTTTAAAGCACTCGCAAAAGTTTGTGTTTGTTTTCCAACCTCTCGATGAGAGACAATGCTTTTTGCATCCTTGTGAATAAATTCAACTGGATCCTCTACAGTAATAATATTTGCAGTCCGGGTCTTATTAATTTCATTAACAATTGCAGCAAGCGTAGTTGATTTTCCTGATCCTGTTGGTCCTGTAACCAATACAAGTCCTTTGTGCATATCAATGATATCATAAAGAACTGGTGGTAAATCAAATTGTCCCATCTCTGGGATGACACTTTCAACTCTTCTGAGTACTGCTGCTGGTCCATTAATAGTTTTGTAAAAATTTGCCCTAAATCTTAAACCACTAAGTGTAACTGATGAGTCAAGTTCATGAGTGTCGTTAAATCTTTTCATTTCAACTTCATTACAATTGGTCGATATTAAATCTTGGAGATCTTGTGCTTTAACCATGACCTCTGGAACTTTGTGAATTTCTCCTGTTTGTCTAAATGCTAACGGCCAACCACTTCTAATGTGGAAATCTGATATTTTTTTATTATTTTTTGCTAATTCTTCTAATTTTTCAAACATACTAAATTTTATCTATAATTTTTAAAAAAAACAAT
>CACMUH010000031.1:0-5672 GCA_902616875.1 uncultured Pelagibacteraceae bacterium
TATTTGCTCCTGCTTCTATTGCCTCTTTTGAATTATCAAAATTAATACCTCCATCAATTTCAATATCAAAATTGAGATTTTGAATTTTCTGTATTTCTTTAAGTTCTTTAATTTTTACTAAAACTTCTGGCATAAATTTTTGACCACCAAAACCGGGGTTAACACTCATTATTAAAACTAAGTCAATTTCGTTCAAATGTTCTCTAATTACATCAACTTTAGTCTCAGGATTTAAAGATACCCCAACCTTTTTATTTAATTGTTTAATCTTTGAAATAGATGAACTTAGATCATCTGTAGCTTCTGGATGAATAGTAATAATATCTGCACCTGCATCAGAATATGCATCGATATATTTGTGTACTGGAGAAATCATTAAGTGGACATCAAATATCATTGATGATTGTTTTTTTAATGCTTTTATAACTGGAGGTCCGATGGTTAAATTTGGAACAAAATGCCCATCCATTACATCTACATGAATCATATCGGCCCCAGCGTTTTCTAAACGTTTTATTTCGTTTCCTAATTGACTAAAATCAGCAGATAAGATTGACGGCGATATTTGTATTTTTTTCATTGATAACTAAATTACTAGTACCAATTTTTAAAATTTAATTGAATTAAAAAATTGATAAATTTGTCTAGAAATTTCACTTTCCAACGGAAAAGATAACATTCCCATGACAGAATATCCCAAAATCCATGGCATTAAATAAAATCTTACCATAAAGAAAAACCAAGCAACATATAGTGGAACTATCGGTTGAATAATAAATTCGGGTGTAATTGGTTTAAAAATACGTAGTAATGGATTGGTAAATTTTACGAATACTTTCATGAAAAAAAATTGAGAGTCTTCTTTTTGGAAAATATTCATTGCAACTCTACCAATTAATGTCCACATTATTACCCCAAGTATGTAATCAATAATGTACACCATTGGGTGAAAATTAGCCGACATTTAAGAATTTATATTGGAAAAAGACTTGAATTAAAAGGGGCGAAATTAATCGCCCCTTAAAATAATTATTTAGTGTTGTTTGCCAAGGATCGATTTACCTGATGGTACTCGAACCTCATCAACCATTTTCTGCGTTGCAGCATTTGGCGCTGAAGTCATTAGACTTACAACAACCATAGCTACTAAGCTGACAGCTGAACCAAAGATACCAAATGTTAACTGTGTAATACCTAAGAATCCACTTCCGCCGTTTCTTACCCAAATTAGGTAACCAGCACCAGAAATTAATCCTAAAGCCATACCAGCTATAGCACCTTCTCTGTTAGCTCTCTTCCACCATACACCAAGTACAAGTGGGAAGAATAATCCAGACATCGCAAAGTCAAAAGCCCAGATGACTGAACCTAAGATACCTTGGATCTCCATTGCTGCAATAGTTGCTCCAGCAAAACCAATTACTACAAGTAGCACCCTTGCAACAACTAGTCTCTTAGCAGTCTCAGCTTTTGGATCGATGATTTTATAATAAACATCGTGCGAGATTGCGTTTGCAATTGCTAGAATCAAACCATCAGCTGTCGACATGGCAGCAGCCATACCTCCAGCAGCAACTAGACCTGAGATTACGTATGGTAATCCAGCTATTTCCGGAGTTGCTAACACAACGGCTTTACCACCCATGAAAAACTCATTTAATTCAAGAGTTCCATTTCCGTTAAAGTCGCTTACAAACATTAAGTTTGCTTGGTTCCAGTTTTGATACCAATCTATCGCTTGGACTTCTGAAATTGATTTACCAATAATACCTGTTGGTAATGTTGGATCAATCAATGACAACTTAGATAGCGTCGCTAACATTGGAGCAGAAGAATAAAGTAGGAAGATAAAGAATAAAGACCAACCTACTGATTTTCTAGCTGCTTTTACACTCGGAGTAGTGAAATATCTCATCATCACGTGAGGCAATGAAGCTGTTCCCATCATCATCGCTAGTGCTAATGAAATAAACGCCCAAGGCGTTGCATTCACCGCTGAGTGAGCTTTAGTTATACCAGCCAAACCTTTTGGCACCTCTTTTAGATTTTCAGCAGAGTTTTTCACAAAACCAAACTGAGCTTCTAATTCAGCAATTCTTGATACTTCATCAGCTAACATGAAGTGTGGGAAGAAACCCGCACCCATTTTGTTACTGATCCAGAATACTGGTAATAAGTAAGCTATGATTAGTACAATATATTGCGCAACCTGTGTCCAAGTTACTCCTCTCATACCACCTAACATTGAACATAGTAAGATACTTACTAATCCAACATAAACGGCGTATTGGAATGGAATATCAAGTGCAACAGATGCAATAGTACCTGTAGCGTTAATTTGTGCAGTCACATAAGTAAATGATGCAACAGTTAAAACTACTACTGCAAGAAATCTACTTAAATTACCACCATATCTTGTACCAATAAAATCTGGAACTGTGTAACAGCCAAATTTTCTTAAGTATGGTGCTAATAAAGATGCGACTAATACATATCCACCAGTCCAACCTACAAGAAGTGCCATATATCCGTAACCTTTGAAGTAAATACCTCCTGCCATTGCAACGAATGATGCACCAGACATCCAGTCTGCTGCAGTTGCCATTCCGTTGAATACAGTTGGCACTTGTCTTCCAGCTACGTAATAAGCATCCGCTTGAGCTGTACGTGATAGATAACCAATTATAGCATAAATGGCTACTGTGAAAGCAACGAAACAAATTCCGATTGTTTTCGCAGTCATACCCATCTGCTCGGCAATTGACATAATGATTATGAAAGCTAAAAAACCACCTGTATAGATTCCATAAACCTTAGGTAAATTGTCTATAAAATTACCTTTCATCATTTAGTCATCCCCTCTTTCTGAGAAGCCGAACTCTTCATCAATTTTCTCCTGCCTGTTCGCAAACCAGAAAATTAGGATT
This sequence comes from uncultured Pelagibacteraceae bacterium, assembly GCA_902616875.1. Taxonomy (GTDB): domain Bacteria; phylum Pseudomonadota; class Alphaproteobacteria; order Pelagibacterales; family Pelagibacteraceae; genus Pelagibacter. The sequence goes on from CACMUH010000031.1 coordinate 2,928, forward strand.
ACGAAAGCACCAAGAGAACCTTGACAAGTGAACCAATAAGTTAACGGATAACCAAATGGTCCCGTAACTTCATTCATTTCAGCCCCGAATAAGAAGATGCCAATTGAGAATACAAACCAGATTGCTAGTGTCATGAATAGCAAACCTCTGGATTTTTCCCAGTGTTGTTCTTGTTTTGACATTTATACCTCTCTCTTTTTAGTTATAACTGGCAAAAACCATAACCATTATCGAAGAGATTTAAAGTGTTAAAATTGCTCAAATTAGTCCGATTTATGGGTTATAACTATCAAAAATAGCTTATTTTATGGGAAAATATAAACTTACCTGGAAAGATCTTACCTTGAGGGACTTCAAGATCTATCTATTTGCCCTTTTTAAAGCATTTATCCCTAAAAAAAAAATAAAGTCATTAGATGAATTAGAGGATTTTATTCAAACAAAATCAGCTTGGGTGTCACAAGTTACTTTGTATGGTTATTTAAAGACCAGGATGGGCACTAGGTATGTTCTTCATTTTGAAAATGATGAATTTATGAAGTCAGTTAATTTAGCTAAGTGGAATATCTATGCTGTGGCTTTACAAGATCTTACGTTTTTTACCTTCTCTTATTTAAAAGCAACTACAAACTATGAAGATACCAATAGGGCTAAAGAAATCTTTTTTAAAATTCTAGATGATGAAATTTCAAACAAAATGCCTTTAGATATTATCGAAAACACCAAAAAAAATTTTGATGAAAGATTTGAGAAAATGAATTGGGATACTTATCATAGTGATCTCCCTTTTAATCCTAGTGCATTATCTTTATATAAGTGGGCTCCAATTGCTGAGGAGCTAAAAACTTTAGATCGCAAAATAGTTTTGAATTCAGTCATTCTCAAATGGGACGTCGTTAAGAAAGAATTTCAAGAAAGATTAGGTTTCTAAGTATTTTTTCTATTGTCAACTAAACTATCAACAACACTTGGATCAGCTAAAGTAGTAGTATCACCTAATTGACCATGTTCATTTGCTGCAATCTTTCTAAGAATTCTCCTCATTATTTTTCCAGATCTTGTTTTTGGAAGCCCTGGAGTAAAGTGAATCAAGTCAGGAGTTGCTAATGGACCTATTTGTTTTCTAACCCATAATTTTAGTTCTCTTTCAAGATCTCCTGTCTCAGTCTCACCTGCATTAAGAGTTACGTAACAATATAGTCCATTTCCTTTAATGTCATGTGGATAACCAACCACAGCAGCCTCAGCAACTTTAGGATGAGCAACAAAAGCACTTTCAATTTCAGCAGTACCCAAGTTGTGTCCTGATACAATAATTACGTCATCTACTCGCCCAGTGATCCAGTAATATCCATCCTTGTCTCGTCTGCACCCATCACCAGTAAAATATTTTCCATCAAATTGAGAAAAGTAAGTATCAATAAATCTCTGATGATCGCCATAAACAGTTCGCATTTGGCCTGGCCAAGACTGAGCTATACAAAGTCTCCCTTCTCCTGCACCTTTAATTTCTTTTCCATCTTTATCGACAAGAACAGGTTTAATTCCATAAAAAGGTTTTGTTGCTGATCCAGGTTTTAAAGGTATAGCTCCTGTTTGAGGCGCAATTAAAATTCCGCCTGTCTCTGTTTGCCACCAGGTATCTACGATTGGACACTTCGAGTTTCCAACTGTTTTGTAATACCACATCCAAGCCTCTGGATTTATAGGCTCTCCGACTGTACCCAATAATTTTAGAGATTTTCGAGATGTTTTATTTACTGGATCATCACCCTCTCGCATAAGGGCTCTGATAGCTGTTGGAGCAGTATAAAAAGTATTAACTTTATACTTATCAACAATCTGCCACCATCTTGAGCTATCCGGATAATTTGGTACTCCCTCAAACATTATTGTAGTAGCTCCGTTAGATAAGGGTCCATAAATAATATAACTATGACCTGTTACCCAACCTATGTCTGCAGTACACCAATAAATATCTTTAGGCTTATAGTTAAATATGTATTGATGAGTCATGGAAGCATAAACCATGTACCCGCCTGTTGTATGTAACACACCTTTTGGTTTACCTGTAGATCCAGACGTATAAAGAATAAATAAAGGATCTTCAGCATTCATTTCCTCAGGTTCACAATGACTTGGTACATCTTTAATTAGATCATGATACCAAACATCTCTGTCGTCATCCCAATAAACATAGTTTCCTGTTCTTTTGACAACAATACATTTTTTAACATCAGGACAATTACTTAATGCTTCATCGGTTGTTGCTTTTAATGGAATTGTTTTTCCACCTCTAACACCCTCATCAGCTGTTATAATGTATTCTGATTTACAATCATTTACTCTTCCAGAAATAGACTCTGCTGAAAACCCACCAAAAATTATAGAATGTATGGCTCCTATTCTTGCACAAGCTAACATCAAAACAGCCAGCTCGGGTATCATCGTTAAATATATTGTTACTCTGTCTCCTTTTTGTATTCCTAATTTTTTTAGACCATTAGCTGCTTTTGAAACTTTTTGATGAAGTTGTTTATAAGAAATTTTTTGAGTATCCTTAGGATCATCACCTACCCAAATTATAGCTGTTTTATCTTTTTTATCTTTTAAATGTCGATCAATACAATTAGCAGAGGCATTTAAAGTTCCATCTTCAAACCATTTTATTTTAACTTCATCTTTACTATACTTCACATCTTTAATTTTTTTATATGGTTTTATCCATGTAATTCTTTTTCCTTC
>CACMUH010000032.1:0-5339 GCA_902616875.1 uncultured Pelagibacteraceae bacterium
TTTTTTTCTTTTTTCCTCATTTTTTTTAATTTGCTTTTCATTTTCAATAATCAGTCTTCTTTGTTCAAGAATTTGTTTTTTTTCTTCTTTTATTCTTTCTTCCTTTTCTCTTTGAGCTTGTTTTTTTTGTAATTCTAATTCTCTTTTTTCATTGATAATTCTTTGCTTTTCAGACCTTTTTTTGCTTATTGCTCTGTCTTTTTGTAACTTTTTATAGAAATTCTCTAATTTATTTTTACCTTGTTCAATGAAATTAAATGGGTTCATATCAAATTTACCCTTTTTACTACCTCGACTATCAGATTTATTGTTATCCCTTTTTTTTTGAGCCATATTAAAAGTTAACACTATTTGAATTATTTTAAATATAAACCATGTGTTTAAATTGAGGTTTTTTGGTTATTTCAATTTTTACGTGCACAATAAGATAATTTTTTTAAAAAAAATATTTTGATTCTCAAGGAGAATCGAATAATTTTCAGACACGGGTGGTAGAGGGAGACTGAAGCCACCCTTTTTTTTTAGTACTTCTTATTCTTAATAACTTTATATTCAAAATTTTGAGTTGTTTCATTTACACTAATTAGTTTAGCACCATTTTTAATATGAAATTTATAAGCCATGTCTGTTAAAGGAGACAAAGTAACTAATCTGTTGAGATGATTTGATTTTTTTATTTTATTAAATACTTCTTTGACAATTAATTTACCACCCCCTTTTTTTTTAGACCAAACTGTGTATGCAATAGCAATTTTACCTACCTTCTGTCCTCTTAAAGTACTTTGTAAGTGAGCATCTTGACTCATAATATCAAGCTCTTCTACAGACTTTGGTATTTCATTCGTATAAGCAAAACACATGACGGCATGAATTTCTCCTTTATACTTAACCCCAAAAATTTTTCTTCCATAACTTCTTCTAAAAGTATTATCAAGTTCTGGTCTTACAGGATCTTCTTTAGTATTACATTCTTTCAACTCAACTAACTCTGCGCCTTTAATCCAATCAAAAAAATTGCCAATATTTTTACCTATAATTTGTTTATTTTTTCTAAATCTTGCTTTTATTCTTGGCTTAAATTTCTTAGCTCTCTTTGAATAGTTTTTAAGTGAACCATCTTTCAAATATTTAGCTACAAGTTTTTCTTTAACAACTTTAATAATTTCTCTCATAATTTTAGATTAATTATAAACTAAAATATCTAAATATAAAAATTGTCCCAATAACATAGAGAAAAACTCCAAACATTCTTTGAGCTTTAATTTTACTCATTTTATGAACGGTATTTACTCCTATTCTTGCCATTATAGTTGTTATTGGAATAAATATTAAAAAAGCTGGTATATTTACAAAACCAATACTTAAAGGCAAACTAACATCTAAATAAAGTCCAGTTGAAAAAAATCCTATTGTACCAGAAATAGAAATAATCCAACCAATAGCAGCGGCACTACCAATAGCTTTTGTAATTGGGTATCCAAAAAATCTTAATATAGGAACATTCATCATTGCCCCTGTAATACCCATAGGTGCAGAAATCGATCCAGATATAAAACCTAAAATAGCTTTCGAAAAAAAACTAAAACTAGGTTTGATTTTATTGGAATTTTCTTGTTGTAAAAGCAAGTAAGCACCAAACATGAAAACAACAATTGAAAAAAAAAGAACTAAATATTTTGTTTTTAAAAAAGCTGCTAAAAATGATCCAAAAAATACTCCCAAAATAACGAATGAGCCAAAAATTTTTAGAACACTAAAGTCAACTGCATTGTGTTTTCTGTGGGTAAGAACAGAAGCTGTTGAGGTAAATATCGTAATGAAAAATGCAGTACCAACAGCTAGGTGCATTGTGTAATCATCAGTAAGATTTAAAAAATCAAATATAAAAAAAAGAAATGGAACTGATATTAAGCCACCACCTATACCAAAAAGCCCAGCAAAAAAACCAACCGGTATAGCAGCCATGACCATCAAAATAATCAAATAAAAGTAATTTAGATTTGTAAGGGAGTCGGTCAATTTTTATATTTTTAATTTATACTTAAATACTCGATAAAAGATCGTATTGATACTAAAATTAAAAATATTCCAAAAATTTTACTAAGTAATTTTTTATCAATTTTATGAACAACTTTGGCTCCTATTCGAGCCATAACCATCGTAACAGGTACAAACACTGCAAATCCTAGTAGATTTATATAACCAACACTATAGGGAGTATTGACATTATCAATTATTTTACCACCAGTTATCATTGTAATAGTTCCTGTTACAGCAATTAAAAATCCAACTGCTGCAGCTGTGCCTATTGATTTTCTAATGTCATATCCAAAAGTCCTCATAAAAGGAACCATTAAAGATCCACCCCCAATACCTAAAGGCACAGATATAAAACCAATAATTACGCCAGAAATATTTTTTACAATAGCTGAAATTTGTTTTGGGTTATCTACTAATTTTTCTCTTAAAAAAATAAAAAACAATCCAACCATTAGCGCGAAGATTGAAAAAAATAAAACTAATGTGGGTGTTTTTAAATTTACAGCTAAGAAAGTTCCACCAATAACACCTGCTAAAATAAAAACACCAAATGATCTTACCATTTTAAAATCAACAGCATCATACTCTTTATGGGTCATTGTTGAAATGATTGAAGTGGGAATAATTATTGCAAGTGATGTTCCAACCGAAAGATGCATTCTCGTGACGATATCGAAATCCAAAACAGAAAAAGCATAATAAAGTGCTGGAACCATAACAATTCCACCACCTACTCCCAGCAATCCAGCCATGAAACCTGCTCCCGCAGCCGCAACTGCTAAAACAAATAATAAATTTATTAATTCAGCAGTAGCAATTGTTTCCATTAGGAACTTACTTGATTAGCTTTTTCATTATTTTGAACAATAGTCATAATGTGTTTTGCCTTTTGAAAATCAGAATCTCTTGCCATCATATTATCACTTAAATATCTTTTCCAATCTTTTGAACCTACCTGACCATGGTATAAACCAACTGTGTGTCTCATTATATGATTTACTTTGGTTCCCTTTTTTACTTCATTATCCAAATATTCTAAAAGTTTTTTAACCACTTCTTCTCTTGAAGGACTGTCATTTGTTTTAAATATCTCTTTTTCAATTTCAACCAGTGAATATGGATTTTGGTAGATTGACCTCCCAATCATTACGCCGTCACAAAATTTCATGTGATCATTTATTTCGCTTACTTTAGTTATACCGCCATTTATAATTATTTCTAAATCAGGATTTGCTTTTTTAATCTGATAAACCATGTTGTAATTTAACTTAGGGATATTCAAATTTTGCTTTGGTGACAATCCAGAAAGCATTGCTTTTCTTGCATGCAAAATGAATGTTTTAGTGCCTACGTCTCTTAATTTATGGATAAAATTATTAAGATATTCAAAATCTTCAATATCATCAAAACCTATGCGAGTTTTAGCTGTTACAGGAATTTTACACGCTTTAACCATAGAATGAATACATTCTGCTACTAAATCTGGTTCCTTCATTAGACATGCGCCAAACTTATTTTTTTGAACTTTTTTACTTGGGCATCCAAGATTAATATTTATTTCATCATACCCTATGTCCTCTGCAATTTTTGCAACCTCTGCTAATTCATTTTTGTCAGAACCACCAACCTGTAAAGCTAAAGGTTTTTCCTCTGGGCTAAATGATAAAATTTTATTTCTATCTCCATGAATCGCAGATTTTGTGGCAACCATCTCGGTATAAAGCATTACATTTTTACTCATTAATCTTAGAAAAAAACGATCGTGCCTATCGGTACAATCCATCATTGGAGCGACTGAAACTTTTCTATTAATTTTTTGTTTAGTATCCAAGTGCTTTACCCATGATTTTATCAGGTAACCATGTAACAATTTCAGGAAAAATACATAGAATTAAAATAGCCAATGCCATAATTATCATGAAAGGAATAGAGCCTTTTAAAATTTCAGATAAACTTACATCAGGGGTAATACCCTTTATAATATAAAGATTTAATCCTACAGGAGGAGTTATCAATCCTATTTCCATATTGATTGTGAATACAATTGCAAACCAATAAGGATCAAATCCTAAAGTTGTTATTACGGGCAACAAAATTGCAGAGGTCATAACAATCACTGCAACAGGAGGTAAAAAGAAACCAGCGATCAAAAGAAATATATTAATTAAAATAAATACAACCCACTTATTTGAACTTAACTCAACCATACTTTGAGCTAAAGATTGAGTTACGTACAATTGTGAGAGAGTGAATGCAAAAAGATAAGAAGCTGCAATAATAAACATTATCATTACACTTTCCTTCATTGATACTTTAACAATATTCCAAATCTTTTTTGGTTGATAAATTTTGTAAACAACAGCTATCAAGACAAAAACTAAGAACGCTCCAACACCAGATGCTTCCGACGGAGTTGCAACCCCACCATATAAAACATATAAAACTCCAGCAATAATTGCTAGGAATGGAAGAATTCTTGGTAATACCTCAAGTTTTTCTTTTAATGTTGGCTTTACCCTGTTTCGTAAAGCTTTTGCAGCATCTTTATCTATAAAATAACTATGGATAAGTGCCCAAATTGCAAACATTCCTGCCAACATGAAACCTGGCACCAATCCACATAAAAACAATCTTCCAATTGATGTTCCGGTTGCAATGCCATAAACAATTAAAACAATGCTTGGAGGAATTAATACTCCTAGTGTTCCACCAGCTGCTATAGTTCCAGTAGCTATTTGATCTGAATACCCTCTTTTTCTCATTTCGGGTATTCCCATAGTTCCAATAGCGGCACATGTTGCGGGACTTGATCCACTTAATGCAGCAAAAATTGAGCATGCTCCTATATTAGAAATAACTAGTCCACCTGGTACTCTCCAAAGCCATCTATCTAATCCTGTGTATAAATCTTTGCCTGCAGGAGAATTAGCAACTGCCATTCCCATTAAAATAAACATTGGTATTGAAAGTAAAACAAATGAATTTAAACCAGCAAAGAATGTTTCAGCAAAAACATCTAGCATTTGAAAACCTTCAAATGATACTAAAAGAACTATCGATACAAAACTCAAACCAAAAGCAATTGGAATTCCAGAAAAAAGCACTAGCAAAGTAAAAACTGCAACAATTAAAGCTATTATTAATGGGTCCATTAATTATAATCCTTATCGTCAGTGAGTTTAATAATTTCAGCTATATATTGAAGAATCATTAGTATAGCGCCTAAAGCCATTGAAGAATATGGTATCCATAAAGGTGGATCCCAAACAGTCCCTGTTGAATAATTTTTGGTAAATGCT
>CACMUH010000033.1:0-5303 GCA_902616875.1 uncultured Pelagibacteraceae bacterium
AGATTGTCACCTTTAAAAAATAATTTAAAAATTAATCAATTTTTAATTGATAATTCTGATTTAAGACATGTTGTTAGAAGAGCCTTCATTATTGAAAAATTTCCATATTCAGAAATACAAGATAATACTATTGGAGAAAAATTAGTTCCAATTGACATGTTGCGATTAAAGTTATCTTTTTTTGGAGCTTTAAAGTTTGATCCAAGATCTGACAAGTGGTTGAGGATATGCATGTTTCAAGGTGCACCATTACCAAATGAGTTAAAAGATTATGATGAGCAATGGGTTTATAAAACTCACTCTTAAACTATGAAATCCTTAAGTGAGATAGAAACTACAGCTAAAAGGGCAAGTCGAGCTGCCGGTTATTCATGGGGTATAGCAGAGGAAGTTGGGAAATCTATAAGATTATTTGAATTATTTGGTTTTCAAGCGATCAAGCATCTTAATCAATATTATCAAAATAAAAAAAAAGAAAATTTCGAAGAGATAAAACTAATCAATAAGATTAACAAATCAGATGGATCATCTTTTTGTCCAATTATGTTAGGTGTTAATTTTATTGACCAAGTAAAAAACATCGAAAATTTAAAAAAGTGTTCAGTTGAAAATCTTGCTTATCCATTGCTGCTTTTATCTTTTTTAAGTAGAGCTTCAGAAATCATTGGAAAAAAATTATTAATTTCATTTGATGATTGTAAATTTTTATTGAATTTTAATGTGAGTATCTCTTCTAATATATGGGATAAAGAAATGCCAAAGTTAGCAAAAAAAGTAGAAATAAGTTTTTTAAACAATGAAGATAACTTTTCAGATCAAGATTGGAAAAATCTCTACAAACTTGCAGAAGATACATTTGTAGAGGAAACTGATAGTTTAAAAGAGGGTGCAGCGGGAGCTGGTTTGACTGATAATGACTGAGGATAAAGAAATAGAAAAAAATCTTAAGGATTTAGATGATATTTGTGATGAATGTAAAGAACAGCATGAAAGTGTTACTCAAAACTTGATTCTAACTGGTTTTAAAATTTGTAAGTCTTGCAGGGTTTCTAAGACAATTTTTCCAATCTAAATATGATTGATTGGTAAGGCGTTCATTCGACTTATCATAAATGAAATAGATAAAAAGACAATAATCAAAAATGACATAAAGACTATTCCAAATGATTTTAAATTTGATTTAAGATTAAGAACTTGTCGCGTCGAAATAATTAATCCAGCAAAAATCCAAAATTGTGTCAGAAAAATTATAGGTATCATTAATTCTGGTGTAACAGCAAAAAATCTTAGCAGACCAGGCGCATGAGCGAAACCAACTGCAGTTAATACTTTTTTAAATGGAACTTTACTATTTTTATCAGGAAATAGTTTTACCCCAATAACAAAGATTAGTACTGCCCAAACAAACCAGGTTAATATTGCAGTCACTCCTGACATCGCCACAGCTGTTTTAAAAACTGTGTTTGCAGCAACCGCACCAGCTATCCCATCTAAAATCATAATGATACCCGCAAAATAAACTGAGGCTTCACCAAAATTTTTACTATCGGAATAAAGTGTTTTATCTAGTTTAATAGATTTTAAAATAATATTTAGAAATTCACCGAACATTTATTTTTTTTTATTTTTTTGCTCTTTGTAAGATACGATTAATGGAAATATTATTAAAGCAATAGCTATAATAATGCAAATTACTATTAAGAAACCTTTTGTCATTTAAGATGATGGGGGAGTAAACTCCCCCTAAATCAGATTAACCTTTTGAAACTTCTCTTGTATTAGCGTTGAAAGATTCTTTAAATGGAATATCGACTATCACTGCATCAACAGGCTTACCTGGAGTATCAGAGTATTTTTCAGGTAAATGTACTTTATATTTAGTTCCAACCTTACCTTTTGGAAATCCATTTGCATTTAATGTCCCATCAAAAGGAACATATCCCATTGCAATGTTTGTTTTCTTTTCAGGATGCCACCATGGTGAAGTAATAAAACCAACTGGATCCCCACCACTCTCATTTGATATTAACCAAAAATCTGGTGCATAATCATCAATAGGTTTTCCACCCAACTCCAATCCAACTAATTGAAGTGCGTATGGTTTTTTACCATCCTTAAGTTCTTTACCCATTTTTTCAAGAGCCGCTTTACCAACATAGTCAGATGTTTTGTTCCATTCACCTTTTCCTGATAAAGAAACCTGGTAGCCTAAGTTACATTGATAAGGATTATGTTGTTGATCCATATCTTGACCCCAAGACAAAATGCCAGCCTGGATTCTTCTGTGGTGAGCAGGTGCAATAACCATCAACTGGTGTTTTTTTCCAACCTCAAGCACAGCATTCCACATGTCATCAGCATATAAAGTTGCATCTCTTAAATAAATCTCATAACCAGCTTCTCCAGAAAAACCCGATTGAGAAATCACACAACTTCGCCCAGCAACTTTAACTTCAGCTAAACCATAAAACGGCATATTTTCTAAATCAACTTGATCACCTAACAAATCTTTCATTAGAGCTTTTGATTTTGGACCTTGTATTTGAACAGGACAAGCATCGATTTCTTCAATGGTACAATTGAATCTTCCATCTGCATTAACACCTTGTAAGTACAAACCAATATCAGAGTCTGATAATGAAAACCAAAACTCATCCTTAGAAATTCTTAAAAGTATTGGATCATTTAAAACCCCACCATAAGCGTTACACAAAATAACGTATCTTGCTCTCATTGGTGAAATTTTTGTTGCATCCCTTGTGATTACATAATCAACAAATTTTTCTGCATCTGGACCCTTAACTTGAATTTGTCTTTCAACTGCAACATTCCACATAGTTACATGATTTACAATTGCATCATATTCAACCATCGCACCACCGTCTTCTGGTTTTACATAACCTCTTGGATGATAAATACGATTATAAACTGTCGCTCTCCAACAACCTGCTTGCATAGATAAATGCCAATAAGGTGATTTTCTTACTCTTGTTGAAATTAACATTTCAACTTTTGTTGGTCCACTTTGTCTTAAGTTATATGGTACTTTTCGATCTGATTGATCTACAGAAGTAACATGCTTTAAATTAGTATAGTCAAACTCTTTAGACATAACTATTCTCCTTCAACCACTTGTTAGTTTCCTTCAAGCCGCCGAATGTATAAATGTGGAAAAAATCAGTATGAGATTTAATTTTCCCAATTAAATCATTAGGGTCTTTAGGTTTTAATAAATCTAACGCCTTACTAAAATTAGATTTAAGAAAATTTAGGGAATTTTTTGCACCAACTATATTAGCAAATTTTATTAAGCTAGATATTTTTAGAGGCCCAGTAATTCCCACATGCACTGGTACGCTTTGTTTAGAAATAAAGTCTATAATTGGCTGAGGATCTAGTAACCATTGAGTTACAATATAATCAGCATAAGGCTTTTTATCTTTCATAGCTTTTTCTAAATCTGAATCGGATATATCAGGACTCCCCTCTGGGTGTCCAGCAATTCCTATCGTCATCTTCTCAAAATAACCAGTCTCCAAAAGTTGAAAAGAGCTATCGAATTTTCCCATTGGCTCTCTTCCTCCTCCTATAACTAAAACTTGTTTGACGCCACCATCTTTACATCTCGAAACATAATCTTTTAGCTGTTTTTCATCCTGCATAGATCGAGCTGGAAAATGAGGAACTGGATTGAAACCTTTCTTTACTAACTCAACTGCTTGTTGAGCTGTTTCTTTATAATCTCCCCCAGGTAGCATAGTGATATAAATATCTTTTACAGCTGGAACAGTATCCAGATCTGTCTGAGGCCCAATTTCTAAAGAAAAATTCATCTAATGATGATTATATTTTTTGAAAATGCTGTCAAAGAAATTAATCGTGTAATATAATCTCAATATATTTAATGCCTTATAATCAAACAAAATAAATTAATGAAAATTATATTAATAATGGGTCTACCAGGCTCTGGAAAAACAACTTTAGCTAATGAACTTGCACCATTATTAAATGCAAAAAGGCTTAACGCAGATGAAGTAAGAAAAGAGGCAAATGATTGGGATTTCTCTGAAGAAGGAAGAAAAAGACAAGCTAAAAGAATGGCTGATTTTTCTTTAAAACTTCGAAAAGATAATAACTATGTTGTTGCAGATTTTATCTGTCCAACACCAGAGGCCAGAAGCTTATTTCCCTCAGATTATGTTATTTGGGTTGATACTATTAAAGAGGGTAGGTTTGATGATACTAATAAGATGTTTGTCAAACCAGACAAGTATAACTTTCATGTTACTACACAAGATGCTAAAAATTGGGCACCAAAAATATATAAGGACATAAAAAAATGACATATCAGTGGGATAATAAAAAGCCAACAGCACAAATGTTAGGAAGATGGCAACCATTTCACGATGGTCATTACACTTTATTTAAAGAAATTATCAAAAAAACTGGACAAGTTTGTATTCAAATAAGAGATGTACAAGGAGTAGATGATAATCCTTTCGATTTTGATACAGTTAAAAAAAATATAGAAGATAGACTTAATCCAGAGTTTGAAGGTCGTTTTAAAATTATGTTAGTCCCTAATATTACAAATATTTGTTATGGTAGAGGGGTTGGTTACAAAATTGAAGAGATAGTGTTGTCAGAGGAAATACAAAAAATATCGGCAACTAAGATAAGAGCCAAAATGAGAGAAGAAGGCAAACTCAAATAGAATTTTTGATGAATATATTAGTGAAGAACTTATCCAGTGGTATATCTATAGTTCAAATTAATGATCCTAAAACATATAATTCATTATCCTTTAAAAATTTAAATGATCTAATTAAAGTTCTAAAAAAACTTGATCAAGATAAAAAAACAAAAGTAATTATTATAGAAGGTGCTGGAAAAGGTTTTAGTGCAGGTCATAACCTTAAAGAAGTAAAAAGTTTAAAGGTAAGAAACAAATATCAAAAATTATTTAATCTTTGTTCTAAGCTAATGCTTCAAATAGTTGAGGGTAACAAGCCTGTAATTGCCAAAGTGCATGGTGCAGCTTATGCAGCTGGGTGTCAGTTAGTTGCTAGTTGTGATTTAGCTTATAGTACTAAAGATGCATTATTTGCAACTCCTGGCGTAAATATTGGATTATTTTGTAGTACACCAATGGTTGCTGTTAGTAGAAAAATTAATAAAAAACCAATGATGAAAATGTTGCTTACAGGCGAGCCAATTAAAGCAAATTTTGCAAAAGAAATCGGTTTAATTAATGATTGTTTTTCAAAATCTAAATTAAATAATGAGGTCTTAAAAATTGCAAA
>CACMUH010000034.1:0-5275 GCA_902616875.1 uncultured Pelagibacteraceae bacterium
ATTTAATTAATTTTTAAAGGATGATTAAAAATAAATAAATGTTATCTAAAGTAAATCAATTATATATAAATAATAAAAACTTTTTAATTATATTTTTTCTAAGTGTAATATTTGCATTTACAATTCAACAATTTTTATTATTTAAGGGAAATATAGTAGTTATAATTCACGCTATTGAAATATTTGGTGACAATAAACTTCAAAATGATTGGATAGCGAGCCAAACAGATCACATTCCTGTATTTACACATATTAATTATATTTTAATAAAATTATTCTCTATAAAAATTTTATACTTTGTACATTTTATTCTATTGAGTTTATGTGCATTATCATTGTTTTTTATTAGTAAAAGTATTTTCCCAAATCTTGAAAAATCAGATTTTATTCTAGTTTGGTTTACTCTTTTTATATTGATATTTCATGAAAATAGCTTTTTTTCAGGTGTTGCAGGTCAAAGTATCATAGACGCAGGATATCAACCCGCAAGTTATGGGGTTTTAATTTTTTTAGGAATATATTTTTTTTTGATTAATAAAAACTTTTTAAGCATTCTTTTAATTTGTATTAGTGCCTCTTTTCATCCCACGTATATCATCCACTCAGGATTTTTAGTTCTAGGGTTTTCGACGTATTTTTTTTTATTTAAAAAATACTCAGACTTATTTAAAATTTTTCTTTACTATTCCTTATTGATATTACCAATAACAATTTTCGTCTTTTTCAATTTTCTCAATCTAGATAGAGATACAACACTCTTAGGCCAAGAAATTTTAATGAAAAGAATACCTCATCATGCTGACATTCATTACTGGTTTTCATATAAGGATATCATTTCAATTATTACATTTTTTATTTCTTTAATTTTAATTAGAGATAAAACAAAATTATTTATTTCCTTAGGTATTTTCGGCTTCTGTTCAATCTTTTTATCAATAATCCAATATTTTGTAGAAATAAATAGTCTTGCACTCGTATTCCCTTGGAGATCATCAGTATTTTTGATGCCCATTTCATCGATAATCATAATATCTTTTTTAATTAATAAATTTAGAGAAAAACTTTTAAATAAAAAAAAATTAATTTATGTTGTTTTTTTTTCAATAATTATTTTTTTTGGATTAAAATCTCACATATTAGAAAATTTAAATTCTAATTTTGAGAAAAAGATATTTCTATTTAATAAAATTAAGAAAAATTATAACGAAATTGACTCAATATTGGTACCAATTGATACAGTATCTATTAGGTTGAATACTGGTTTGCCTATTTTTATTAATCATAAACATCACCCATTTAAACATAACGAAATTATTGATTGGGATTTAAGATTAAAATTAGCTAGTAACTTTTACAATGCTAAAAATTTGGAATCGCAAAACAAATTTTTAAAAGAAATTATAGAACTTGAAAAAATATCTCATATTTTATTCAAAAAATCGCAATTTTATCCTGAATGTAAAGATTTAATAAACGATGATGATTATATTTTGATCAAAATATCGAATTGTTACAAAAATTAATTACTTTTCAATGTCAATTATATAAAAAAGATTAAAATCTAACAATGGTATTTTAAATGGCTCATATCTTTCAAAATTAATTTTGTTAAAATTTTTTTTGATAATTGGAATTAAAGAAAAAATACTGTTAACGTGATCTTTGGCTGTGAAATAATAATAATCCTCTTTTGTGAAATTATAATTTTTTTTAATCAAAAAATTAGCACTTATAAATTTACCAGCTCGCCACAATAAACCAGGATCAGTTGGAAGAGCTATAGTTAAATTTCCTCCTGGTTTTAATTTTAAATAAATATCCTGAAGTATTTTTTCTGGCTCAAGAATATGCTCCAGACAATGTGATAATATTATTCTGTCAAAAAAATTATCCTCAAATGGAAGTTTTTCTCCATCATAAGTAGCAAATATAACTTTGTCTTTATCTTTATAAAAATCGGACAACTCTTCAATTTTTTCAGCCACATGATACTCATCAAATTCATGTAATAAATAGTCTGTGTGAGGATGTGTGCCAGGACCAATTTCAAGAATTTTGTTTTTTTTTTCTTTATTTTTTTCCATTTTTTTATGAGATAATTTCATAAAAAAACCAATTAAACCATTATACATGTGTTGATTGTAGTTTTGGCCAGTGTAAAATTTTTTAAATGAGTTCATTTACATTAGTTCTATATATTATATTTAAATTTATTACAAAACTTAGATTATGAAAAAAAGAAATAAATTTTCAATTTCAATAATTCTCCCATTTTTGAATGAAATTAATTCACTAAAAAAAACAATTGCAATTTTAGAAAAAATTAAATTTGAAAAAGAATATATAATCATTTTTTCAAATGAATTAACAAATAAAAAAAATAAATTCGAATTACAAAAGCTCAAAAAATCATTTAAAAATTTAAGATATTTTAGTCAATTAAAACCATTTGTTGGTGGTGCCATTGATCTAGGTATAAAAAAATCTAAATTAGAATTTATTGCAATAATGGCATCTGATCTTGAAACAAATCCAAATGAACTAATCAAAATGATAAGAATTAGTCTGAAAAATCCAAACTCTATTATTTCTGCTGATAGATGGTTAAGTCAAAAAGGCTTTTCCAATTATGGTTTAATTAAATATTTAGCCAATTTTTTTTTCCAAAAATTAATTAAATTAATTTTTAAGTATGAAATATTAGATTTTACTTTTGCTTACAGAATTTATCCACGTAAAATACTTAAGAATTTATCGATTACTGAGTTTAGACATGGTTTTGCATTAGAATTATTGCTCAAACCTATAAAAATGGGATGTGATATTATGACAATTCCAGCCACATGGAGGAAAAGAGTTGAAGGAACATCTTCGATTAGTATAAGAAGTTATCTTTCATATTTAAAAGTTTTATTTAAAAACTTATGATTTATATTGCAACCACCACAATCAACAAACCTACTAAAGCACTAAAACTTTTTGCAGCAAATAAAAATTGCAAACTCATCGTGGCACTAGATAAAAAATCTAAAAAGTTTGATTTAAAAAATACAATTGTCTTAAGTACCAAGTATCAAGAAAAAAAGTGGCCCAAATTATCTAAATTAGTTGGATGGAATTGTATACAAAGAAGAAACTTTGCAATTTTAGAGGCCTTTGAAAGAGGAGCAGAAACTATTGCTTTGATAGATGACGATAATATTCCATATACTAATTGGTTTAAGAATATATTTATTCACAATAAAATTCGCTGCAAAGAGGTAAAGACTAATAAAATAATTTTTGATCCAGTTGGATATACCAATCACAAGAATCTTTGGCATCGAGGATTGCCGCTAGAACTTGTTAACAACAGGAAATATAAAGTTGGTAAAAAATATTTAATTAAACCAGATATTCAAGCAAATTTTTGGAATGGTGATCCAGATATTGACGCTGTTTGTAGAATGATTTTCAAACCAGAGTGTACTTTTAAGAGGAAACTTTTCCCATTTTTTTCAAAAAAAATTTCTCCATTTAATTCTCAAAATACTTTGCTGCATAGAAAAGTTATTAAAGATTATTTTCTATTTCCACATATCGGAAGGATGGATGATATTTGGGCTGCATTCTACGTTACAGCAAAAAAATACAAAGTGATTTATAATGAACCAACAGTTTATCAACAAAGAAACGTTCATAATTTGATCAAAGATTTCAAAGATGAATATATTGGCTATATAAATTCATTAAAACTAGTTGAGGATTTGTATAAAAATACAGAAAATATTTATAATTTTTTACCAAAAAAAACTTCAGTGGCTTTTGATGAGTGGAAAAAACTAACAGGTTAATTTCATGAATATTTTAATTTTTGGTGGTGCTGGATTTGTTGGAAGACATTATTCAGAATATTTTTTAAAAAAAAATGATTATGTAAAAGTTATAGACAATATAGCTCCATTATCTGGAGGAATTCATCCTAAAAAATGGAAATTATTTAATCCATATAAATTTAACAAAAAATTTAAATTTTTAAATCAGGACTGTAGAAAATTTTTTAGAGTTAGATTGGAAAAAAAATATGATTTAGTAATTAATTTGGCTGCTATTGTTGGTGGGCGAGAAGTTATTGAAAATAATCCATTAGCGGTTGCTGAAGATTTAGAAATTGACACAGCTTTTTGGAGGTGGGCAGTTAAAAATAAAAAAAAGATTCGACATATAATTACATACTCCTCAAGTGCAGCATACCCAGTACATTTACAAACTAAAAAAAATTTCAGGTTATTAAAAGAACAAGACATTGATTTTTCAAGAGACAATTTGGGTAAACCTGATCTTTCTTATGGTTGGGCTAAGTTAAATAATGAATATTTGGCCTCAATCGCTTTTAAAAAACATGGGATAAAAAATACAATTTTTAGACCATTTTCAGGTTATGGATCTGATCAAGATTTGAATTACCCATTTCCAAGTATTGTACTTAGAGCAATAAATCATAAATCAAAAAAAAAATTTATAGTTTGGGGAAGTGGTCATCAAATGAGAGATTTTATTCATATTAAAGACGTTATTAGAGGTTCCTTAATTATTGCAAGGAAAATAAAAAATGGAAAAGCTATAAATTTATCATCAGGAAAATTATTAAGTTTTATTTCATTATCAAAAAAAATATTAAAAATTTTAGGAAAGAAAAATATAAAGGTTAATGGAAATTCAAATAAACCCGAAGGTGTTTATGCTAGGGGCGGTTCAACATTTTTACAAAAAAAATACGGCTTTGTTCCGAAAATATCGATTGATCAAGGTATTAAATGGGCAATTCAATATTTTGATAATAAACAATAATTATTATTGAGTATTTGTTAACCAAACTGTTTCAAAAGGTTTTAAAACTAAGAATTTTTTATTTTCTAGATTAATTTTTGAGTCCAATAAATTCCTGATTTTATTACCTTTTATATTTATTTTGGTATTTTGAGGCTTTGAACTCAAATTAGTAATACATTTTATCGTTTGTTTCTTATCTTTACTTATTCTTTTAAACCCATAAATTTTTGGACCAAAATTTAAATTCAATCTTTGAGCATTAGGGTGAAAGGCTTTTTGTTCTCTTCTAATATTTAATAAATTACAAAGTTTATTATAAAATATCCTTTGTTTGGTGTTATTAATTTTTAATTTATTGGAAATATTTTTTAAATTCCATCTGTACCTATTTACATCTCTATTATTACCAGTGATAATAAATTTAGCTTCATCATTAGAAGTACCAAACATAGAGTTAAAGTAT
>CACMUH010000035.1:0-4904 GCA_902616875.1 uncultured Pelagibacteraceae bacterium
AAAAAATTATAATAAGGCAATTGAGAGTTATGAAAAAGCTAAAGAGATATATCCCACAATGAAATCACCAGATATGATGATAAATCAAATTAAAGAACTAATTAAAAAACAATCAATCTAAGATGATAGATTATATATTACCATTTTTAATACTTATCATGATTGTGGTATTCATCCATGAATACGGCCATTATTATTTTGCCAAAAGATATGGGGTTGCAGTAACTGATTTTTCAATTGGATTTGGAAAAGAAATATTTGGTTGGAATGATAAATCTGGCACAAGATGGAAAATTTGTTGGATACCTCTTGGTGGATATGTAAAATTTTTTGGAGATCGAAATGTTTTTTCACAGGCTGATCAAGAAAAATTAATAGAAAAATACAACGAAGAAGACAGAAAAAAATTATTTGTTTTAAAACCACTTTATCAAAGAGCTTTAATTGTTTTTGGTGGACCATTGGCAAACTTCTTACTCGCATTATTAATTTTTTTTTCTATTTATACTTTTGCAGGAAAAGATTTTACTCCTGCAATGATCAACGAAGTACAAAAAGATAGTCCCGCAATGATTGGTGGTTTGAAACAAAATGATATTATTTTAGAGATAGATGGAAATGAAGTTAAAAGTATTATGGATGTTTCAAAATTTATAACATTATCAACAGATGATTTTATAGATTTTAAAGTTAAACGTTCATACGACGAAATATTATTAAAAGTAAAACCCAAAATGGTTTTAAGTGAGGACAATCTTGGAAATAAGATTAACAAAAGGATCGTTGGAATTAAATTAAGTGCTTACAACAATGAGATTAACCATGTTAAATTAGGACCCGCACAAGCTATATACCACGCAGCAAATGAAGTATATTTCGTTAGTATATCCTCACTTAAATATATAGGTGCGATGATTTTTGGAAAGGCTGACACTTCACAACTTGGTGGACCAATTAGAATTGCTAAAATTTCAGGTCAAGTAGCAGAGTTTGGTTTGTTGGCATTTGTTAGCATGATGGCTTATATTTCTATTAGCTTAGGATTAATTAATTTATTTCCGATACCAATGTTGGATGGAGGTCATTTAATGTTTTATGCTTTCGAAAAAGTGTTAGGACGTCCTTTATCTCAAAAAACGCAAGAGGGTTTTTTTCGAATCGGGATGTTTTTACTCTTAACTTTGATGATATTTACAACATTTAATGATCTTAAAGATCTAGGCTTATTTAGTTAATAAATTTAAAGTCTTTAAATAACCCTCTAAAATAAAGGTTTTTTCACTACACCAGATATTGTGTATAACTTTAAGCTAGATACTAAAAAAAGGCTTGATTTATCAATACTTTTGATAAAGATAGTAAATAACCTAATAAAACCGGAGCTAAAATGAACAAAAAACAATTAGTTGTCAAATTATCAGGCGCTTTAAACCTAAGTAAAGCTGATGCTGAAAGAACTTTTGACACGATTACCAACACTATTTTAGATGCACTAAAAGCTGATGATTCAGTCAAAATTGCAGGATTTGGTACATATAAAGTGGCTAAGAGAAAAGCAAGAGTTGGAAGAAACCCTAGAACTGGTGAGCAAATTCAAATTGCTGCATCGCAAAAGGTTAAATTCTTACCTGCCAAAGCTTTAAAAGAAGTATTCAATAAATAGTTAATTTTACAGCCTTAACGTCAAAAAGCGTTAAGGCTGTTTCTATATGCAAAATCTGCATACCCAATTTTCATAATCAGCGTTAGTTTTTAGGAATTATTAAAATACAAGCACTTCCTATAACAGGGAGGTCTTATGACTAAATTAATAAAAAAAATAAGTGCGCCACTTATTAGTTTAATTTTTTTATTGAACATGAGTAGTGCAGGTATGGCAGATACAACAGTTTCTGCTGAAGTAGGTTTTATTTTTAATACCTTATTATTTTTGATTTGTGGATTTCTAGTAATGTTCATGGCATGTGGTTTTGCTATGCTAGAGTCTGGAATGGTTACATCAAAAAGTGTATCCGTTATTTGTGCAAAAAATATAGGGTTATTCTCAATTGCAGGTATAATGTTCTGGCTTGTAGGTTATAACTTAGCCTATGGTATCAGTCCAGGTGGATATATTGGAAAATTTATTCCATGGGCAGATGGCAGTAAAATAGATACAGGTTATTCCGATGGTTCAGACTGGTATTTCCAAATGGTATTCTGTGCAACTACTGTTTCAATCGTATCAGGTACAATGGCTGAAAGAATTAAATTATGGCCATTCTTTACATTTGCTGCAGTTCTATCAGGAATTATTTATCCAATCGTAATGGGTTGGCAGTGGGGTGGCGGCTGGTTAGCAGAGTTAGGATTTTCTGATTTTGCTGGTTCAACTTTAGTACACTCAACTGGTGGTGCAGCTGCTTTAGCTGGTGCAATGATAATTGGTCCAAGATTAGGAAGATTTACTAAATCTGGGGCTCCAGCGCCACTTAAACCGTTTGCAGCATCATCAATACCATTAGTAACAATTGGAGTATTTATTTTATGGCTAGGTTGGTTTGGATTTAATGGTGGTTCACAATTAGCATTGGGAACAGCTACTGATGCAATCGCTGTATCTAAAATATTTATTAACACATTCCTTGCTGGTGCAGGTGGTGTTATGGGTGCAGCAGTTATAACAAGATTGCATTTTGGTAAAACTGACGTAGTTCAAATGTTAAATGGATGTATCGGTGGTCTGGTTGCTGTAACTGCAGAACCATTATTACCATCACCATTTGCTGCAATTTTAATTGGTGCTGTGGGTGGATTAATCGTAGTATATGGTACTAAACTATTATTCTCATTAAAAATTGATGATGTAGTTGGTGCTATTCCTGCTCACTTATTTGCTGGAATTTGGGGTACGTTAATTGTACCTGCAACAAATTCTGGTGCAAATTTTAGTACTCAGTTGATCGGTGTATTATCAGTAAACATATTTGTGTTTATTGTAGCTTACATAGTGTTTAGCGCTATTAAAGCAACAATTGGCCTAAGGTTAAGTAAAGAAGGTGAAACCAAAGGTACTGATGTCACTGAAACTGGCGTGATTGCATATGCAATACGTGACTAATTGTTAACAATAAGGGACTCTTCGCTCTCTGTGTATCTCCGCGATTACTCATCGAAGGGTCCCTAAAATTCTCTCTTAAAGTTAGTTAAACGAAAAAAAAGCCCCTCCCTCAAGGGGCTTTTTTTATTTTCATAAAACTTAAATGATTACAAATTTTCAATCACCTGATTAAACACTTCATCGGGCTTAAGATTCTTCATCCCATTTCTATCCCTATGCCAAACATTATCCACATAATCCTTTGGAACTATTGGAATAATTTTACTATATTTTAGCTCACTCACTGGGTCATTGGCTATTAATCCAAATGATTTAATTCCAAGAGCTGCTGCAAGATTTAATGGACCTGAATTATTTCCAAGAAAAAAATCTGAATTTTTAATTGCTAATATTACTCCTTGTAGATCTTTATTAGAACAATCAATAAAATAATCTTTATTAGACTCAGCAATTATTTTTTTTGCAATATGAGATTTTTCAGGGCTACAAATAAGATATACGTAATCAAATAATTTTTTTTCGAACAAAAGATCCGCAAGTTTGATAAAATCAATACTGCTAATACAAATAGTAAGGCTGCGGTTAAAATGACTAAATTAATTTTAACCTTAAATTTTTGGTAAATTTTCTCATTAATCTTTTCCCAAAAAAGGACAATTAAAAAGAATATTACTGCAGGAATTATAAATTTAAGCATATCTTTAATTTTTATCACCTACATAAACTGAAACGCCTCTCAGATTTATGTCGACATCAAATTTTTTGTGTAAAGGAGGAAAAGCTCTTTGAGAACAATCTAATCTATCGCAGGTTCTACATGACACACCTATTGGAATTTCTGATGACTTTTCACTCAAGTTAACATTTTCAGTATATACAAAATCTTTAGCATATTTAGCTTCACAACCTAACCCAATAGACAAAATACTTTTTGCTCTACCAAATCTTCCAATCCCTTTTTCAACAGTTCGTGCAATACAAACATATTTTTCTCCGTTGGTCATTTTACTTACAGCACTTTGAATAACTCCAGGTCTTGTAAATGCAGAATAAACATTCCATCTTGGACACGCCCCTCCATATCTTGGAATTTCAATTCCAGACAAAGAAAATCTTTTAGAAATATTTCCAGCCATATCTACCCTTAAAAAATGAAATGGAATCCCTGGTAGTTTTGGATCTTGCAAACAGGTCACTCTATGAGCTACTTGTTCAAAAGATGTTGCAAAAGTATTTTGTAATAATTCAAGATCGTATTTAAGTTTTTTACACTCTGAATGAAAAAGTTTGTATGGCATTAATATTGCAGCACCACAATAATTAAGCAAAGCAATTTTAGTTAATTTTTTAGACTCTTCTGATGGAAACGTAAATTTAGTTAAATAATCCTCAATTTCTTTAATTGCACCCTCCTGTGCAATTTGTGCAGCTGCATGAAGTTTTTTTGTTTCAAGAGAACTATAATCACTCAACAGAAGTTCTTTTTTATTTTTGTTATAAATTTTAGAAAAAGGTTTATTTTCCTCTGGAATAACATCTTTAACAATAATGTCATATTCAGATTTTAAATGATCACAAAGAGCAACATATCTTGTACGATTATTTTTTTGAACTTTTTCAAAAACTTTATTGGCAAAATCCTCTAATTTTGGAAAATAGTTTTTATTTTCTTGAAGAAAGTCAGAAATCACTTCACCTGGAAATGAGTTCTTTCTATTATCAACAATTTTTCCAGAAATTTTTTCAATCTTATTTACTAACTCATGATCTTTTTTTTTTAAAATATCTCCTAATCTTACAATTG
>CACMUH010000036.1:0-4901 GCA_902616875.1 uncultured Pelagibacteraceae bacterium
AAAAAAGGATAAGTTATGTAAATTTAAACAAAATTTTTATTATAATCTCTCAAATTTGAAAAAATATAAGTTAATAATCAATTGTGAAAATGATAACTATTTTTCAAAGAAGTTTTTTGCAAGAAGTTTGAAAAAAAAATATGATAGTTTTGCGTACACTACAATTTTAAAACACAAAAAAATTCAGAATAATACAGCGTCTCAAATATTCACAAAAAATGGACCTTTGGCATTTTTACCATTATCAGAAATAGAAACTTCTATTGTTTATTCAATTAAAGGTAAAAAAAATATTAATTTTAAAGAATTAATTAAAAAATATAATACCAAATATTCAATTACAAATTTTGGTATTGGCAACTTTTTTGAGTTGAAGGCTTCGAATTTGAGAACTTATTATTATAAAAATATTCTGGCTTTTGGTGATGTATTACATCGCCTTCATCCTTTGGCTGGCCAGGGTTTCAATATGACTTTAAGAGATATTCGAGATTTGGGTAATTTAATTAAACTCAAGTTAAAGAATGGATTAGAGATAGATAATTCAATTTGTGAAGAATTTCAAAATATGACTAAACATAAAAACTATCTTTTCTCTAGTGGAATTGATTTTGTATACGAATTTTTTAATTTTGAAAGTAAGATGAATAATAATATCCTAAGCAAATCAGTGAGATTTATAGGAAGAAATAAATTCCTAAATAGATCTTTTAAAAATATAGCGAATAGAGGTTTTGAAATTTAGTTTTATTGAACGGTTGTATTATTATAATTATCAAAAGAATATGTAGTTAAGATTTCTGAAATTTTAGTTTTTCTAAGCTCTAGATTTTTGGCCTCTAATAAGATTTGTTTTTCTTCTAGCGTAAAAGGAGATGCCATCGCTAGAGCGTTTATTGTTTCATCTAAACTTTGTTTCTCTAATCCTTTCCAATTAATGATAAATCCTCTTTTTTCAAAAAGATTTTTTAAGTCTTTAAATATCAATTTTAAATCAGAAAATTTTAGATTTTCACTTTGATAACTTAGATCATCATAAAAATTATTAAAATCTACATTGCATTCTCTGTATTTTTTATTTGATTTTACTTCATCTGTTTTTTTAAATCTGATTATACCTTTAAGTTCTATCAAAAATTGACCGTTATCATTTTCTCTAAAGCTTGTAATTTTGCCCATACAACCAATTTCATATAATTCAGGGTTAACTTCACTTTCTTTTGAATTTTTAGGTTGTATCATCCCAATAAGCTTGTTTGACTTCATACTATCATTAATCATATCGACATATCTTGGCTCAAATATATTTAATGGAACAGTAGTTCTTGGAAAAATGATAAAGTTACTTAATGGAAAAACTGGTATTGTTTTTGGTAAATCTTCTTTTTTCATGAGAAAAACATACCATAATTAATATTACTTGAATTAAAAAAAACGACACACTATATTAATTTCTTTTGCGGGCGTAGCTCAGTGGTAGAGCGTCTCGTTGCCAACGAGAAGGTCGAGGGTTCGATCCCCTTTGCCCGCTCCATTTTTAAGTTATATAATAAAAAATTTAATTAGAGGATGCAGATTAAATGAGTGAACTTTTCGAGAAAAAATGTGTTCCTTGTGAAGGTGGTGTGCCTGCGCTTGATATAAGTGAAATACATAAATATCAAAAAAAAATTGATGGATGGGATGTTATTAAAAATGAAAAAAATATATATTTTTTAGAAAAAAAATTTTCATTTAAAAATTTTGTTGATAGTCAAAAATTTGTAAATGAAGTAGGTAGAATATCAGAAGATGAAGGCCATCACCCTGAAATTTTATTTGGATGGGGTTATGCGAAAATAAACATCTCAACCCACGCAATTGAGGGATTATCAGAAAACGATTTCATTTTAGCTTCAAAAATTGACAAGATTTAATGTCTAAAATGTCTTGTTTTAGAAAAAATTAAAATAGTATTAGTTTTATCTGCAAACTTTATAATTTCTTTATCTCTGATTGATCCTCTAGGTTGGATTACAGCAGAAACACCGGATTGAATTAACTTTTCAATACCATCAACAAATGGAAAAAAAGCATCAGATGCTGCAACAATTTCTTTTTCATTTTTTTTGAACTTTCTCATTTTATTTATTGCGATTTGACAGCTATCAAGCCTACTAGGTTGTCCAGATCCGATACCAATTGTTGTTTTATCACCAACGAGTACAATAGCATTGGATTTAACATGACGTGAAATATTGAATGCAAATAATAAATTTTCAAATTGTATTTTGCTTGGTTTTTTCTTTGAAACAACTTTGAAATCTTTTTTTTTAAAAACAAGATTATCTTGAGATTGAATTAACATTGAGTTTGATACAGAGTTAATTTGAAGAACATCATCAAAATTAAAGTTTGTTGAATCTATAATTCTAACATTCTTTTTAGATTTTAATAATTTAAGAGCGCTTGTTTCAAAACCATTAGCAATAATTACTTCTAAAAAAGTTTTGTTTAACTCAATAGCTAAGCTTTTATTAATCTTAAAATTACAAGAGACAATACCTCCAAATGCGCTCACAGGATCACATTCAAATGCAGATTTATAACTGCTTACTCTATCCCTTAGAATAGAAACTCCACAAGGGTTAGCATGTTTGACAATTACAGTGCCTATATTTTTTGGTAGACTTTTGGATATTGTTAAAGCAGCAAAAATATCATTGTAATTGTTATAACTTAATTGTTTTCCATGAATTTTTCTTAATTTGAAATCTTTATTTTTAGAGTAAATAGCAGATATTTGGTGTGGATTTTCTCCATATCTTAACCTCTCAATTAAGTTTCCGTAAATAATTTTTTTCTCTGTAAAATTCTCACTTGTGACTGAATTGAAGTAATCTGAAATTACGGAGTCATAATATGCTGTTTCATTAAAGGCTGATTGAGATAATTTTTTTCTAAATTCTAATTTTGTTGCACCATTAAATCTTTTTAACTGATCAATCAATGCTGAATATTGATTGGTGGATGTTATTACTGCAACGTCATTGTAATTTTTTGCAGCACTTCTAACTAAGGCAGGACCACCAATATCAATTTTTTCAATTATTTTATTGTGATTTTTTGTTGTATTTAAAGTTTTTTCAAATGGATAAAAGTTGACTATAACTAAATCAATATTTTGAAAATTATTTTTTTTTATTTCTCTTTTATGAGTGTTGTTGTTTCTTTTATTTAAGATTCCCGCATGAATTTTTGGATGAAGTGTTTTAACACGTCCATCTAGAATTTCATTAAAACCAGTATAATCAGAAACTTCAAGGCATCGATAGCCTAATTTTCTAATTGCCTTAAATGTACCCCCTGAACTAATCAGTTTAACATTATACCTGTTTAAAGTTTGTAATAATGGTTTTAAGTTTGATTTATCTGAAACAGAAATTACAGCTGATTTTATTCTTCTTACTATATTTTTTTTATTTGCCATTTAATATCTTCAGTCTGGTTATTTGAAATTCCAGAAATAAATATATTTTGATTATCAATATATGAATTTTTATTACCGAAATATAAACCATTATCAATATTTATATCATAATTATCACAAGTAAATTTCCAACCCTCATCCTCCAATTCAATTAATATTGATTTACCATCCTGAGTTTTCATTAATTTTACATCTGGTTCCACATGAAATCGAATATCAAATTTATAATTTTTATTAATCTTTTTTAGAATTTTATCACAACCAACAAAAGTTTCTTCTCCAGGATAAAATTCTATATTTCTTTCATGAATAGTATTATATTTTTTTTGGTATCCGTCATGAGAAGCATTAATTTTCCAATAGTTTTTTTCAAAAATAGTCTCTCTTTTTGTAATTTTTAAACCCCTTGTTACAAAAAAAGATTTATCACTGTTTTTAAATTTGCAGGAGGAATTATCATCGATTACCAAGGTGTTCTGAGCGGCAGTTGATCTTGATAAATGATTAAGTTTTATATTTGTTTCGCTATGATAGCCACAATTGCTAATTAATTTCTTTCCATTCGAAATTATTTCAAAAGATAAAGCTCCGGATTGATAATCTTTAGAAAAAAATGAATTTGGTGAAGGACCAGCATCCATGGTGAGACACATCTTTTTATTTCTCAAGATTATATATCCACCATAATCTTGATTGTCATTTTTGAATTTATAACCTAGTCTTTGAAGATAATTATCGAAATTATTATTATCTGAAATGTTATTACCGTTATAGAGAATATCACTTTTTAGATTTTGCCAAACAAAAGCGTAACCTTGTCCTAGATAGTAAATTGTTTCATTGATATGTTCTGGAATATTAATCTGAGATTCTTTAAACCACTCTCTGATTAAAATATAATATTTCAAATAAAATATTAATTGTTTAATACTCCTTGATCTAGGAAAACCAGAATTATCAAGAGTAATTTTAGATATTTTTTTTAGTAAATTTAAACCATAGGGCAAATACTTTTTTTCATCCTGATAACAAAGTCCAACTAATATAATAGATGCACAACCTATCAATTTATCTTCAACAAATTTTGATTTATTGATTTTATTAATGAGGTGATTGGTTTGTTTTTGTATCATAGTGTTGAAATCAATTTTATATTGTTCGTTACTATCTTCATAAGTAAGATTATAATTAGATAACCAAGCAATAATTCTTTTTGCTGTTAAATCAAAATTCCAACTTTTTGAGTTGTATTTATGATTCAAAGTCATCCAGTTTTTTATAACTGATTGGGTATTTTTTTTTGAAGATTTAAGATCTAAACTAAAAAGCCAATAAAAATTATTAAGTTTTCTTAAGTTTTTTTTAGTAATTTCTTTATTATCCCAAATTTCATTTAACGCAAAATCTTCAATCCTAAATTTTTTTTTTTGAT
>CACMUH010000037.1:0-4374 GCA_902616875.1 uncultured Pelagibacteraceae bacterium
GAAGATTTAAGAAAAAATCGTTTGGAACTTATAAATATGTTATGTAAAACCTTTCAAAATTTTATGAATTTTCAATTGTTAAAAGCAAATAATGAATAAGTTAATTGTAAATTTTAAATCTAAAGACTCTAAAAAAATTAAAAATCCCAAAAATTTTTTAGGCGGTAAAGGTGCTAATTTATCAGAAATGGGAAGAATGGGTCTTCCAGTTCCGCCCGGATTTACAATTTCAACAAACGTCTGCGATCTTTTTTATCAAAATAAAAAGAGATTGAATTTTTCATTGATAAATCAAATTAAAAAAGAGTTAAAGATAATTGAAAAAGATGTAAAAAAAAAATTTGGGGATCTAAAAAATCCACTTTTATTATCTGTGAGATCCGGTGCTAGAGTATCTATGCCAGGTATGATGGATACAATACTTAATCTTGGTTTGAATGACAAAACTGTTAAAGCACTAGCCAACAAAACTTCTAACGGAAGATTTGCCAAAGATAGTTATAGAAGATTTATTCAAATGTATGGAAATGTTGTTCTTGGAGTAGAAAGTTATCATTTTGAGGAACTTATAGAAAATTATAAATTAACCAAAGGAGTTTTGCTGGATACAGATCTTGATGAAGATGATTGGGATGGTTTGATAAAAGATTTTAAAAATATTGTTAAAGAAAAAACAAAAAAAGAATTTCCTCAGGATGTTTATGAACAATTATTAGGAGCAATAAGTGCAGTATTTTTATCTTGGGACAGTAATAGAGCTAAAATTTATAGAAAGTTAAATCAGATACCATCTGAATGGGGAACAGCAGTTAACGTGCAATCTATGGTCTTTGGAAACATGGGAAATGATTGTGCTACTGGAGTTGTTTTTACAAGAAATCCTTCAGACGGATCAAATGATATTTATGGAGAGTATTTAATTAATGCTCAAGGAGAGGATGTTGTAGCAGGGACAAGGACACCACAATATATTACGAAAAAAGCAAAAAGAGATGCAAAAGTAAAAGCACCATCTATGGAAGAGTCTATGCCAAAAGTTTATTTGGAGCTTCATAAAATTTTAAAGAAGTTAGAAACACACTATAAAGATATGCAAGATGTGGAATTTACAGTTGAGAATGAGAAATTATGGATCCTACAAACTAGGTCAGGTAAAAGAACTGCAAAATCAGCGGTTAAAATTGCTGTAGATATGGTTAAAGAAAAATTAATTTCAAAAAAAGAAGCAATTTTAAGAATAGATCCAAATTCTTTAGACACATTATTACACCCTACTTTAGATGAAAAAAGTTCTATAGAAATAATTGCAAATGGTTTACCTGCTTCACCAGGAGCTGCTAGTGGAAAGGTGGTATTTACATCAGAAGAGGCTGAAAGACTTAATAATATGATGCAAGATGTAATACTGGTTAGAGTAGAAACATCCCCAGAGGATATTCAGGGTATGCACGCTGCTAAGGGAATATTGACTGCTAGAGGAGGAATGACAAGTCATGCAGCTGTTGTTGCAAGAGGGATGGGTAGACCATGTGTTTCAGGCTCAAGTGAAATTGATATTGATTATGAAAAAAAAATTTTCAAAACTGCTTCAGTTGAAATTAAAGAGGGCGATATAATCACAATTGATGGGTCCTCTGGAAGAATCATATTAGGAAGTGTACCAACATTAAAACCTGAAATTTCTGGTGACTTTTCAAAATTAATGAGTTGGGCTGACAATGTTAGAAAGCTTAAAGTTCGAACAAATGCAGAAACTCAATTAGATACAAAAGTTGCAAGAGATTTTGGAGCAGAGGGAATTGGGTTATGCAGAACGGAGCACATGTTCTTTGATGAAGAGAGAATTATTTCTGTTAGAGAGATGATACTTTCTAAAACTAAAGATGATAGATTAAAAGCACTCTTGAAGCTTTTACCCCATCAAAAAAAAGATTTTGTTGAAATATTCAAGATTATGCATGGATTACCTGTTACAGTTCGTTTACTTGATCCCCCATTGCATGAGTTTTTACCAAAATCTGAAAAGGAAATTTTAGAGGTTGCAGAAGTGGTTGGTATAACTGTTAAAGAAGTAAAATCTCGAATTGATGAACTTCATGAGCAAAATCCAATGCTTGGACACAGAGGTTGTAGATTAGGTATTTCATTCCCCGAAATTTATGAAATGCAATGTGAGGCAATTTTTAAAGCCTTGTCAGAGCTTAAAAAGAATAAACAAAAATTTGCATTCCCTGAAATAATGATTCCACTTGTGTCGACAGAGGCAGAAATCAAAATAATGAAAGACCTAGTAATTAATACTGCAAGAAAAGTACAAAAAGAAAATAAAGTAAAAATAGAATTTTTAGTTGGAACAATGATTGAGCTGCCAAGAGCAGCGATTAAAGCAAAAGATATAGCGAAACACGCTGAGTTTTTTAGCTTTGGGACAAATGATTTAACGCAAACCACTTTTGGAATTAGTAGAGATGATAGTGGAAAATTTCTAAATGATTATATTGAAAACAAGATTTTTTCAATTGATCCGTTTATTTCAATAGATGAAGGGGTAGAAGATTTAGTTGAGATAGCTGTTGTCAAAGGAAAAAAACAAAACAACAAAATCAAGTTAGGTATTTGTGGTGAACATGGTGGAGATCCAAAGAGTATAAATTTTTGTTCAAAAATAGGTCTTGATTATGTTTCATGTTCTCCATACAGAGTTCCAATAGCAAGACTGGCTGCAGCTCAGGCTGAAATAAAAAAATAGAATTTAGTAAGTTATAAATGTTACCAACTTTTTTAAAACCTTATCATACAGATTTATCTAATTTAGTTAGACTTGGTAGAAAATGGGATGGAGGGTATGTTATTGACAAACGTGTTATTAGGAAAACCAAAGTAATTATTACTTGTGGACTCAATGACGAATGGAGTTTTGAAAAACAATTCCAAAAATATAATAATAATTGTAAAATTTTAGCTTTTGATCATACTGTTGATAATAAATTTTGGGCTGATAGATTTTTAAAAGATTTTATTTCTTTATTGTTATTGAGAAAAATTAAATTTTATCAAATATTAGATGTTTTCAAATTTTTGCAATACTTAACTTTTTTCAAAGGTAATAATAAACATTATTTAAAAAAAATTGTTTCGATAAAGACAAAACAAGATAGTCAAATTACGATTTCTGAGGCAATCGGAGACAATAAAGATATTGTTTTGAAAGTAGATATTGAAGGTGATGAATATAAGGTTTTAAAAGAAATAAATAATTTTAATAAACTAAATTTAGTGATTATAGAATTTCATAATCTTAAAAAAAATTTAAAAAAAATAAAAGATTTCATAAACAAATCTAATCTAAGAAATATTCATATTAATGCAAATAATTATGGCATGGTCGATGACAAGGGTATTCCTCAAGTAATTGAAATGACATTAATTAATCCAAAAAAATTTAAGATAAAAAAACAAAAAACAACAAGAAATTATCCTATTCAAGGATTAGATTATAAAAATCGTAAAAGAGGACCTGAAATTAAAATCTCTTTTAAAAAATAAATATAACGATCAGCTATTTTTTCTTAAAACCGATATTGAACTTGTAGACTCTAAAAAAATTATAATTAATTTTTTATCTTTAGAGACTACCATATCACGAACTCTTTCATTTAGTAAAAAGTAATCATGTTTAATAACTTTATCTCTATTCTCATTTAGCTTAATGTAGTGAAGTCCTAAATCCTGATCGGCAATCTCATTTCCCATTGCTCCAATTAAAAATTCTGTATCTGCTTCATTCAGGGAAATTGTTTGACTAATACCAATTGATGGATCAAAATATTTAATAGGTTCTTCAAAACCAAATTTTTTATGAGACTTGTTCAATGGTGCCTCTTTCAATATTTTTTCAGAATAATTTTTTTTATAATGTTCCCCGTAAGATGAAATTGGCCATCCAAAATTTTTAACTTTTAAAAAAGGTTTATTATTTATATTGATTTCGTCACCACCTTTCGGTCCATGCTCAGTAGATAAAATAAAGTCAAATTTTTTGCTATAATACAAACCTTGTGGATTTCTATGACCCAAGGAAACAACCTCAGACTTTTTATTTTGAATATTAATTTTTAAAATTTTTCCAAAATCACTTTGAATATCTTGTGAAAGGGGTCTATTTCTAAAATCTCCTGTAGTAAATAATAGGTTTGAACTATCAAGATTTACAATTCTTCCGCCTGCACCTTGATGAGCCCAAAATCCATGATTATTATTTTTATCAACACAATTTAATGTTTGATAAAACAAACTAAAATCTAAAAATTTTTCATTTAATTCACTAAAAATAATTTTAAGATCGTAACAACTATCTTTTCTTTCACCAATATA
>CACMUH010000038.1:0-4147 GCA_902616875.1 uncultured Pelagibacteraceae bacterium
TCAAAAAATTAAAGAATTAACACCTGAACTTCCCATCATTTCAGAAGAGACCTCTGATAATAAATCAATAAACAATCTTGAAAACTTTTGGCTAATTGACCCTATAGATGGCACCTACGACTACATAAATAATCTAGAGGAATTTACAATTAATGCTGGATTAATAATTAACAAAAATCCAGTAGCTGGATTGATTTATGCCCCTTCAAAAAAAAGAATGTTTTACTCCTATGGTCCAAATAATGCCTATGAGTTAACAAATGGTGAAACCAAGAATTTAAATTGTTCTGAAAATTTTGATAAAAATGATGTGAAATTTGTATCCTATTCAAACAATATTAAACCTGAAATAGAAAAATTACATAAAAAATTTAATGTAAAGAAATATGTAAGAATGAAAAGTTCTCTTAAATTTTGTGTAATCGCTGCTGGCGAATATGATGGATATGTGGCTGAGCCTAGAGCTTGTGAATGGGATATAGCGGCTGGTCATGCAATTTTACAACATGCTGGAGGAATAATTACAGATTTTGAAGGCAAAGCAATTAAATATGGAAAGAAAAATTTTAAGAATCCAAGTTTAATCTTAAAAAATAAAAATATCTAATATGGATGAGCAATTAAGAATAATACTAATAATTATTGTATCGGTATCTATTTTTGGCTTATTAGTATTTGTATATGTCAAAAATTATATCAGAAATAAAATCAATCAATTAGTTGAAGATGAAAAGAAAAAAAAATCAAAGTAGTTTTATTATTTTTAAATAATCATCTTTTTTTAATTCCATAACTTTTTTTGATGTCTCAAAATCGAAGCCATTTCTCGCCAATAAAGATATATCCTTTTTATAAAAAAGTGGATGCGCTCATGAAAATGATTTGGCATATGCAAGTTATGACTCTTATCCAGTTTCAGAACATCATTGTTTGATTATACCCAAAAGACACATAAAGGATTATTTTGACCTATCCAATGATGAATTGGTTGCATGTAATGATCTTATAAAAATTGTTAAAAAAGAAATAACTAATAAAGATCCGTTAGTTAAAGGATTTAATCTAGGTACAAATATAGGAATTGTATCTGGTCAATCTATTTTACATTGTCATTTTCATCTGATTCCCCGAAGGGAAGGAGATGTTGACAATCCCCAGGGTGGAGTACGATCAGTCATTCCAAACAAACAACATTATAAAAGAAATAATTAGCCTGTTATAAAAGACAAATTGACCCCAGTTTGAGGTTGAACTATAAATTCAACTAGATATAAAACTTTTAAATTAATTCAAAATTTAACAAAAGGCGGAAATGTTAAGTAGCAATCCATTTTCAATTTTATCAGAAACCATCTCACCCTTAACAATGCAATCTTTCATTATTGCTATGGTTTTGTTAATTGCAGTAGGAACTATTATTCAGATGATACATCACAAAAATTTGACTTATTTTTTTAATAACGCGAAAAAAGCAAAGCTTTCAGCAACAAAAAAATTAGGAGTTGGAGAAAAAGTTTCTGTCATTGCTAAAACAACTGTCGTTGATATTGGTACAACTTCTGAATTAGGGTTTGGTAAAAGAAGACTGGCCCATGTTCTAGGAATGTATGGCACAATTTTATTTTGGGTGTCTTCAGCTATTTTAGTTTTTTGTTATACAGGTGCTGATAAACCAAGTTCTCAAACTTGGTCAATGATTTGGCATGCAGGAGCAATATTAACATGTTTAGGAGGATATTGGTTTTGGTTTTTTTTAAGAGTTGATGTTTCAGCAGAAGCCCATCCTTGGTATAGGATTATAAAAGCAGATTTATTTGTTTTAGCATTACTTGCGTGTTCAACTTTTGGGTTAGCTTGGTCATTCACACAATTTAATGGGCAAATAGGTTTGTCTTATTTATTTTTAATTTTATTTGTTGCATCTAACTTAATTTTATTCGGTGGTGTTTATTGGTCTAAATTCGCTCACATGTTTTATAAACCTGGAGCAGCTATTCAAAAAAATTTAGCAGAGGCAGATGGATCTAGGGATAATTTACCTCCACCAGCTGATGCCCCAGAACAATTTGGCCTGGGTATAAAAAGAGAAGAGCCAAAACATTATTAATATGTTAATAGAAAAAGGAGAAAAATAAAAATTATGTCAACTTTTGTATACATGACAAGATGCGATGGCTGTGGTCATTGCGTAGATATATGTCCTTCAGATATCATGCACATTGATGAAAATATCAGAAGAGCAAAAAATATTGAACCAAACTTTTGTTGGGAATGTTATTCTTGTGTTAAAGCATGTCCTAATCATGCAATTGATGTGAGAGGGTATGCTGATTTTGCTCCGATGGGTCACAGCGTTAGAGTTAGACGAGAAGAAGAAAAAGGAACTATCTCTTGGAAAATTAAATTTAGAAACGGAACAGAGAAAAACTTCGTTTCACCTATAACAACAAAACCTTGGGGAAAATTTATTCCTAAACTTGCTGAAGGTGATACTCCCAATCAAGGAGAAATTAATTCACAAAGATTATATAGTGAGCCAGAAGGATTAAATACCAATAAAGAATTACCATCTGTTCCAAAAGAGTCTTTTAAAAAAGGTGTTTATTATTAATGGCTAAGCACAAAACACATTATGAGGAGTGTGATGTATTAGTTGTTGGTGGTGGAATGGCCGGCACAGGAGCAACATTTGAAGCCAGACATTGGGGAAGAGATTTAAAGATTGTTTGTGTTGAAAAAGCAAACATTGATCGAAGTGGTGCAGTCGCACAAGGTTTATATGCAATCAATTGTTATATGGGTATGCAATGGGATGAAAATCAACCTGAAGACCATGTAAGGTATGCCCGAAATGATTTAATGGGAATGGTTAGAGAAGATTTGGGTTATGACATGGCTCGTCATGTAGACTCAACTGTTCATATGTTTGATGAGTGGGGTCTTCCAATGATGAAAAATGAAAAAACTGGAAGATATTTAAGAGAAGGTAAATGGCAAATAATGATTCATGGTGAAAGTTATAAGCCAATTGTTGCTGAGGCAGCTAAAAAATCTGCAGATAAAATTTACAACAGAATAATGATTACTCATTTGTTAATGGATGAGTCTCAAGAAAATAGAATTGGTGGCGCAGTTGGTTTTAATATGAGAACAGGTGATTTTCATGTGTTCAGAGCTAAGGCAGTTATAGTTTCAGCTGGTGGAGCATCACATATTTTTAAACCAAGAGCGGTTGGAGAAGGTATGGGTAGAACTTGGTATGCACCATGGAGTAATGGATCTGCTTATGCTTTACCTATTGCAGCAGGTGCAAAGATGACCCAAATGGAAAATAGAATTGTATTGTGCAGATTTAAAGATGGTTATGGACCAGTTGGTGCATACTTTTTACATTTAAAAACATATACACAAAATGCTAATGGCGAAAATTACGAGAAAAAATGGTATGAGCAAACTAAAGAATTAGTTGGAGAATATATTGATCATCATCCAACTCCTACTTGTTTGAGAAACCACGCCTTTATTCAAGAGGTTGCTGCAGGTGGTGGACCGATACACATGGTTACCAAAGAAGCTTTCCAAGATCCTCATTTAGAAACTGTAGGTTGGGAAAACTTTTTAGGGATGACAGTTGGTCAAGCTGTAGTTTGGGCATCACAAAATATTGATCCCAAATATACAAATCCTGAATTAACAACTTCTGAGCCTTACGTGATGGGATCACATGCAACATGCTCTGGAGCTTGGGTAAGTGGACCAGAAGATCTATCTCCACCAGAATATTTTTGGGGTTATAACAGAATGTTAACAATCGATGGACTTTTTGGTGCTGGAGATACAGTAGGTGGTAGTGCTCATAAATTTTCATCAGGTTCTTTTACTGAAGGAAGATTAGCCGCAAAAGCAGCAGTTAAATATATAGAAGACAAAAAAGCAGAAGGAATAAATGTTAGCGATAAACAATGTGATGATTTTAAAAAGGCAGTTTATAAACCTTTAGAGACTTACACAGTTGCTCAAAATGAGATCACCGGCGGAACTGTTTCACCAAGTTATATTTCTCCAATACAAGGATTACAAAGACTTCAAAAAATTATGGATGAGTATGTTGGGGGAATTACCTCAAATTATATGACGAACGGCAATA
>CACMUH010000039.1:0-4029 GCA_902616875.1 uncultured Pelagibacteraceae bacterium
TAGACCTAAATTCCTACCATAAAACTCTAAAGCTTCTTTCTCTTTAGTTTTCATTTCTGATAAAATTGCTCCTACTTTAGTTGCAGCAGCAAATAACTCAGCCGTTTTAGAAGAAATTATTTTCAAATAAGTTTCTTCAAGCATATCAACTTCACCTCTATGCTGGAGTTGCAAAATTTCACCTTGAGCAATTATTGATGATGTTGACGATAATAGTTTTAAAACTTCAATATTTCCATCTTCTACCATCATTTCAAAACACCTACTTAGAAGATAATCGCCAGCCAGAACAGATGAGTGGTTACCCCAAATTTTATTTGGTGTTTTTTTACCTCTTCTAATTGAACCATTATCTATAACATCATCATGCATCAAAGTTGCAGCATGAATTAGTTCTACACAAGCTGCTAAATTAATATCTCTGGTGCCTTTTGTATAACCACATAACTTTGATGAACCCAAAGTTAATAAGGCTCTTAACCTTTTGCCACCAGTATTTAAATGATAATCTGTCATTTTTTTAACTAGCTCAACATTACTATCTAGTTTTGATTTAATTTTTTCTTCAACAAGCATTAACTTATTTTCAACTGAGTTTTTAAGTTGAAAGTAAGAGTTATTAATTTGTTTTTTTAGTTGAATTACGCTTCCCATAATGTGAGCAAATTAGTGTAATAAGTTTCTTTTGATACTTATCAATTGACGCACCTAAATCTTCAATTATAAGGTGTCTTTATATTAATACAAAAATTCTATAAAGTTTTGTTATGCTCTCAATTTTTAAAAAGAAGAAAATTATTCCTCATATTAAATTAGCTGGTGTTATCGGAAACGTTGGTAAATTTAAACAAGGTATAGATTTTTCAGGTCAAGAAGAGATTATTTTAAAGGCTTTTTCTGTAAAAAAAGCACCATGTGTTGCTATTACAATTAATTCTCCTGGTGGATCACCTGTTCAATCACACTTAATCTTTAATTTTATAAGACAACAAGCGAAAAAAAATAAAAAAAAGGTAATAGTTTTTGCAGAGGATATTGCTGCATCAGGAGGCTATTTGATTGCGTGTGCTGGTGATGAAATTTATGCAAACTCTAGTTCAATTATTGGATCTATAGGTGTAATTTATTCATCATTTGGTTTTACAGAGTTAATTAAAAAAATTGGAGTTGAAAGAAGAGTTCATACTGCTGGTAAAAATAAAAGCACTCTTGATCCGTTTCTTGAAGAAAAAAAAGAAGATATAGAAAGATTAAAAAATATACAATTAGATTTGCATAAAGATTTCATTGACGTTGTTGAAAAAAGTAGAGGTGAAAAACTAAAGAAATCAGAAGTTGAGTTATTTTCTGGAGAGTTTTGGTCTGGAACTAAATCCAAAGAACTTGGTTTGATTGACGAAATAGGTGATGCCAATCAAGTGTTGAGAGAAAAATTTGGAGAAGATGTAATAATCAAAAAATTTGAAAAATCTAAAAGTTGGTTAAGTAAGAAATTATCATCATCTAACGATCACGTCGATCAGGTCGCAAATATATTAGAAGAAAAATCTATTTGGCAAAAATATGGCCTCTAAAAAAAATAAAAAAAAACCAAAATTTCAAACTTTTCAGGATACAATTTTAAACCTCCAAAAATATTGGAGTAAACATGGTTGTATAATTTTACAACCATATGATATGGAGGTTGGAGCAGGAACTTTTCATCCAGCTACAACTCTCAGATCACTTGGACCAAAACCATGGAAAGCAGCTTATGTACAACCTTCTAGAAGACCGACTGATGGAAGATATGGAGATAACCCTAATAGACTTCAGCACTATTATCAATTTCAAGTTATAATTAAACCTTCTCCATCAAATATAAAAAAACTTTATTTAAATAGTTTATCTACAATTGGTATTGATCATAAAAATCATGATATTAGATTTGTTGAGGATGATTGGGAAAGTCCAACTTTAGGCGCAGCAGGTCTTGGTTGGGAAGTTTGGTGTGATGGAATGGAAATAACTCAATTTACATATTTTCAACAAATGGCTGGCTTTGAATGTAAACCTGTTTCAGTAGAAATTACTTATGGCTTAGAAAGAATTTGTATGTTCACTCAACAAAAAAATAATGTTTATGATTTAATTTGGAATAATGAAAATGTTGAATACAGAGAGGTTTTTCATCAAGCGGAGAAAGAATTTTCGGCTTATAACTTTGAACATGCTAATACCTCGAATCTGTTAAAAATATTTGATATGTTCGAAAGTGAGGCTAAATCATTAATAAATAAAAAAATATCGCTCCCAGCTTATGATCAATGCTTAAAAGCAAGTCATGTGTTTAATATACTTGATGCAAGAGGAGCTATTAGTGTTGCCCAGAGAGCAGAATATATTGGACGTATAAGAGAAATTACAAAATCTGTTGCTTCAATTTGGATTGATACACAAATATAAAATGACGGAATTTTTTTTAGAATTATTTAGTGAGGAAATTCCAGCTAATTTACAAAAAAATTTTCGTGAAAAACTTTTAGAGGAATTTAGAAAATATTTTATCAATAAATCTATAAAATCAAAAAAAAGTTTTTCATTATCAACTCCTAACAGAGTAATTATCGTATTTGAGGGTTTACAAAAAAAAATTAAAGTTGTGTCTGAGGAAATAAAAGGACCCAAAACTAGTGCTCCTGTAGAAGCAATTGAGGGTTTTTTGAGATCAAATAAAATTGACAAAAAACAACTTATTAAACGTGATACAGAAAAAGGAGAATTCTATTTTTTTAAAACACCCTCAAAAACATTGAACACTTCAGATTTGTTAAAAGATTTAATACCAAAAGTTTTAGGTAGCTACCAATGGAAAAAATCAATGAAATGGGGTGAATTTAACCTTAATTGGGCAAGACCATTAAAGTCTATTTTATCAGTGTTTGATGAAAAAATAATAGATTTTAAATTTTACCATCTAACTTCGTCTAATAAGACCTTTATTGATAAGGATTATGAGGAAAAAACAGGAGTATTTAAAAATTTCAAATCTTATGAAAGATTTTTGAAGATACGTGGAACGATTGTTGATCAAACTAAAAGAAAACAAATTATTCAAAAGGAATTCACAAAGATATTAAGTAAAAAAAAATTATTTATTTTAGAAAATTTAAAATTATTTGATGAGGTTGTAGATTTAGTTGAGTGTCCAAACGTTTTACTATGTAATTTTGATAAAAAATTTTTGTCAATCCCCAGGGAAATACTTATTTTGACTATGCAGTCACATCAAAAATATTTTCCTACGATTGATAAAAATAATCAAATTACAAATCAATTTTTACTCGTTGCAAATAAAAAAGACCAAAAAGGGTTAATCAAACTTGGAAATCAAAGAGTTGTTGATGCTAGATTGAGTGATGCAGAATTTTTTTGGAATAAAGATAAAACACAAAATTTAGTGAAAAAAGTATCTGAACTAAAAAGAATTAATTTTTTCAAGGGACTTGGAACCTATTTTGATAAAGTTCAGCGAATGAGAAAATTAGGTGGAATGATATCTGATGAATTATTAATTAGTAAAGAAAAAGTAGAGTTGTCAGCATCTATTTGTAAAACAGATTTAACTTCTGATTTAGTTGGTGAGTTTCCTGAATTACAGGGAATTATGGGAGGCTATTTTTCTGCGCATCAAGGTTTTGATAAAGATATTTGTTTATCAATAACTGAACAATATTTACCGATTGGATTAGATTCAAATGTACCAAAAAAACCTTTCAGTATTGCTTTATCGATGACAGACAAAATAGATAATCTTGTTGGTTTTTTTGGGATTGATGAAAAACCCACAAGTTCAAAAGATCCGTTTGCACTTAGAAGAGTGGCGCTCGGCATAATAAGAATAATAATTGAAAATAAAAAAGATTTAAAATTAAATGATTTATTGAATTATTCGATTGGCTTATATCAGGAACAAAATTTTACTCTTGCAAATAATGAATTAAAAAAAGATTTGAGTAATTTCTTAAAAGATAGATTTAGATATTATCT
>CACMUH010000040.1:0-4016 GCA_902616875.1 uncultured Pelagibacteraceae bacterium
TTTTTTTCAATTATGCTTAAATATTTTTCAGTTAATTGTTTTACTTCACTTGGAGAAGTATCTTGTCTTGCAATTATAGTGTGCTCGTATAAATTCATATAGTTTCTTTAATAAAAAATGAGGATATACTATTATAAAACTTTAATTACAATAGCAAAAAGAATATAAAATAAAGGTTTTTTTAGATGTTTTCACTAGTATTCCCAGGACAAGGTTCCCAAACAATTGGAATGGGAAAAGACTTTTTTGAAAATTATGATTTAGTAAAAGATCTATTTAAGCAAGCAGACGAGACATTGGGAATTAATCTTTCAAAAATAATTTTAGAGGGACCTAAAGATGAACTAGATCTTACTGTAAATACCCAGCCTGCAATATTTCTCATAAGCTACTCGATTTTTCAGGTAATGAAAAAAGAATTTAATATGGATCTTGATAATGCGAAATATTTTGCTGGTCACTCACTGGGAGAATATTCAGCTTTATGTGCTGCAAATTATCTGGATTTTTCAGATACCATTAAACTTTTAAAAATTAGAGGTGATGCAATGCAGAATGCTGTCCCAGAAGGAGAGGGAGGCATGTTGGCTGTTTTAGGTTCAAAAATCGAAATTATAGAAGACCTTTTGAATCAAAATAAGAATAATTTTACAGCACAAATTGCAAATGATAATTCTGAAGGTCAAATAGTTTTAAGTGGAAAAAATAATGATATTGAAAAATTAATAAAAGTTTTAAAATCAATAAATGTAAAAAATATCAAATTACCAGTTAGTGCCCCTTTTCATTGTGAGCTTATGAATAATGCCACTAAAATTATGAGAAATGAAATTGAAAAATTAAATTTTCAAGACTCAAAA
This sequence comes from uncultured Pelagibacteraceae bacterium, assembly GCA_902616875.1. Taxonomy (GTDB): domain Bacteria; phylum Pseudomonadota; class Alphaproteobacteria; order Pelagibacterales; family Pelagibacteraceae; genus Pelagibacter. The sequence continues at coordinate 861 of CACMUH010000040.1, forward strand.
AATAAATTGGTTTCAAATGTGACAGCAAAAGAAATAAAAAATAAGGAAGAGCTTAAAATACTGTTAATTGATCAAATAGAAAATAGAGTTAGATGGAGAGAGAGTGTAGTCCATATGATAAAAAATGGAGTAAATAATTTCATAGAAATTGGACCTGGAAAGGTATTAACGGGTTTAATAAAAAGGATAGATAAGAATGTAAAAACTAATACAATTAATCACACTAGTGATATAAAAGATTTAAAACTATGATTAATTTAAAAAATAAAAATATCATTATAACTGGTGCATCAGGAGGAATAGGTTACGCGATAGTAAAAAAATTGAGTGAGTTTGAAGCTAATATATTAGCCACTGGAACAAAAATTGAAAAGTTAGAGGAATTAAAATCAAAAATTAAAAATGTTAAGATTTTAAGTTTTGACATTTCTCAAAATGAAAAAATACAGGAATTTATTGAAAATGCCACAACACAACTAGGAGGAAAACTAGATTGTATTGTTAATAATGCTGGATTAACCCAAGACAATTTAGCAATTCGTATGAGTTTAAGTGAGTGGAAAAAAGTAATTGATGTAAATTTAACATCTACTTTTCTCTTAAGTAAATTTGCTATTAAGAAAATGCTGAAAAATAAATCAGGAAAAATTGTAAATATTACTTCTGTTGTTGGTCATACTGGAAATTTAGGTCAAGCAAACTATACAGCATCAAAGGCAGGTATAGTTGCTATGTCAAAAAGTTTAGCAATTGAGTATGCAAAAAAAAATATTAATATAAATTGTATTTCGCCAGGTTTTATTAAAACGGCTATGACAGATAAGTTGGATCAAAAATTTAAAGAATTAATTATAGCCAAAATACCTTCAGCAAGGTTAGGAGAGCCCACAGATATTGCTAATGCAGTTCTTTTTTTAGCCTCAGACCAATCAAATTATATTAATGGTGAAACAATTCATGTGAATGGGGGCATGTATATGGCTTGACAAACCAAGTTTTTAAACTATTAACAATTTAAACAAAAGAGGATCAATATGTCAGAAGATGTTTCAAGTAAGGTAAAAAAAATTGTTGCCGATCACTTAGGTATTGATGAGGCTAAGGTAACAGAGGAGTCAAGTTTTATAGACGACTTAGGAGCTGATAGTTTAGATACAGTTGAGTTAGTTATGGCTTTCGAGGAAGAGTTTGGTTCGGAGATTTCTGATAGCGAAGCTGAAAAAATTTTAACAGTTGGTGATGCTGTAAAATTTATTGAAGGAAAAGCAAATTAGATTTTAAATGCCCATAGATAATGATGGGGTAATGATAATCTTATCTTCTCCGTCTGGAGCAGGAAAAACCACATTAGTAAATTTACTATCTAAGCTAGATAATTTTGAAATTTCTATTTCGCACACAACAAGAAAGCCAAGACCCAATGAAATTCCTAATAAGGATTATTTTTTTGTTAGTGAAGAAGAGTTTAGAAGACTTATTAAAAATCAAGAATTTTTAGAATACGCAAAAGTCTTTAATAATTTTTATGGCTCAACTAGAACACCAGTCATAAATAATTTAGATAATGGAAAAAATGTACTTTTTGATATTGATTGGCAGGGTGCTGATCAGATTAAAAATAAAAAATTAGATTATAAGTTAATAACTTTTTTTATATTACCTCCGAGCAAACAAGTATTGTTTGAGAGACTATCTAATAGAGATATGAAAGATAAATTAATAGCTGATGAGCGAATGAAACAATTTGAACATGATGTATTACATTGGATAAATTATGACTATGTTGTGATCAATAATAATCTAGATGATTGTTTTGAAAAGATTAATAACTTAATACAGGCTGAAATAAAAAATGGTTCAAAAGATTATGATAAAGATTTTATTAGAAATCACGTAGAAAAGCTAACATCATAGTTTTTCATACTCTTCAGTTAATTTATAATAAATGTCTTGGCTTATATTGTGAGGTCTTAAATTAAGATTAATATTAAGGTTATTTAGGATATTTATATTGCCTTTAAATATAATATTAAAGGGTGTTTTTATTTTTTTCCTTCTTTGATTAAAAAAAATTCTTGTTATTTTTTCCAAACTTTTGGAGTTCTTGAATTGATAAAAGGATTTTTTAGGTTTAAAAAATAACAATGAACTATCAACTTTAGGTTTAGGGAAAAAACTACCAGGATTAATATCACAGATTTTATTAATTTCTAATTTCCAATTAGCCAAAATTGTTAATCTCCCATATTTTGATGAATTAAATTTGGATAAAATTCTATCTGCCACTTCTTTTTGAAACATAAGTATAAGAGAGTCAAACCAAAAGTTATTATTATCAAGATTTATTATCCATTTGGCTAATATTTCAGTTGAAATATTATATGGTAAATTTCCAAAAACAATTAATTTTTCATTATTTAATTTTTTTTCGTTAATCTTAAGAATATCATCATTTATAATTATTATTTCACTTTTAAATTTTTTTTTTAAATGATTTGCTAAGGATTTATCTTTTTCAATTACTAAAAGTTTTTTTGGATTATTCTTTAGAATATAGGAGGTCAAGTTTCCTGTTCCTGGACCAATTTCTAGTATAGATTTATCCTCAATTTTGATAAGAGAAACAATTTTTTTTAAAATATTTTGATCTATTAAAAAATTTTGACCCAAACTCTTTTTTGCTTTGATCACTGTCTAAAGTCTAAAAAAGTTAATGCTTTGATTAAGCTTAAGGGATTTGATTTATTTTTTCCTAACATTTTCTCATTTGGTCCATGATCAGGAGAAATTCTTATAAATGGAAGGCCCAATGTAATATTAATTGAATCATATTCAAATAGAGTCTTTATGGGTGTTAGTACCTGATCATGATACATGCCAATTATAACATTATAATTTTTTCTATTATTTTTTAAGAAAATTGTATCAGCAGCAAATGGTCCAAATATTCTATGATCTGATCTATTTAGAGCTTTTACAGTTGGTTTGATAATTTTTTCATCTTCATTAAAGCTGTCAATACTTTCACAATGTGGATTTAAGCCGGTGATTGCAATTTTAGCTTTTCTTTTAAGATGAGTTTTAAAAAAAAATTCAATTAATTTAATTTTTGATTTAATTAAATTTTTATTGATCATTTTAGACACTTTTTTAATA
>CACMUH010000041.1:0-3911 GCA_902616875.1 uncultured Pelagibacteraceae bacterium
TTCAATTGAACCAGCAATAATACCAAGAACTGAAAAAATAAAAAGCATGTCTATCTCTTGGAATAACTTGAGTTGAAATTGGTTCAACTTTTAAGCCAAGTTTTTTAGCAACATGTTTTTCAACGTTAGGATTAATATTGGCAAAGGTTCCAACTGCACCCGATATAGCACATGTCGAGACTTCATCTATCGCGTCAACTAATCTTTTTCTATTTCTTTTAAATTCTGCATAAAAAGAAGCAAGTTTTAAACCAAAGGTAATAGGTTCAGCATGTATGCCATGACTTCTTCCCATACATGGAGTAAATTTATATCTGTATGCTTGTCTTTTTAAGACTTTTAAAATTTGGTCAAGATCTTTGAGGATAATTTTTCCGGATTGAACCAACTGAATATTAAAGCTTGTATCTACAACATCTGATGAGGTCATTCCCTGATGAAGATATCTTGCTTTAATCCCAGCTTTTTCTGTTACAGAAGTTAAAAAAGCTATAACATCATGTTTAACTTGAGATTCAATTTGATGAATTCTTTTGACGTTAATTTTTGCTTTTTTTCTAACGATTGAGGAGACTCCTTTAGGAATTTGATTTAATTTTTCCATAGCTTGTGCTGCAGCTATCTCTACATCTAACCAAATTTTGTACTTATTTTCTTCTGACCAAATATCAGTAAGCTCTTTTCTCGAATATCTTTTAATCATTAATTATAAATATGGAGGCTTTGAATAACCTTTAGCAGATTCTGTAAAAATTTCATAACCATTTTCTGTAATTCCAACTGTATGTTCGAATTGCGCAGACAGAGATTTATCTTTTGTAACTGCTGTCCAACCATCATTAAGCATTTTTGTAGCAAATTTTCCTGCATTAATCATTGGTTCGATTGTAAATGTCATTCCTGGTTTTAGTTCCATTCCTGTATTTTTAGTACCATAATGTAAAATATTTGGTGACTCATGAAAAGTTGTGCCTATACCATGTCCGCAAAAATCTCTGACTACTGAAAAACCTTTTTCTTCTACATATGTTTGAATTTCATGACCAATATCTCCAAGTTTTTTTCCAGGTTTTAAAATTTTTATGGCTCTCATCATTGACTCATGAGTGGCATCAATAAGATTATTTAATTTTATAGAAGTTTTACCTATACAAAACATTCTACTTGTATCTCCGTAGTGGTTATCAATGATTGCTGTGACATCCACATTGACTGCATCACCTTCCTCTAAAATTCTTTCTTTGGATGGAATTCCATGACAAACAACATGGTTTAATGATGTACATAATGATTTGGTAAAGCCTCTGTAATAAAGTGGGGCAGAGTAACCCCCGTTATCTCTAATAAATTCGTAACCAAGTTTATCAATTTGTGCAGTTGAAATACCTTCTTTTATATTTTCAGTAAGCATATCTAAGGTCTGAGCTGCAAGTTTCCCTGCAATTCTCATTTTTTCAAACTTTTCTGTATAACTATTCATTTATAATCTTTAACTTTTTTTCTACTCTTATTTCTTTTGAATTTAGTCTGCATCTATAAGCTAGAAAATTAACACCAGCTTTTTTCGCAATAAGATAGTTTTTATAATATTCTTCATCAATATCTTTCGCAATTTTAAAATTTTCCATATTTTGTATCTGAACTAAAAAGATCAAGTATGATTTATAACCTTTTTTTATGGCATCAATAAGGGTGAGAAGATGTTTTGAACCTCTTGTAGTAATTGCATCAGGAAATTCTGCAGTTTTTTTCTCTCTAAAAAGAGTTACATTTTTAACTTCGATAAAGCTTTTTTGCTTTTTTTTTTCTATTAAAAAATCAAATCTAGTTTCTTTATTAAAAAAGACTTCTGATTTAATATTATCGATGTTTTCTAATTCTTTAATTAAATTAGCATTTAAACCATGTTCAACAATCTTATTAGCCATGTGAGTATTTACACCAACTAAATTATCCCCAGCTTTTATCAACTCTAAACCATATTTTAGTTTTCTTTTTGGATTATCATTTTTGAGTAAGTATACTTCATTTCCTTCATCAAGCAGACCTTTCATTGAGCCTGTATTTGGACAATGGGCTGTAACAACTTCTTTATTTATTTTTACATCTACAAAAAAACGTTTATATCTTTTGATTAATTTGCCTTTTGTTAAAGACTTGGTAAATTCCATATTCAAATTATAAATAATATGACAAAAAATACAAAAGTTAATGCTGCTATATTAATAATTGGAAATGAAATCCTTTCAGGTCGAACTCAAGATACAAATACAAGCACCTTAGCTGTATGGCTTAATTCACTTGGAGTTCAGGTAAATGAAGTGAGAGTGATACCAGATACAAAAAAAACTATAATTGAAAATTTAAATGTTTTAAGAAAAAACAATGATTATGTTTTTACAACTGGTGGTATTGGTCCAACACATGATGACATCACAGCTGAGTCTGTCTCAGAGGCATTTGGGTTAAAGTATGAAGTTCATCAAGAAGCTTACAAGATATTAGAGAGTTACTATAAGCCAGGAGAGTTTAATGAAGGCAGACAAAAAATGGTTTGGATGCCGAGTAATGCTGAATTGATTTTAAATCCAACAAGTGGGGCTCCAGGATTTAGTGTTAAGAATGTGTTTTGTTTACCAGGCGTTCCATCAATATTAAAATCAATGTTAGGCAGTTTAAAACAAAAAATTATAGGTGGTGATCCAATATTGAGTCATACAATAAGTTTAAGAACTGTAGAGAGTGAAATTGCAAATTCTTTATCGAAAGTTCAAGATCAAAATAAAGATGTTGAAATTGGAAGCTATCCTTTTTTCCATGCAGGAAAACTTGGAGTTTCCATAGTTCTTCGATCTGAGCAACAATCAAAAATAGACAATTGTAATGCTCAGATTTTAGATTTTATAAAAGAAAAAAAAATTGAAATAGTAGATCGATAAATGCTTTATTTTGCATATGGAAGTAATCTTCATCATTTTCAAATGAAAAGAAGATGCAAAGATAGTATTTTTATAAAAAAAATAAAATTAAAAGATTTTAGATTAACATTTAGAAGTAAATACAGGGCAGCTGATATAGAGCCAAAAAAAAAATTCAATCGTACCAGGTGGACTTTTTGAAATATCAAAAAGTGATGAAAAAAAACTTGATGTTTATGAGGACTTTCCCAATTTATATAAAAAGTATTATTTTTTTATATTACGGAAAAAAGGTTATGACTTATACGATGACTAACAAAACACCTTTTAGATTTCCAACTGAAAGGTATCTTAATGTGGTAAAACGTGGTTATAAAGATTGTAAACTTGATTTTATTTATTTAAAAAAAGCACTAATCAAATGAAGAAATGAGCCATGATTTAAAAAAAAATAAACTTTTAAAAAAAATTTTAGGAGCACTAGGTTTTAAAGTTTTTCCAAAAGAAACAATAAAAACTGAGCGATTTATTGAGTCTGCATCTTTCAATAGTGGTGATTTAGTAAAACTTCTTATAAATAAAAAAAAAATAAATAACATAATTCAGATTGGTGCTAATGATGGAAAAAGTGATGATTTTTTGCGAAATTCTATAAATGCGGATACAAACGTATTATTAGTTGAACCAATTAAAAGTGCCTTTGAACAATTGGAGAAAAATTATTCTGGCTATAAAAATGTTAAGTTTATAAATAAAGCTATTGATATAAAAAGTGGAAAGAGAAATATATTTTCGGTAAATCCAAAATATTATGAGTTTTATGAAAAAAAATATCAAAGCAAGGATGTAAGTTGGCTAACTGTTCTAGCATCTTTTCATAAAAATCATTTAGAGTATCATGGTATAAAATCTAGTCATATACAATCTACTGAGATCGATTGCATTAATTTTAAAGAACTTATTGATCAATATAATTTTGATAACCTAGATCTC
>CACMUH010000042.1:0-3393 GCA_902616875.1 uncultured Pelagibacteraceae bacterium
TAAATTTATCATTTTATATTTAACAAATAAAAAAGTGTTAGTTTTATTAGTATAAATATGCAATATCTTTATGATGAAAAAGATTTTTGATACAAAAAAACCAATTTTTATTGCTGAGATATCTTGTAATCACAATGGTAAATTATCTAATGCAAAAAAATTAATTAAGTTAGCAAAAAAAAGTGGCGCCGATTTAGTTAAGTTACAAACCTATACTCCCGATACCATGACACTTAATGTAAAAAATAATTTTTTTAAGATTAAAAAAGGAATCTGGAAAGGAAAAAATTTATGGTCCTTATATTCAAAGTCACAAACTCCTTTTACCTGGCAAAAAACTTTGTTCGATTATGCTAAAAAAATTGGCATTACGTGCTTTAGCACACCCTTCGACGAAAGTGCGGTAAATTTATTAGAGAAATTAAATTGCCCTTTTTATAAAATTTCTTCATTTGAAATGACTGATGTAAGATTGATTAAAAAAGTAGCCCAAACAAAAAAACCATTAATTATTTCCACTGGCACATCATCCATAAAAGAAATATCTCTAGCTTATAAAACTGCGAGAAGACATGGCGCAAAAAAAATAGTACTTCTCTATTGTGTGAGCAATTATCCTGCAAAAATAGATGATTTTAACTTAAATAACATTAAGATTTTAAGAAAAAAATTTAAATGTAAAGTTGGTTTGTCTGACCATTCAACTGATACTTCTGTTATGATAGGAGCTATAGCTTTAGGAGCTCTTTTTGTGGAGAAACATATTGCTTTACCTAGACAACGAACCGGTTTTGATATCAAATTTTCATTAAGAGGAGATGAAATTAAAAATTTTGTAAATTTGATGCAAAATACATACAAACTAGTTTCAAAACAAAAATTTGTAAGAGATAGCTCAGAGAAAGAAAACAAATTTTTCAGAAAATCAATCTTTGTTGCAAAGAACATAAAAAAAAACGAAAAATTTAATGAACAAAATATAAGAATTATAAGACCAGGTATGGGCTTAGAACCAATTTATTTTGACTCAATTTTGGGAAAAAAAAGTAAAAAAAATTTAAAAAAAGGAACTCCATTTAAGAAAAGTTTCTATTAAATTTTTCTTTTGCTAAATATATTTTCATATTCCAATCTTTGATAAATTTTGGGAGTTTCTTATTCGTAAAATTTTTACTTACTTTTTTTTGTGGGTAAGTTTGATATTTGCTATTAGTCAGCACTCTAAACTTTTGTTTAAATAGTTTTTCAATTTCAAATCTTAATATCTTATAAGTTTTTGAGAATGTATCATGTTTCTTTTGCATGATATCAAATTCAATTTTTTTTTGAAATATAATAGGTCCAGTATCTATCCCAGAATTTATTTCATGTATTGTAACTCCCATTGGAGTATTTTTCATAAAAGACCAAAAATTTGGAAAAGCTCCTCTATTATAGGGCAAATAAGATATGTGTAAATTAATTATTGGTTTTTTTATTTTTTTTAATATTTTTTTACTTATGATATGTCTATAGCCATATGTAATAACGAAATCATACGAATTGATTGCGTCAACCTCATCATCGCTAACTTTGCTATGTTTATTAAATACATACCATCCTTTTTTTTGAAAAAAATTTATCAAAGACGTTTCTTTTTTTGAATATCCCAAAAATAAGCATTTTTTTTTAGTCATCTTGACTTTATCAACCAATTTATTTTTTTTTAGCAATTGAAATATTTTCTCAGTTTTTTTTAAAGGTAAATTGACATAATTTGAAATATTTTTGAGATTGTTTGTGCCATCAGCAAATTGTAAAAAATTAAGCAAATTTTTGGAAAAAGTATAATTATTCTCTTTTCTACTAAGTTTTGGATAAAGATTTCTTTTTCCAAGATTTGGTTCACAAATTATTTTGCTAATTATTTTTTGATCAGAAATTTGTTTTGGTATTTTATCATTTTTCTTCTTTGAAATTAGTAGATTCTCAACTGACTTTTTTGACACCCTAAGTCCTCCTAAAAGTCCTTTTTGTGAAATTATTTTTAAATTATCTAATGAAGTATGATATTCTCTGTAGGTATCGTATTTCGATCTCATAATTGAACCTATTCCAAGATCTATGAAAGGTGAATTAAATTGTCTCTCATCCGAGCCTCTTTCTAAAAAACTATATCCTTTAAATTTTATACCAAGATCATGAAATGCTTTAAGAGCACATCTGTCACTTAACGAATTTTGATATTTTGAAAATAAATATGAATATTTTTTTTCATCACCAATGCAGGTTAAAATATAACCTCCAATTACATTTTTTTTTAATTTTTCAAAATTTTTTTTTATATAGGCAATTGAGCCTATTGTTTCTGGAATTAGAAGGAACCTAATACTTTTGTTCAGTTTGCTTTTCTTAGCAAAGTGCTTAGCAAGAGCTGTGAGTACCAGGGGGCCTGAAAGTTCGTTATTCGCCATTGAAGGATGACAAATATAAGATGAAATTAAAATTTCACTTTTACTTTTACCTTTTAAATACAACTCTCCATAAGTCAAAGCACCAGATTTATTCAATTTTGAACTAATATTAATAAAAAATTTATCTTTTTTTTTATATTTTTTTTTTAACTTTTTAAAATAGTCAAAAGATATACAAAAACCCCAATATTTTTTGTAATACGATGTAACATAGGGTATAGCCTTTTTTTGTTTTGTTGAATAGTGAAGCCTTTCAAATAATTTTTCTTTAGAAATTAATTGTTTAGTGGGTTGAGAATATGAAACTAAATGTAAATTATTATCTTTAATATCTATAATTTTATTTCCATATTTATCTTTGACATATGCATCTTGAATATTCCATTCAGGTGGTACTTTCCAATCATAAATTTTTGAACCGGAACTAATTTTTTTAATTTTTAAACCTTCAATTTCATTTTTTAATATTCTAAGAGTTTTCTCGACACCTTTACCTGTAATACTTCTAAATATAGGAAATAATTTTTCAGCAATTTTTAAAAATTTTATCATTTATTTGATTTTTTGAGAAACTTGACAGCATCATAAAAAAATTTTTTTTTATCTCTCGAAGTAAAAATTTGCTTAATATAATAACCTAAGATTATTCTAACGAATTTTGTGTTAATTGGATAAGTTTCTATAATTTTTGGTCTAAGATTGTTAATTACCATGCAATAAATTTGTGTTTTTGCTTTACAAAGATTTTGTCTTGATAAAGATTGTATAAAATCAAAATGAACTCCTTCATTTAGATCTAAATTGTTTTTCATTTCTCTCAAGCTTTGTTTATGGACTTCAAGATTTATAATCCCAAATTTACCAATAAATTTTGACCACTTTTTATAATAATTGTTTAGGGTTTGATTAATTATCTTTGAATTAAATAATTCCCCTTTTT
>CACMUH010000043.1:0-3269 GCA_902616875.1 uncultured Pelagibacteraceae bacterium
TTGTTTGGATGAATTTCTCTAATTTGTAAAAATCTTGTACTCATGTGAATATTCATTGCCATTGTTAAAATTAACATTAGTGCAATGAAGTTTGATGAAATAACTGTTACTTTCCATCCTAATAAACCAAGCAAGCCGCTCATGATTATTACTGAAAAAAAACAACTACTTATAGGAACAATAATCCAAATTAGTTTTCTAAATACATACCATAATGTTGCGATAATAAATAATAAAACACCTAATCCAAAAACCACTATATCACTTTTTATAAATGTCATCATATCGTCGGCAATCATAGGAATCCCACCTAGATTTATTTTTCCAATATTATTGTAACTTTTAATGACATCTCTAATTTCGAGAATATTTTGATGATTTTGTTTTTTTATTAAGTCTTTATGAGCTTCAATTTCTTCTTTCGTTTTATTAGAAATATTTTCAATTGGTTTTTTATTTTTAATATTAACTATGATTCCAGAGGTTTTACCATCCTCACTAATAACAAAATTTCTAAATACGGGGCTACTTAAAATCTCATTAAATCCTCTTTCTTTGTCTATATCCTCATCTTTTAAAGTCTTAAAATTTTCTAATCTCTCTTGCAAAGGCGCATCCGAATTATTTAATAAAGGAACATCTAGAAGGGTAATGACACTATGGACCCAGTTTAAACTTTGAATTTTATATTTTAAACTGAGAAGGTTGTTTATAGAAACATCAGAGATCATTCCTTCGTAAGGTGTATAAGTTAGTATTAAAAATTCCTTTGAACCGTATCTATTTGTAATTTCCTTTAGATATTCAAGGTCTGGATCTCCTTCAATTAGTAATGTCTCTGATGAAGCGTCTAATTTAAAATCTTTGGAATAATAGCCAAAAGTAAATAAGGCTATAATTAAGACTATCAAAATAGATTTGGGATTTTTAAGAATAATATTTTGATAAAATTGGGCAATCATCTTACCCTTTTATATTGGAATTTAGTTAATTTGAGTATCTTTAAATTTAGTAAACATTGCCTCAAACTCTAAAAATACATTTCCAGTTGGACCATGTCTTTGTTTACCAATAATTAATTCTGCTAGATTAGATACCTCATTCATCTTTGCTTGCCATTCAGCATGCTCTACAGTAGCTGGTTTTGGTTCTTTATTTTCTAAATAATAAGACTCTCTATATACAAACATTACCACATCGGCGTCTTGCTCTATCGAACCAGATTCTCTCAAATCAGATAATTGGGGTTTTTTATTATCTCTCTGTTCTACTTGTCTTGATAATTGTGAAAGAGCAACTACAGGTATTGATAATTCTTTTGCTATCGCTTTTAAACCTTGAGTAATTTCTGATACTTCTTGAACTCGTCCATCTTTATAATTTAAGGTTCCTCTCATTAACTGAATGTAATCAACAATAATCATATCAAGACCATGTGTTCTTTTAATTCTTCGTGCTCTATTACTCATTGCTGCAATTGTTATTGCTGGTGTTTCGTCTATATAAAGTGGAAGTTCGGATATATTTTTTGAAGTTTCTATAAATTTGTCAAATTGTTCATCAGAAATTTTACCTCTTCTTATATCATTTGATTTAATTCTTGATTGTTCTGCTAAAATTCTAGTAGACAATTGCTCAGATGACATTTCTAATGAAAAAAAAGCAATAGAGGATTTCTTTCCACTTTCTTGTAATTTTTGAGCTGCATTAAAAGCGATATTAGTAGCCAGTGCCGTTTTACCCATACCAGGTCTTCCTGCAATAATAATCAAATCAGATTTGTGCAACCCTCCTAATCTATCGTCCAAATCTCTTAATCCAGTAGGAACTCCAACTATACCTTCATCATTTTTATAAGCAGCTGAAGCCATATCAATCGTATCTTTTAATGCCTTATCAAATTTTATAAAAGAAGAACTAAAAGAACCTTTTTCAGCTAATTTAAATAATTCTTTTTCTGAATTCTCAATTATTTGTTGTCCACTTGTATCAAGATTACCTAACTTTGCATCATCAATCGTTTGTTCAGAAATCTTTATAAGTTCTCTTCTCACAAACATATCATAGATAATTTTTGAATATTCAATTGCTTGTCTTACAGAAGTTGAAAATTTTGTAATCTTAACTAAATATTCTGGGACATTTATTTCATCTTTTTCATCCTCAAAATAATTTTTTAAAGTTATAGGATTTGCTAACAATCCTTTAAAAATTAAACTTTCTATTGCTCCAAAAATCTTTTGATGCATTGGATCATAAAAGTTACTGCTGGTTATTATAATGTTAATTTCATCAAAAATTTCATTAGAAACAAGTATAGAGCCAATAACCGCCTGTTCAGCTTCAATATTATTTGGCAATTCTTTGAATTTGTCTTTAACAATTGTGAGATTATTTTCCATAACTCACTTTAAGCTAATTTAAATCAAAATGAATTTTAAATATTTACTGGGGAAAAAATTGTATAATTATTGAATAGTCTCTGCTGACTCAACCACAATATGTATCTCTGCATCAATCTCCGAATGTAAAGACACTTTTACTCTAAATTTTCCAAGAGATTTAATTTCTTTGACTGGTTGAATCATTGATGGAGTTATATCTAATTTTTCTTTTTCTTTAATAAGTTTAGAAATCTCTGTAGGCTTGACTGAACCATATAACTCTTTGTTTTCAGTAGAGAGTTTTTTAACAAAAAATTCTTTTTTATTGATTTTTTCCAATATTTTTTTTGCTTCTAGTTTTTTTTCATTATCTTTTTTGGAAAGTTGTGTCCTTATTTTTTCAACCTGATTTATATTTTCTTTTGAAGCATATAACGCTTTTTTGTTTGCAATCAAAAAGTTTCTAGCGAAACCTCTTTTCACATCTATAATTTCTCCTATAGATCCTATTTTTTTTATATTTTCTAATAGTATTACTTTCATTTATAATAAAGCCAAGTTTCTAGCTCTTTTTATTGATAAAGATAATTCTCTTTGTTTTTTTTGACTAACGTTTGTTATTCTTGATGGAAGAATTTTACCATTTTCTGATACATATCTTTTTAGTAATTTAATGTTTTTGTAATCAATTTTTGGAGCACCTTTAATTGACAAAGGACAATTTTTCTTAAATTTATATTTATTTGGTTGAAAAACACTTAATTTTGCAAAATTACTTTGTTTACTTTTTTTATTTCCACTTTGTCTTTTTGGCATAACTAATTATTAGGTTTTTCCTTTTTTTCAACTTCATCTTTTTTTGAAAAAAAATTTGTTTCAAGATCA
>CACMUH010000044.1:0-2990 GCA_902616875.1 uncultured Pelagibacteraceae bacterium
AAGTAAATGAGGAAAGAATTGAAAGCTCAAATATAATAGAGGATGTAAGTTATTCCGCAAAAGATACTAAAGGAAATGAGTATTTTTTAAAAGCTGGAGAGGGAACAATAGACCAAAATGAGAGCAATTATATTTTTTTAAAGTCTGTTAAAGGAGTTATAAACTTAAAAGACTATAAATTAATAGAGATTTCATCAGACTTTGGTAAATACAATATAAATAATTATGATACTATTTTTTCCAAAAATGTAATAATTACGTACTTAGATAATAAAATAACAGGTGATTATCTTGATTTCTCTTGGGATAAAAATTTAATGATAATTTCAAAAAAAGTAAGCTTAAAAAATGAAAAAAATTCTCTTGAAGCAGACGTGATTGAGGTAAATATTAAAACAAAAGATATAAAAATATTTATGTACGAAGAAAATGAAAGAATTAATATTAAATCTATAAATTAAAAATGGCGTTAATAAAAAAATTTAGAATAAAATCTTTTAAACAAGTAAAATCAATTATTGAGTTTGAAAATGTTACTTTAGCTTATGGGAATAGAATAATTTTAGATAATATAAGTTTTAAAATCAATGAAGGTCAAATTTTTGGTATGCTTGGTCCGAATGGTGTTGGAAAATCAACAATATTTAATTTAATAACTGGTTTAATAAGCCCAAAACACGGAAAAATTAAAATCAATGGTTTAGATGTTTCTCAATACCCAATATATTTAAGAACAAAAAAATTTAAAGTTGGATTCGTTCCTCAATATGGAGGATTTTTCAATGACTTAACTCTTCATGATAATTTAAAAGCTATAAGTGAAATTGTAATAGATGATAAAAATTTAAGACAAGAAAAAATTAACTATTTATTATCGAAGTTTGAACTTGAAAATATAAAAAATATTAAAGCAAAATTTTTATCTGGGGGGCAAAAAAAGAAACTAGTAATTTCTTTGTCACTTTTGAGTGATCCAAAAGTACTTTTATTGGACGAGTGCTTTGCTGCATTGGATGTATTAACAATAAAAATGTTGCAAGAAATTATTGTAAATTTACAACAAGAGAGTCAAATCACCATTTGTATATGTGATCACCAAGCGAGGGATTTATTAGCATGTGTGGACATAGCAATGATTTTAAGCAATTGTAAAATAATTGCACAAGATACACCATCAAATCTTGTTAAAGATATTAATGCTCAAAATGCATATTTCGGCAGTAGTTTTAAATTCAATTAATTTTTAATGGATAATAAAATTGTTTTAAAAAAGAAAATAAGAAGTTTTTCTAAAAAAATTTCAATACCTGGTGATAAAAGTATTAGTATCAGATGGGTTCTCATTTCGTCTCTTGCTAGTGGAATTTCAAAAGCGACAAATCTTCTAATGTCAGAAGATGTGATTGCTTCCATCCAGGCTATTAGAAAATTGGGTGTAAAAGTCATTGTAAAAAATGATATTTGTAAAATATATGGTGTTGGCATTAGAGGTTATAAATATAAAAAAAATGTATCAATAAACGCGAGAAATTCTGGTACACTTGGTAGATTAATCTCAGGAATTTTAGTAGACACACCTTTCCCAATAAAAATTATTGGTGATAAAAGTTTATCAAAAAGAGATTTTAAAAGAATAGCTAAACCCTTAACTAAATTTGGAGCTTCTTTTCACCTTCGTAATAATTGCAACTTACCTCTAATAATTAAAGGGTCACAAAAACTAAAACCAATAAAATTTTTTGAAAATAAAGGTTCGGCTCAATGTAAAAGTAGTGTTATTTTTGCTGGAATAAAAGCTAATGGAACAACTTTTATTAAAGCAAAAAAATCTAGAAATCATACTGAGCTTCTTTTTAAATATCTAAAATTACCAATTAAAATAAAAAAAAATAAAAACTTTGACTTAATCAAAATTCGTAAAGTAAATAACATTAAACCTATTAATTATAACGTCCCCTCAGATATTAGCTCTGGTGCTTTTTTTATTGCACTAACAGTTCTCTCTAAAAAATCACAATTGATAATTAAAAACATAAATATAAATCCAACTAGGATTGGTATCATAAAAATTTTAAAAAAAATGGGAGTAAAAATTTTATTTCTCAGGAAAAAAATATATAAAGGCGAGGCAATTGCTGATGTTCTAGTAAAAAGTCCTACGAGAATTAAATCTATTAATTGTCCATCAAGATTGAATAGTGAGGCTATTGATGAATTTTTAATTATTTTTTTAATAGCCGCTAAGGCTAAAGGTATATCAATTTTTAAAAATTTAGGTGAGTTAAATATGAAAGAGAGCCCAAGATTAGAATGGGGTTCAAAAATTTTAAAATTGATGGGAATAAAAGTTATTACAACAAAAGATTCAATTAAAATATTTGGTAATCCTAATTTAAAAATAAATAAAAGGATTATTATTCAAAATTACTTAAAGGATCATAGAGTTTTTATGACAAGTGTTATAGCTGCATTAACTTTCGGTGGTGAATGGCATATACACGATAAAAACTCAATAAAGACTTCATTTCCATCTTTTTTAAAAGTTATTAACACATTTAAAAAATGATGAAAAAAAAAAAATTTATTAAGTTTGCAATAGATTATAATCTTTTATATTTAGACACAGGAAAAATTTACAGATTGTTAGCCCTAATTAAAATAAAGCAGAAAAAATTTAATATACATCTTTTAAAAAAAAAAATTAAAAAGCTAAATTTAAAAAGTCTTCAAAATAAAAAATTGTTATCTAATGAAGTGGGCACTGAAGCCTCTTTAATTGCCAAAGATAAGAGAATAAGAAAACTTGTTCATTCTTTTCAAATTAATTGTGCATATAATCCACCAAAAAAATATAGTGGTTCTTGCTTGGATGGTAGAGATATAACCTATAAAATTGTTCCAGATGCTGATTTTAAGTTCTTTGTGACTGCAAATATTAAAATAAGAGCCAGAAGAAGATTTCAGGAGTTAAAAAATCTAAAAAAAAAAGT
>CACMUH010000045.1:0-2586 GCA_902616875.1 uncultured Pelagibacteraceae bacterium
ATAAAGAATATTCTTGAAATTGGCTCCTATGAAGGAAGAAGTGCGATTTTTTTTTTAAAAAATTTTTATGGAAGCAAAATCACATGTGTTGATACTTGGTGTGGTAGCGATGAACATAAAAGTGTTAACTTTGAGTTAATAGAAGAAAACTTTGATTTAAATACGTCATTTTATCAATCAAATAAAACTTTATTAAAACACAAAATGACATCTAACGAATTTTTTAAAAAAAATCGTAAATATTTTGATTTAATATTTGTCGATGGAGATCATTCTTCTGATCAAGTTAAAGTTGATTTGATTAATTCTTGGAATATATTAAAGAATGGTGGTTATTTAATATTGGATGATTACATGTGGTGGTTCTACAAAGATCTAAAAAAAAATCCATCAACTCCAATTAATAATTTCATAAAGGAAAATATTTCAAATATTTCAAAACTAAATATTTGGCATCAAGTAATAATTAAAAAAATTTAATCCTAATTTAATTTAGATTATTGATTAAATATCAGTGAATTCTTTTTAATTTCTCTACGAGTTATATTGATATCTTACTTATATTCAAAACTTATCCAAAGGTCTTTTGCAACGAGCTTCAATTCCATTTCCTCCAAACTTTACTTCTATAGAAGCAGAATTAATATCTTCTAATGTTTTTTTAATTTGTCCACAAGATCTTAAATGTTTGTACCAATCTGTTAATCCATCATGTGTATCTAGCATTGACCATTCTTTTTGCAAATTATCATTTAACTCTGGATATATATGAAAATAAGTAATAATTGGAGATATCCTCGAAAATATTTTTTGAAATAATGGAAAATTTCGTATCAATTTATGTAATGGGAAAAAAATATCCACTAAAAATTTGATTGTGTTCATTCTTTTTTTACTTGAAAGTCGTTTAATCAATGGTCTTAAAATGATACTTGTA
The DNA here is from genome assembly GCA_902616875.1 of uncultured Pelagibacteraceae bacterium. Lineage (GTDB taxonomy): Bacteria > Pseudomonadota > Alphaproteobacteria > Pelagibacterales > Pelagibacteraceae > Pelagibacter. The sequence goes on from CACMUH010000045.1 coordinate 938, forward strand.
ATCTTTGTTAACCTACTTATGTCAAAAGTATAATGGTCGATGACTAAATTTCCTTCAAATTTAACTTGTTCATATAATTTTTTTATTGTTTTTTCTGGGTTAGGTGTATGCTGAATAACACCAAGGCAAATAACAATATCATATTGCATAGATTCAAAAGGTAACTTCATTAAGTCTGCCTGTATTATGCGATGATGGTTATTCTGTGGAAAATTTAATAAGTTAGCTTCTACCGCAGAACTAAGATCTATAGATGTTAGTTTAATAGATGGAAATTCTAGTAATATTTCAGTAAATCGACCTGCACCACATCCAACTTCTAACACATGAATTGTGTCTTTAGAATTCTTTAGGCGACCTATAATATTTTTCCCAAGACATCGAAAGAGACGATCTCGTGTAATAGTTGTTTTTGTGTAAGTATCAAGTTGTGTTTTACGCCATTTAGTCCATTGTTCGCCAAAAGCAGAACTATAATTATTAAAATCTTTTAATATACGAGGAATGCCTTTAATAATCGGATATGAAACACCATTTTTTGAAGTTAAGTGTAATTGATTATATTTATTTGTTTGTTCTAAAAGCTTTTCTCCACTGATTGGATCAATATAAATAGGCCATTTCGTCATATTTTTAATTTATTTAATGCATTGTTTTTAAAAATATTTGCTTCTCTTATGTATCTTCTAACCATTTGTGTTGTTTTGTGACCAGTCATTGCCATAATACTACGTTCATCAGCACCAGACTCTGCAGCAACAGTTGCAAAACCAGATCTTAAACTATGACCAGCAAAATTTTTATTTTCAATGCCAGCTAAATTTAAATATTCTTTCATTAATAATACTACTGATTGGTCAGTTAATCTTTTTTCTGTTAGAGACAAACCTTTAGAAAATCTTCTAAAAATGGGTCCAGATTTAATTTTTGAAATTTCTAGCCATTTTTTAAGATTGACTACAGGACAATAGTTTTCATTCGTAAAGTAGGGTAGTCCTTTGATCATTCCTTCACCGAATTGATCAGTTTTTGATCTTCTAATGGTGATCTTAAGACCTTCAGGAACAAATTCTAAATCTTCATGATCAATCGAAATAAGCTCTGTTCTTCTAAAGCCACCTCCAAAGCCCACTAGGATAATTGATTTGTCTCTAAACTTCTTAATATTTTCATTTTTTTGCTTATCTATTACATTAATTATTGATTTTAAATGATTGATTAATATGGGTTTTTTTCCTTTTTGAATGCTGCCTTTAACCCTTTTTATTCCCATTAAATTTTCAACAATTATTGGATGTTTTGTATCTAAATAATGACCTTTAAGTTTATGCACCATGCTAATTGACACTAATCTTCGCCTTAAAGTACTAATTTTTGAATTTTTAGAAAGATGAGTTAAGTATAAAGACACTATTTTTGGTTCTGATGGCAATGAATTTAAACCATGTTTAGCACAAAAAGCTGCAAAGTCTTTAAAATCTGATTTATATGCTCTTAAGGTGTTACTAGCTTTAGAGCTTTTGAGATTATTTAAAGTTGCTTCATGAAGCGATTTTAAGTCTGTTGTCAGATCATTCATATAATTACTATTGATAACAATTAATTATCACTAGTAATATATCAAGTGATTTTTAATGTCAATAGTTTAA
>CACMUH010000046.1:0-2295 GCA_902616875.1 uncultured Pelagibacteraceae bacterium
TGGTTTTGATTGGGAATATATATTAATCGATAAAAAAAATATGAGAAATGCATTTTGTATGCCAGGAGGTAAAATAGCAGTTTTTTCAGGCATATTAGAAGTAACCAAAAATACTGATGGCTTAGCTGCTGTCATGGGTCATGAAATTGCACATGCTGTAGCAAAACACTCGGTAGAACGAGCGAGCAGAGGTGTTGTTTTAAACGTAGGGACAAATGTTATTGATATATTATCTGGTGGAAAATTATCTCAAGTTAATAGAACAACAGGTATGAATACTATTGGTATGGTCTCTCAACTAGGTATAATGAACCCTTTTAATAGAAAACAAGAAACTGAAGCTGACTATTTGGGTATGATTTTTGCCTCTTTGTCTGGTTACGATATAAGAGAAACACCTAAAATTTGGGAAAGAATGAAAAAATTTAGTAAGGGAAAAAAACAATCTGAATTTCTTAGTACACACCCATCACCTGACAATCGCATTAAAAAAATAAATGAGTGGACAAATAGTATAATTCTGGATTACCCACCAATTAAAATATAAGTATTAATTGATGGTGAGCCGTGATGGACTCGAACCATCGACCCATTCCTTAAAAGGGAATTGCTCTACCAACTGAGCTAACGGCCCAAAATTACTTCGTATATACATATTTATTTTAATATTTCAAATGGGAATTGATGAGACATATAGTTTCTTTATCACAACTTATCTATGTATTTATCATGAAATTCATTAAAAGTGCCTTTTTGAATATTTTTTCTTATTTCGCTCATTAATTCTTGATAAAAGTTGATATTATTTAACGTTAAAAGCATCGACCCTAAAATTTCATTAGTATTGAATAAATGATTCAAATAATTTTTTGAATATTTGTTTAAATTTAAATTTTTACACTTTTCATCAAGAGGTGAATTGTCATTTTGATATTTATTATTTTTAATATTTATTCTTCCATTCCATGTAAAAGCCAGACCTGTTCTCCCTGATCTAGTCGGCATTACACAATCAAACATGTCTATTCCTCTTTTAACTGCACCTAAAATATCAGAAGGTGTGCCCACACCCATTAAATAATGTGGTTTATTTTCTGGAAGATTTTCCTTGATGTCATCCAAAACTTTAAACATTTCCTCTTGTGTTTCACCAACTGCAAGACCACCAATGGCATATCCATCAAAATTTAGATTTAACAAACCTTTTAGAGACAAAAGTCTCAAATCTTTAAAAAGACCTCCTTGGACTATGCCAAAAAGAGCTTTATGAGGATTTTTTCCAAAGGCTTTTTTAGATCTATCAGCCCAATATAATGATAGTTCCATTGATCTTTTAATCAGTTCATAGTCATTTGTTTTCTTAGGACATTCATCCATGATCATTACAATATCTGAGTTCAAGCCAAGTTGAATTTTTATACTTTCTTCAGGGCTCAAATAAAATTTTTTTCCATCAACATGAGAGTTAAAAATTGCACCTTTTTCTCGGTCTATTTTATTTAATTTTGAAAGAGACATTACTTGAAAACCACCTGAGTCAGTAAGTATTGGCAAATCACAATTCATAAAGGAATGTAATCCACCAGCATTTTGAATTCGTTCAACTCCTGGACGGATCATTAAATGATATGTGTTAGCTAAAATTATATCTGAGCCAGTTTTTTTAATATCATCAATCGTACAAGCTTTTACAGTTGCCTGAGTTCCAACTGGCATAAAAGCAGGAGTTCTAATAATACCTCTATGCGTTTCTATAATTCCTTCTCTTGCATAGCCATCTTTGTTCAATAATTTAAAGGCAAATTCTTTTAATGCCATTAAATATTATAATGATTTAAAACTAATTATTTTATCTGGGTCTGTGACGGCACCATTATTATTTTCATCACCACGTTTAATTTTATCAACGAATTCCATTCCCTCGATCACTTTTCCAAAAACTGTATATTGGTTATCTAGAAAAGGAGCAGGTTTAAAACAAATGAAAAATTGACTATTTGCACTATTTGGATCTTGTGATCTAGCCATTGATAAAGTTCCTCTATCATGAGGTAAGTTATTAAATTCTTGTTTTAGGTCTGGTAAATCTGAACCTCCCATCCCTGCCATTCTTAAATTAAAATCACTTGATGATGAATTTCCAAATTTTACATCACCAGTTTGTGCCATGAAACCATCAATAACTCTGTGAAAAACAACATCATCATATTTACCACTATTGGCTAAATCTTTAATTCTTTTAACATGATTAGGTGCTACATCTTCAAATAATTCAATTTTAACATCTCCATCTTT
>CACMUH010000047.1:0-2250 GCA_902616875.1 uncultured Pelagibacteraceae bacterium
AACTTTCCAATTTAATAGAAATAAGAAATATAAATCACTAATTGAAGGTACAAATTTAACAAAAGATCTTGTTTCAGAACCAGGAAATATTCTTCATCCAGATGAATATGCAAAAAGATTATTACAGCTTAGAAAATTTGGTCTTAAAGTAAATGTGTTCGATAAAAAGAAATTAAAAAAGCTTGGTATGAATGCACTTTTGGGCGTTGGACAAGGTAGTATAAGAGGGTCTTATCTTGTCACTTTAGAGTGGAAAGGTGCAAGGGCAAAAAAGAAACCTTTAGCATTTGTTGGAAAAGGAGTTTGTTTTGATACTGGTGGTATTTCTCTTAAGCCTGCAAAATTCATGGAAGATATGACTTATGATATGGCTGGTTCTGCCGTTGTTGTAGGTTTGATGAAAAATCTTGCATTAAGGAAAGCAAAAATAAATGCAATTGGAGTTGTAGGTCTTGTTGAAAATATGCCCGGTGGTAATGCTCAAAGACCTGGTGATATAGTAAAATCTTATAGTGGTAAGACAATCGAAGTTTTGAATACAGATGCTGAGGGAAGATTAGTTTTAGCTGATGCACTTACATATACAGAAAAAAAATATAAGCCTGAATTTATTGTTGATTTAGCAACTTTAACAGGAGCAATTATTGTTGCTTTAGGTTCTGAATTTGCGGGACTTTTTTCAAATAATGATAAGTTGTCCAAACAATTGTTTGATGCGGGTCAAAAAGTTGGAGAGAGGGTATGGAGAATGCCACTTGATAAAAATTATGATAAATTAATTAATTCTAAAAATGCTGATATGCAAAATATTAATTATGTTGGAGGAGCTGGCTCAACCACTGCAGCGCAATTTTTACAGAGATTCATCCTTAATAAAACCCCTTGGGCACATTTAGATATTGCAGGTATGGCATTTTCAAAATATGGAGGTGCTTTAAACTCTGAGGGTGCAACTGGATTTGGAGTTAGATTATTAAATCAATTAATTGAAGATTATTATGAGTAACACTGAACAAACTTTGTCAATTATTAAACCAGATGCAGTAGAAAGAAACCTGGATAGTGAAATTAAACAAATGTTTATAAAAAATGGATTTAATATATTTAAAGAAAAAAAAATCCAGATAGAAAAATCAGAGGCTGAAAAATTTTATAAAGTTCATGAGACAAAACCATTTTATAATGACTTATGTTCATATCTTTCATCAGGCCCAATAATTGCAATGATACTTGAGAAAGAGAATGCTGTGGTTGACAACAGAAAATTAATGGGAGCAACTAACCCAAAGGATGCTGAGGAAGGAACAATCAGGAAAAAATATGGAATTTCAATAGATAAAAATTCAGTACATGGTTCTGATAGTGTTGAAAATGCAAAAATTGAAATTGATTTTTTCTTTAAAGATTAACAAGTATCTTGCTTATAGCTTTTGGATACAAAATATGTTCATGTTTTAATATTTTCTTTTGAAGAGACGAGGGTGTTTCCTCTTTTGATAATTTAACTTTTTTTTGAAGAATTATTTTTCCTGAGTCAAGTTTTGAGTTTACTAAATGCACTGTACATCCTGAGTATTTTTCTTTGTTTTTGATTGCTCTATGGTGTGTGTTTAATCCTTTGTATTTTGGTAATAAAGAAGGATGTATATTCAAAATTTTTCCTTTAAAATTCTGTATAAAATCTAGAGATAAAATTTTCATAAACCCCGCGAGACATATTAGTTTAATGTGATTTGACTTTAAGTCTTTTAATATTCTTTTTTCTGAGATTTTTTTTTTATCATAGTTATAAACTTTTTTTTTAATTTTATACAGTTTTGAAAATTTAAGTCCTTTTGCTTTTGTATTATTAGAAATAATTAAAGTTATTTTAATTGGAGATCTTTTTTTTAGTGAGAATTTAATTAAATTCTCCAAATTACTTCCTGTTCCAGAAATAAAAACTGCAGTTCTTATTTTTTTAGGACCAATTGATTTCACCATTCAATTTTATTTTTTTTGAATTTTTCGATATTTTACCAATTACATAAGGTTTATAATCTTTAGAAAAATATTTATTAATTTTTTTTAAATTTCTTGGATTAATAATTAGACAAAAACCAACACCACAATTAAAAGTCTTTAACATTTCGTAGTCATTTATATCGTTTTTTTTTAGCCATTTAAAAATTTTAAGAGGTTTTATCTTTTCTAACTCAATTTCTGCACAAAGATTATTTGGGATAACTCTTTTAATATTGTCTGGTAAAC
>CACMUH010000048.1:0-2033 GCA_902616875.1 uncultured Pelagibacteraceae bacterium
ATTAACTGAAAATTCATAATTTAAATTTATATTTTCATTGAGATTATTTGTTAATTTACCAAAATAATTAGAATTTTTCTTATCTAGAGTGCTATTCGATGGTATATCCTTGTTCTCTTTTGTCCTTAAAACCTTACCAAGTTTAAACTCAAAATATTTGTTGATATCATTTATATTTTCTTTTCTATAATCTAATCCTAATGTTAAATTCTGCCCAGATTCAAGAGTATCAATTAAACCAAGTCTATTAATATTAAATAAATTGTCGTTATTAATTTGTCTATTTTCATTTTTGTAACTTTTCATGTTCGATGGATTTATTCTTAAAGATATCTTAGGATTCAGATAATTCACGTAATTTTCATTGATATCTATAAGTGGAAAACTCGAAATTGCTTCAAAAATATTCATAAATTTTATGTTTGGACTAGAATCATAATTAATATTATTTTTCCCAGCAGTAATTGTATTTTTTAAATAATAATTAAAATTATTTTTGAAACCAAGTTTAGTAAAATTGTCATTACTCTGTATACTTAGATTATTTATCATTCTTGATCTTAAACTATTTGTATCTTTTAGGATATTGTCGCCCTGTGAAATGAAATTAAAAGAACCAAAATTATTTTTAAAAAAACTTCTGGAAAAGTCATAATATGGTAAAACGTATTGATAACGATCACTGTTTAATGCTGAGAGATTTTCGTATGCAGTAAAACCAGCATTAAGTGAAAATTTTTCATTTTCAAGATTAAAATCTATGTCAGAACTCAATGTATCAAAATTGTCTGGCTTTAAATCTGTATTTACAATATTTGTGTCGAAAATTTTTAAATATGTATCCTTATTAACTTTTTGAAATGAAATATTGAGCGAGCTATCAATAAAGTCTTTAAAACCTAATTCTAATTTATATTTAGAAAATAAATGTGTTAAAGTATTTCTTTCATTTGACTTTTTTGACTTATATCCATCTACAATATTAAAGTCAGCTGTAAAAAATGAATTCTTATTTTGTTGTCTATATTCGTTTTGAAACATTAAAATATCTTTATCAAATAGAGTTGGTTTAAAAGTAAAGTCTTTATTATTAGATAAAGCATAAAAATATGGAATTTGAAGTGAAGAACCTAAAATATTTGAATTATTTATATGTGGTACTAAAAAACCTGATTGCCTTTTCACTGTTGGTCCAGGATGAAAAAATTTTGGAAAATACAAAACCGGAATATCGTAAACTTTCACCACAGCGTTATCATAATTTATTTGTTTTTTATTTTGGTCGTAAGTGATTTTATCAGCTTGAATAGACCATGGAGGGCATCTGTCATTCTTTTTACAGCTTGTAAATATACCTTTATTAATTGTTGTAATACCATTTTTACTTGATGAAGAGAGACCCTTAAATCTTGGATCATTCTCTCTATTACCAAAAACGTCTTTTTTAAAATTAATTTTTATGTCTTTTGCAATATAACTTTGTTCTCTTAGATTGAAGACTGCACTTTTAAAAAAAAACTTGTCACTAAAAGGCTGATCATACTTTGTATTAATAAAAAATTTTTCACCTTTTAAAATTTCTTCTGTAAGTGAGTAGCTAAACTTTCCAATTTCATATCGAGTTTGATTTATATTATCTAAGATTGTTGCCCCAATATCTGAATTTATTATCATCTCATTTCTGAGAACAGTTATATTTTCAGTTTTAAACTTATAATCGTCGTTTACTAAAGCTTCTACTTGTCCTCTTAAATTTATTTTTTCTTCATTTTTTAAATACAAAAGATTTTGTGCAGAAAAATTATAATTATTAATATTATCTTTAATTTTAATATTACCAACGGCGGTAAGGATATTTTTTATTTTATCGAACTCAAACTCATCAGCTTCAATATTGATTCCATTAGTTGTACTAATTGTGCCTCTATTTTTTCCGATTATTTTATTACCAGCATCTAAAATCTCAATTTCAGTTACATCAAAATTAATTTGATCATCACTATAGGCTTTGAAAAAAAATAAATTAAATATTA
>CACMUH010000049.1:0-2003 GCA_902616875.1 uncultured Pelagibacteraceae bacterium
TCACTTTTTTCAATAGTTTTTCCTTCATCTTTTGATGAACCCTCTTTTTTTCTTAAAACTTTAAAATCTGATTTTTTTTCAACTAAGGTTATCTTTTCATCCAAAATATGAATAAAAGCTTGAGCTAAATTTTGATCTGAAAGATTTCTTTTTCCGAGAGATTTACTTAATTCCTCATGGGTTATAAAACCTCTGTGGGTTCCACGTCCCATTAAACGAGCAAACGATTTTGTAATTATTCTTTCCACACCAATATATTTGAAGAGTTGTATATAATAGCAAATTTAAAAAAATCCATTATTAATTTAATGGTATTAATTGATATTTTGCTTTTTTTTCAGCTCTTTTAGCTCATTAAATGTTGACTCACTTAAATCTTTTGAAAACTTCGATTCTAATTCCTGTATTCTAAATTCTAAATCATAATTATTTAGATCACGAGCTATGTCCTCTAATAGTTCAATGATTTCATGATCTTTATTACTTTTTTTTTGCAAAATATGCTTGATGGGAGCAAACTTTGTAATTTTATCAATTAATTGAGTGTCAATATCTAACTGATCAATAGACAAATTATTTTCTAAGTTTAATTTGAGTACAATTTTTTCAAAAATTTGTTTATTTACCTCGGAAAATAATTTTATATCTTTAAGCAAATGAATATGATCCCGCATCAAATTCAAATTATTAATAACAACATAAATTAATGAAAATTCTTTTAATTCTACACTTGATAATGATTGGCTTTCATTAAAATGTTTTTTGGTCTTCTCTAAAGATCTAGTTTTTTTCGTGTAAAAGTTTTTTTGATTTTGACTTGTATATGGAGTTAATCCTGAGATTTTTTCTATAAAATATTCTAAAACGTATTTTTTTATATAATTATCTTTAATTGTGTTAGCTATAGATCTTAATTTTTTTTCAAAAATTGCCATTGAAGATGGATTATTTTGAGTATTTTTTTTATAATGATTAAATATAAATTGGTGGATTGATATGTTATTTTGTTTTGAATAATCAAAGAAATATTCTTTCCCATTTTTATTAACAAAACTATCTGGATCCTCTTGATCTGGTAAAAATAAAAATGATATTTGCTTATCAGGTTTCATATTTTTTATAGAATTTTCTGCGGCTCTTAAGGCTGCCTTGTAACCACTCTCATCACCATCAAAACAAATGATAATATCATTAAAAAACTGATTTAGAGTAAGTATTTGTTTATCTGTTAAAGATGTTCCTAAATTAGCAACTGCATTTTCTATTCCATTTTTATTTAAACCAACGACATCCATATAGCCCTCGACTAAAAAAATATTGTCAAACTTATTAGACAATTTTCTTGTTAAATCTAAATTGTATAAGTTGGATCCTTTTTTAAAGAATAATGTTTCTGGGGAATTTACATACTTAGCAAGAAAATCGCTTTTTTCAATTATTCTTCCCCCTAAAGCAATTGGTTGTCCTGAAATATTATTAATTGGAAAAATTAATCTTCCTCTAAATCTTTCAACATAAATATTTTTCTTTTCATCTAAATAAAATAGTCCTGTTTCTAGTAAATCATCAATTTGATATTTTTTTTTTAATTCTTCAAATAATTTAGGTTTTTTTTCTACAAAACCGATCTTAAATTTTTTAACTTGATCTTTGTCAAGTGATCTATTTTTCAGATAATCTCTTGCTTTAGAATATTTTTCATTTTTCAAAAGTTGATTATGATAAAACTCTACATATTCCAAGAAAATAGATGAGTATGATTTCCACTTTTTTTCTCTTTCTTCATCTTGTTTTGAAAAAATGTACGGTTGCATACCAGCTAAATTTGCCAAATGCTTTACAGCCTCACCAAATTTAAAATTTTGAGTTTTCATTACAAAATCAAAAATATTTCCATGTTCGGATGTTGCAAAACAATGATAAAATTCTTTTTCATCATTTACAGTAAAGGAAGGAGTTTTTTCATTTTTAAATGGTGAAAGTCCAACATATTCTTTACCTCT